>SOHZ01000063.1 GCA_004377365.1 Anaerolineales bacterium | reverse complement strand
ATTGACAAACCCTCCTGTCATTGCGAGCGAAGCGAAGCAATCTCTTATATGCTGCCTCCTGGGATTGCTTCGTCGCCGCCCGCCACGCTTCGCTCGCGGCTTCGGCTCCTCGCAATGACATGGAAATGTGACATTGTCAAGATAGTATGGTGTTCCGTTGTCAACTGTTGAGGCCGCAGAGAGGGTCCTGGCTCCAGCTCCGCATTCATTTCCCCTGACTAGGTACTTAGCCCAAGACGGAGCTATGGTGCATATTCGTGACGACTAGATAGGCAGGGTCCATTTCCTCGACGGCCTTCTCTACCAGGCTTTCAAAGGTCACGGCGTCCTCAGGGAAAGATGCAGTGCCGATTTGCAGGGCGACCCCCACCTGCTCAGATACGGCCTTGCGCAACTGCTCAATCAGGTCAGCCAACTTCTCCTGCGCTACTTCCGGTAACAAGGCAAGAAAGTGGTCATTTCTCTGGGCGATAATATTATAGTCTTCCAGTTCATCGCACAGCGTCCTGGCCACACCAGACAGCACATACTGCTTCATCATCGCTTGCTGGACTTCTTGCACCATGCGGTCCAAAGCAACCTGGACTGATTCTTCTTCAACTCCAATGGCCACCAGCGTCAGGGGACGCTGATGGCGCCGGGCCCGTCGCACCTCCCGGTACATCTCGCCCTGGCCCGTCGAAAACGGCTCAGGTGATTTGCCGGCCTGCCCAATGGTGATATTGGCGATGGCACTCTCAAACTCACTCAGCCCGTTGCTCAGCCGACGCGCCAGGACGGTCGTCAGAGCAATGACACATATTTCTGTCACCGTCAAAGGAATAGCCATGCCCCATATAGGATACCCCAGCCAGGCCTTGAGCACCAGGAATATCGGGACGGGCACTACCAGGAGCACCCCCAAAGGGACTTGGCGCAAGCGAGGAACGACAATAGCGAGGACGGCCACAATCGGCACAAAAATGTAGGCCACGCGGTTGATATTGATGGGCTTACTCAGCCGCTCTATGTTGTAGAAGAAAAAGAGCCAGATAATAAGTATGGCTACCAGAAAACGCATCCTCTTCATGATGACGCTCCTACTCTCCGCTCAAGACAGCAACACTAACTGTGAAATACTTCTTTCACCGCCTCACATGAACCGCTTCGCTTGCGATCACTCCACTGATTCGAATCCCAACCGCTTCCAGGGCCTGAACCGCTTCTCCCTGACGACTTCCTCCAGAGTATGCAGCAGACTCGATTTCCGCAGTTCCCTCACCATCCGCAGGGCAGTAGGGTAACTGACGCCCACGTTCTCAGCAATGACGGTGACCGGCTGGTCGGCTGTCAGCAGATAGGCCGCCTCGGCCCAGGCAGAAAGCGAGATTTTGGAATTCTCAAAGATGGTTCCCGTCTTATCGTTAAAGGTCCGGCCGCAGGCCAGACACAGATAACGCTGGAACACATCCATGTATTGCCTGATGTCTGTCACTTCATCGGAATGGCAGTGGGGGCACTTTACCTGTTCAGGCCAGCGAGCCCTGCGTAGACGTTGGGCACACAGTGCTTCCAGGTCTTTGCTCGCCACGTCCTTTCTCTCGAACAATGTCACGATAATCTCTCTGTCTGCAATCGTGTCAACCGTTGGCAGGGTTCTTTATATCAACTGGCCTCAGTATACCCTAAATAGGTAAGAATCTCGTTAGGAAAAGGTTAGAATTTGGTAAGAATTCATCGGACTGTTGCACAACTTCTGTGAAGCCCACCCCATCAGGCTTCGCGGCGGCGGACTTGTTGCTCTGGGAACAGAGGGTTGTGCCGGGCAGAGCCGAACCATGAAGGATCGGCTCTCGCTTTTCTCACACGCGGAACCCTCTTTTAAAACAAAACACGCTAACTTACCGGACCGAGAGCGATGTAAGTTAGCGTGTGTGATTGCCCGGTGAAAACAGCCCGGCAACCCTGGCGGGAATATATCGCGTGAGTCAGGCCATCCAGGCAGATGGAACCCCTTCTTTGGCCGGAAAAGGGACCATCTGCCAGACTCCCATCCCACGCCACGACGTCGCCCGATGTTGTGGATCAACAGAGCAGATACTTCTTTACTACTATACCACAGAATTTTTGCCCTGTCAATAGAAAGTCAACATTAAATAGGCTTTGCTCTCCCTCTCAGAACTCGGTTGCACCGGGGATCAAGCCATGACAGCTTCGGAAGAGGCGTTGGTTGAAGCGGTCGGGGTCCACCACATTGGCCCAATCAGAAGCCGAGCAGCATCGCGAAGGCGGTTCTTGCAGGCGGTGGCCAGATCGGTCAAGCGAGCCAGTTGCTTGAAGAAGCGCGACCGGCCAGTTGGTCGGCGATGAGGAGGTGCACCAGGTGGAGAGTCGCATCATTCACGAAGGGGGTCTTGAGCAAGACGATGTTGTCTACCTGATCGCTCTTGAAATGCTTCTTGTAATGTAACTACCCAGCGAAGTTCAGCATCCTGAGCCACGTCCTGAGCTTGTCGAAGGGTAGCACGGAACGCAGTGAAGTGCGTATCGAAGGGTGCGGGTTTGCCGGACTCATCGCGTTCGCCGCACCCTTCGATACGATTTCCGCTTCGCTCCAATCACTCAGGATGCTACCTCTGAGTAGTTGCCTTGTAATACTCTTCCAGGGCGACTGGGGACTGAGGGTGAAAGTGCGTAGAGGGGGGGACTACCCCCGGCCATGTTCGCTAGGCACGTGAGCTGGCTTCGGCGTCTTGGTCGGCCTGGGCGTATGAGTCGGCTTAGGTGTGTGGGTCGGCTTAGGTGTGTGGGTTGGCTTAGGTGTGTGGGCCAGCCTTGGCATCTTGGTCGCTGTTGGCATCGGTGTGCTAGTAGGGGTTAGGGTGGGCGTGTTAGTAGGCAATGGTGTGTTTGTCGGCGTTGGCGTGTTGGTCGGTGTTGGCGTCGGTGTGCTAGTAGGAGGTA
>SOHZ01000524.1 GCA_004377365.1 Anaerolineales bacterium | reverse complement strand
CCTTTTTTCCCATAACTCTCTATCTCGTGGTTTATCGTTACCGTTCCCGTTACCGGTCACATTATACCATAAAAAAGGCATCGTTGTCAAGACTTCCATGAAAATTTTAAGGTACGAGTTTCAATGACACTCAGCAGGGGTCTGTCGTGAAAGTCAGCGGTCTTCTCGGCTGGTTGGGCCAGTAACCTGCTGGCTATGACTTCAACCAGTTGGTTGCCTCCTGAAAACTTTGCTAACAGGGGCTCAGTCTAGTTTCTCAATATCCTTCGCCAAACTCTGCATTTGGTTCCCAAGCAGGCGGTCGTGGGTTCGAATCCCATCCCCCGCTCCCCTGGTCGGGCGACCCCCGCCTATAGACAACGAAAGCTCTCACCCGTTCGAGGCGGCAGTTTTCTGCTTCAGTTGACCTTTCTACAGGCTTGTGCTATACTTTAGCCAGAATTTGACGGTAGTGTGATCTCTGCTTGTCCCTGCTCTCAGCGAGGAGGGTGACGAAGATGGATGGACAGGTTGGAAGCGGCAGGGTCTTGAGGCTGTACGCCTTGGGCGGTTGCCGCTTTGTGCTTGAAAAAGTCTTCATGGAGGTGTATTTTGACTGACAGAAAAACAGCGTTCGCACTTTTCTTCGGAAACCGGGGTTTTTTCCCCGCCTCGCTTATTGCTGAGGCCAGGGAAGAGCTCCCGCGGGTGCTGAAACAGTGGGGACACGACGTCCTGATGCTTGAGGAGGATGCCACGCGCTATGGTGCTGTGGAGACCCCACGAGAGGGTGAGAGATACGCCAACTTCCTACGGGAAAACCGGGGCAAGTTTGGTGGTGTCATCCTCTGCCTTCCAAACTTTGGAGACGAGACCGGGGCTGTAGCGGCGCTCCACGAGGCGAAGGTACCTATTCTCATACAGGCATACCCCGATGACCTCGACAAGATGGCACCGGAAGTAAGGCGGGATGCGTTTTGTGGCAAGATATCCATCATGGACGTGTTCTGCCAGTACGGGGTCAAGTTTACCGCGCTCAAGCCTCACGTCGTAAGCCCCTCAAGCGACCGTTTCAAGGCCAACGTGGATTACTTTGACAGGATATGCCGCGTGGTAAACGGGATGAGGGGTATGGTTGTTGGCGCAATCGGTGCACGCACCACTGCCTTCAAGACCGTCCGCATAGACGAGGTTGCTCTGCAACGGCACGGCATCACAATGGAGACGCTAGACCTCTCGGACGTGTTCGCGCGCATGAAGGCGGTGAATTCCGGCGATGAAGCCTACAAGGCAAAGGCCGAGACGCTAAAGGGGTACACGTCCTGGGAAGGGGTACCCAAAGAGGCATTGGACAGAATTGTCAGGCTCGGCGTGGTGCTGGACGCGATTATCGAAGAATACCAGATGGATGCGATCGCCCTGCGGTGCTGGATCGAACTGCAGGAACAGCTTGGGATCTCCGCTTGCGTTCTGCTGGGCGAGTTGAACAACCGTGGTGTGCCTGCCGCCTGCGAAGTGGACGTGGGAAACGCTGTTGCCATGTATGCACTGCACTTGGCGTCTGGCGAGCCAGCGACTTGCCTGGACTGGAACAACAACTATGGTGAGGAAGACGACAAGTGCATCCTGTTCCACTGCGGCCCTGTTCCCGTGGGCTTGATGACGGATAGGGGGAGGATAGCAGACCACGCCATCCTGGCCAATACAGTGGGTGAGGGGTGCGGTTACGGGTGTCACGTCGGGCGCATCGCGCCGTTTGACCTTACCTTTGGCAGCATGCTCACGGATGCAGGAAGGCTGCGGTTCTACCTGGGGCAAGGGAGATTTACGGAAGACAAAATCCCCGCAGAGTTCTTCGGCTGTGCGGGCGTGGCAGAGGTCGAGAGGCTCCAGGACGTGCTGCTCCACGTCGGGCGCAATGGCTATCGTCACCACGTAAGTGTAACGTCGGGCCTGGTTCAGGCGCCGGTTCGTGAGGCACTGGAGCATTATCTCGGCTTTGAGGTGGCTTTACCACAGGAGAGATGAAAGATGCAGAGCGTTTCCGACATCATCAACAACGCCAAAAAGGCAGGGGTGGCGATTCCGGCCTTTAACGTGCCGTATCTCCCAATGGTCGAGCCGGTTATCCGCGCTGTGGTAGATCAGGATTCCTTTGCGCTTATCGAGACTGCGCGCCTGGAGTGGGTCAAGTTTGAGAGCCAAGGCCCGGCCGCGGTTATGGAAGAGTTTATGAAGTGGAACGAGTCCGACTACGTCCGGATCCATCTGGATCACGTGCCCGTGATTGACGAGGATAACCTGCGGGTGGATTATCTCTCGATCATCCGGGAGGCGATTGAGTTGGGCTACCAATCCGTCATGGTGGATGGCTCGCGCCTGGATCTGGAGGGGAATATCGAGGCAACGGGCCAGGTGGTTGATCTTGCTCACAAGGCGGGTATACCCTGCGAGGCCGAACTGGGTGCGGTCCTGGGACATGAAGCAGGGCCTCTCCCTCCCTATGAGGAGCTCTTCGAGTCGGGCAGGGGCTTCACAGACGTCAAAGAGGCGGAACGTTTTGTGCGAGAGACCGGCTGCGACTGGCTCTCAGTGGCCATAGGCAACATCCATGGGGCCGTTTCTGGTGCATTGAAGGACAAGAAAAAAGTCGAGGCGAGGCTGAATCTCGAACATCTCGAGAAGCTTCGTCAAGCGACCGGCGTACCGCTGGTCCTGCATGGCGGATCCGGGGTGAAGCGGGAGTATTTGCTCGCTGCGATCAAGAAGGGCATTGCCAAGGTAAATATCGGCACTGAGATCCGGCAGGCCTATGAGTCGGCCTTGAGAGAATCGGGAAGTGTGGCTGCTGCCCAGGAGGCAGTGTGTGACCGCACTCGCTGGCTCATACGGGATTATTTTGGCTTGGCCGGAACCAGGGGACTGGTGGTGGGTTAAACCTCCGACGCATTCTAGGGAGGGTGACTATGAGTCTGCTCGGAATAGACGTGGGCACCACAGGATGCAAGACCGCAGTGTTCTCCGAAGAGGGGCATGTGCTCGCCTCGGCGTATGAAGAATACGATTGCCAAAGGCCAAAGTCAGGATGGGCGGAGTTGGATGCGGTTGAAGTATGGGCCAAAGTCAGAAGGATGATAAGCAAAGTTGTATCCAGTTCTACCTCGGATCCAGTCAAGGCCCTTGCTGTATCGTCTCTGGGAGAGGCTGTGGTCCCGGTGACCGAGGATCGCCAGATACTTGGTCCCTCCATCTTGAACTTTGATGCGCGAGGGGAGGAGTACCTAGAGAGCCTAAGCAGCGCTCTGGACAACGAGCGTCTCTACCGGATCAATGGGAACACGCTTGGAAACCATTACGGCCTAACGAAGCTGAAGTGGATCAAGGAGCATCAGCCCGATCTCTACGAGCGGGCGCACAAGTTTCTCCTCTGGGGCAGTTTCGTCTCTTTCATGCTCGGTGCAGAACCTGTTGTAGATTACTCCCTGGCGAACCGGACCCTTCTTTTCGATGTTGACCGGGAAGCCTGGTCGGAGGAACTCCTGGAACTTGCCAGGCTTGACCGCTCCAAACTTCCTGACACTGCTCCTTCAGGCACCGTAATCGGCACGGTTTCTGAACATGTAGCGGGCGAACTCGGCCTGGCGTCTAACGTCTCTATCGTCACTGGGGCTCATGATCAGTGCGCCAACGCCGTGGGCTGTGGTGTGATCAAAGAAGGCCGCGCCGTATACGGTATGGGCACCTTTATATGCATCACGCCTGTGTTCAGCAAGCGGCATGAACCCGCGGTGATGATCGAGCGGGGGCTGAACACGGAACATCACGCCGTGCCGGGAAAGTACGTAAGTTTCATTTACAATCAAGGCGGATCTATGGTCAAGTGGTTCAGAGACACCTTTGCTGCAGCAGAGCGTCGGCAAGCAGAGGAGATGGGAAGGGACATTTACGCGGATCTCATTTCGGAGATTCCGGAAGGACCAAGCGGTATCAAGGTACTGCCGCACTTTACCACAACCGGGCCACCGGAATTCGTCTCGGACTCTTGTGGAGTCATCGCCGGGTTGCGGCTTGATACGTCCAGGGGACACGTTCTGAAAGGCATCCTCGAAGGGATTACGTTCGACTTGAAGGAATGCATCGAGTTGCTCCCTCCAACCGGGATCGAGATTGCCGACTTTCGGGCAGTAGGCGGCGGCAGCAAGTCGGACGCGTGGATTCAGATCTGCGCTGACATCATGGGCCGGCCGTTCGTGCGCCCAAGGATCACCGAGGCAGGTGCTTTGGGGGCGGCGATCATGGCTGGGGTTGGGAGTGGGGTGTTCTCCTCTTATGAGGCGGGCGTCAAGGCCATGGTGCGGTTGGAGCGGACTTTCGAGCCAGACCCGCAGCAACAGAAACTTTATGAGGACCGGTTTGAAAGGTACAGACGCTTGTGGCCCCTTATGGGGGAGTACTTGCGGGATCTCGCATCTGAGCAGAGGTGAGTCAATCAAGCAGGAACGGTATTGCAAACTATTAGAGCGAGCGTGGCCGTGATCGTCACCGTGACCCCCAATCCCGTGCTGGACCGCACGCTGACCGTGCCGCGTATCGTGTTCGACGAGGTGATGCGGGCCACATCGTCGCGGCTTGACTGGGGCGGTAAAGGGTTCAACGTCTCGCGAGCGCTGCAGACCCTGGGCGTGGAAAGCACGGCGATGGGCTTCGTCGGCGGGGCAACGGGCCAGATGCTGGAACGCGGCCTGAGGGACCTGGGAATCGCCACCGATTTCGTGCACATCGCGGGCGAGACGCGTACCAATATCGTCGTCACCGACGTGGGTGCGGAACAGTACGTCAAGGTAAACGAGGCCGGCCCCACGGTCCAAGCGCAGGAATTGGTCGCCTTCTTCGACCAGACCCGCGAGAGGGTCCGCCCAGGGAACATCTGGGTTCTCTCCGGCAGTCTGCCACCCGGCGTCCCCCTCGATTTCTACGCTCAACTTATCGCTCTGGTGCAGGCCAGGGGAGCGAAGGCGCTCTTGGATTCCAGCGGGGAGCCGCTGCGGCTGGGCTGCGCGGCTGGCCCCTACCTGGTCAAGCCCAACGCTGTCGAGGCCGAGGAGATGACGGGGCGGGAGGTCAATTCCGACGCCGGTGCGCTTGGCGCTGCAGAGTTCTTCCTGCACCAGGGGATCGAACTGGTGGCGTTATCGTTGGGTGCTGGCGGCCTGCTGCTGGCCTCGAAGCAGTGTGCGGTGTGGGCCAGGCCACCCCACGTGCGGGCACGGAATCCCGTCGGCGCGGGGGACGCGTTGCTGGCTGGCATTGCATGGGCATTGGAGCGTGGGCTTCCTTTGGAGGAAGTGGCACGCTGGGGCGTGGCCGCAGGCACGGCGGCCGCCGTGCGCGAGGGAGTCAGCGTCGGCACACGCACCGAAGTGGGGGCGCTTTACGAGCGGGTGCGAATAGACCAAGTTTAGGGAGAGTGAACAGCACGTGCCAGAATCAACACACCACGACCTTGAATTGCCACCGCCATTAATGACCTCCGAACTCGGCTCCTTCGCGCGGCGCACCATCGTCGAGCGCAAGCCGCAGATCATACGTCAGGTCATTGAGGACAACGATTATCCGCCGGGCGTTGTGCAGGCCCTGGAGACTTTCAGAGAGGAAATCGCCTCGCAGCCCATGCGCCCATTGAGCGAGCATGCTCCTGACATCGCTTTCTGGAACGGGGAACTGGACGCATACCGTGGCAAGACGTGGCTTGAGGTGCCCTGGTATTTTGCCGAAACCTATTTCTACCGCCGCCTGCTGGAAGCGGTACGCTACTTCCAGCCTGGCCCGTGGGAGGGGCGCGATCCCTTCGAGAAGCAGAAGCGACAGCAGGAGGAGGTGGCCGTGGAGCGACTGGCAGATGCCTGGGTCCAAATCGCCGACGTCGAGCCGGAAGTGGCCTTCGAGGCGCTGCTGCACTCCTGCCTGTGGGGTAACCGCGCCGACCTGAGCAATTACACCGTCAGAGTGCAGGCCCAGGGGGGATTGACGGCGCGCGAGGAGCGACGCAACATACTCATTGACCACACGGACAAAGTGCGAAAACTGCTGGCAGCCAGTCTGCAGCAGGTGGACTTTGTTAACGACAACGTGGGGATGGATCTGCTGTTCGACCTGGCGCTGGCCGATTTCCTGCTCGTCCAGGGCTGGGTGCGAACGGTGGTCTTTCACCTCAAAGACCGCCCTTTCTTCGTCTCCGATGCTATGCCCAAGGACGTGCAGGCGACGATTTCGCTGCTGCAGACAGCGCCGGACGTGGCGGTGCAGGAACTGGGCGCACGGCTGTACGGTCATCTGGAGGCAGGACAGCTCATCCCAAAAGATGATTCTTTCTGGACGAGCAGCCTCATGTTCTGCCACCTGCCGCCGTCGCTGCGGGCGGATCTGGCGCGTTCGAACCTGGTTATCTTGAAAGGGGACGTGAACTATCGGCGGCTGCTGGATGACCGCCACTGGCCACACACCATGCGCATGGAGGAGATCGCTGATTACTTCCCCGCGCCGTTCCTTGTACTGCGCACACTGAAGGGGGAGATCATGGTCGGGCTGGAGGCGGGGCAGGCGGAGGCGCTGGCCGCCGAAGACTCCACCTGGCTGATCAATGGGAAGCGGGGGATCCTTCAACTGGTGATCCAGCCCGGTGGCAGATAGGCTTTCTGGCACATCGCTCTGTCCCTGGCTGCTCTAGCTGTAGCCACGGCAAAGGAAAAAACCCCCTGTCTACCTTAAAATTTTGCCTCACCCCCCAAAATACCCCTTGACATTCAGCTAAAATGGAAATTCGTCATATAATCTATCTCACTGAAGGTGAACACAAAAATGGCTAACGTAAAAAGTATAAAAGTCAATCCCGCTCAAAACAGATTGGTTGGAGACATGCCCAAAATCGGTATTCGACCCACCATTGATGGCCGGCGAAAAGGGGTGAGAGAGTCGCTGGAAGACCAGACGATGGCCATGGCAAAATCGGCAGCCGAGTTTCTGACGGAGAACTTGCGCCATGCCAACGGCCTGCCGGTCGAGTGCGTCATCGCTGACACTTGCATTGGTGGCGTGGCCGAAGCTGCTCAGACCGCCGAAAAGTTCGCCAGGGAAGGGGTGGGCGTCTCCTTAACGGTCACGCCCTGCTGGTGCTATGGCTCGGAAACGATGGACATGGATCCCTACATCCCCAAGGCGGTGTGGGGCTTTAACGGCACCGAGCGCCCCGGCGCGGTCTACCTGGCGGCGGTCTTGGCCGCGCACAATCAAAAAGGGCTGCCGGCCTTTAGCATTTACGGGCGGGATGTCCAGGACGCGGGGGACACCTCCATTCCGGCCGACGTGCAGGAGAAACTGCTGCAATTTGCCAAGGCAGGATTGGCTGTGTTCACCATGCGCGGCAAATCATACCTGTCCATGGGCGGTGTTTCCATGGGCATTGCCGGCTCCATCGTGGATCAGGCTTTCTTTGAAGCCTATCTGGGCATGCGGGTGGAAACGGTTGACATGACCGAGTTCGTCCGCAGGATAGACGAAGAGATCTACGATAAAGAAGAATATGCCTACGCATTGGCATGGGTCAAGGAGAACTGCAAAGAAGGGCGAGATCACAATCCACCAGAGATTCAACGTAGCCGGGCGCAGAAAGACCAGGATTGGGAGTTCGTGGTCAAGATGGCCATGATCGCCCGAGACTTGATGGTGGGCAATCCCCGGCTGGCGGAACTGGGCTACGGCGAGGAGGCGCTAGGGCACAACGCCATCGCTTCGGGTTTCCAGGGGCAGCGGCAATGGACCGACCATTTCCCAAACGGCGACTTTCTGGAAGCGATCCTCAACTCCTCCTTCGATTGGAATGGCATTCGAGAGGCTTTCATTATGGCCACCGAAAACGACTGCCTCAACGGGGTGGCCATGCTCTTTGGACATCTCTTGACCAACACCGCCCAGATCTTTGCCGACGTGAGAACATTCTGGAGCCCGGCAGCGGTCAAGCGGGTGACGGGCTATGAACTGACAGGCAGGGCAGAAAACGGGATCATCCATCTGATCAACTCCGGCGCGGCCACCCTGGATGCCACCGGTGAGATGAAGATAGATGGCCAGTCGGCGATGAAGCCCTTCTGGGAGATCACCGCCGAAGAGGTTGAAAAGTGCCTGAGCGTAACAAACTGGTACCCGGCCTCGGTGGGATATTTCAGGGGCGGAGGGTTTTCCTCGGGCTTTTTGACCTGTGGCCAGATGCCGGTCACGATGTCCAGGATCAATCTGGTCAAGGGACTTGGTCCGGCCCTGCAAATCGCGGAAGGGTACACCGTTGACTTGCCAGAGGATGTTTACAATACCTTGAATGAGCGCACCGACCCCACCTGGCCGACCCACTGGTTTGTCCCCAACTTGACGGGCAGCGGGCCGTTCCGGGACGTGTACTCGGTGATGTACAACTGGGGGGCCAACCACGGGGCCATCAGCTATGGCCACATCGGCGCTGATCTGGTCACCCTGGCCTCGATGCTGCGCATCCCGGTTTACATGCACAACGTCTCTGAGGAGAAAATCTTCCGGCCCAGCGTCTGGACCGCTTTTGGCGCGATGGACCCGCTGGGTGCTGACTTTAGAGCCTGCGCTAATTTTGGGCCGTTGTACGGCAAGTATTAATGCCTGTTCGCCCAATACTGTCTGGATAAGGGTTAGTGTGACGATGGCTCGGAGGGAAGGGGTATTTCCGATTACCTGTTACCTGGTTAATAGGAGGCAAACTATGGCAACGACGCTACGCTTTTCTGCCAACATCAACACGTTTAACGCTTGCGCCGATCGCTACGTCCTGTCTGGCTATGGTGAGCGGTTAACGACCGAAGAGCTCATTAAAGCCGCCACCCAGGTTGAGGGACTCACTGGGGTGGAGGTGGTTGGGCTGTGGCACGTCAACGACGACAATCTCGAGCAGATGCACCGGCAGATCAAAGACGCCGGGCTGGAGGTGACCTGCGTCACCCCCGACATTTGGGCCTCTGGCAAATGGGGCTGGGGCTCCTTTGCTGCCAACGACCCGCAGATTCGTCGCGATGCCATCCACGAGGTCAAAAAGTCCATGGAATGGGCGAAGCAACTGAACTGCGAGGTCGTGGACCTGTGGTTCGGTCAGGATGGCTACGACTATCCCCTCCAGGCTGACTACCTGGCTGCCTGGGACCGGATCATCGAGGGTACCATCGAGTGTGCTGAGCACGTGCCCGAGGTCAAGCTGGTCATCGAATACAAGCCCAAGGAGCCGCGCACCCACTGTTTCATCGGCACTGTGGGCAAGACCTTGCTCCTGGTTGAGAAGGTCAACAAACCCAACGTGGGAGCGATGATTGACGTAGGGCATGCGCTGATGGCCTACGAAAACGCGGCCGAGTCGGCCGCGATGCTGCAATACTTTGGCCAGAAACTCTTTTACATGCACTTTAATGACAACTGGCGGCTGTGGGACGACGATATGACCGTGGGCTCGGTTCACACGGTCGAGATGCTGGAACTCCTCTACTGGCTGGACCGGATGGGCTACAATGGCTGGTACGCCCTTGACATCTTTCCCTATCGCGAGGATGGGATTCGGGCCGCCACCGAGAGCATCTGCTGGATCAAGGGGCTCTACGGCTTGCTGGACGAAATTGGGCGCGACCGTATTGCCCAAGTGATTGCCAGCGGAGACGCGATGGAAGCCTCAGCTATGATCCGTGAGGCTCTGCTTGGCTAATCGCCAGGATTCTCTTAAGTGCGACGCACTTTGGAAGTGCGTCGCACCTGAAAACAAGGAAAATACCATGGTGAAAGAACTGTACGACCCCCATATGTTTAATTACATGTGGGAGAGCCTGGACCAGGACCGGTTTGTCGTCGGCACCTACTATATCGAAGACACGATGGAGAATGTGGATTTTATTGACCATCTGGGGCAGGTACAGCGACTGGCTCTGGAGGGTTCAACCGCCAGTTGGATGGAAGTGAAAGAGGAGACGGC
>SOHZ01000001.1 GCA_004377365.1 Anaerolineales bacterium | reverse complement strand
ATACTTGCCAATTGTGGCCCCCCTGGGCCCTTGTAGGGAAATCGGTGTGTCAGGACAACGTCTCCTCAAGCAAACGCAGGAAAGTCTCACAACGATCCGGAGCGTCGCCCACGTAGCCACTAACGTCCAGGAGGGCATCCACTTCTTCGGCCTTCAGGTAAGACAGCACCGTTTCGTCGGCTCTCAAGCGTTCTATCAGAGGATTCTCCTCTCCCCGCTGGATGGCCTCCCAGGAGGCCATGGAGTGCTGGCGTATCAACTCGTGCATGGCCTGGCGGTCGGCCCCTGCCTTGACCAATTCCATCAGTAGGGCCTCGGTGGCGGCAAAAGGGCCATAGATAGCCAGATTACGTGCTATCGCTTCCTCCCGTACCACCAACCCCTCCACAACGCGCCGGGCAAGCCCGAGTATGGTGTCCACGGCAAGGAAGGCCTGGGGCAGGATCAGACGGCGGTTGGCCGAATCGTCCAGGGTGCGTTCCAGCAACGAGTCGGCGGCATTGTGCCAGGCCACCGGTGGCAGTGCCGCCACGTAACGGGCCAGGGAGCAGATACGCTCGGCAATGATAGGGTTGCGCTTGAAGGGCATGGCCGAGGAGCCCACCTGCTTGGCCCTGAAAGGTTCGCTTAGCTCTCCAAAAGGAGGGGCTTGCAGGACACGCAGATCAAAGGCGAACTTGTGCAGAGACTGAGCCACGGAGGCGAGAGCATTGAGGAGCAGCCAATCTTGCTTGCGGGGGTAGGTCTGGGTGGCCACGGGGAAAGCCTCCAGGCCCAGGCGCTCCATCACCCGGCGTTCCAACTCCTGGGGCGTCAGGCCACTGCCCTGGAGCAAATGGGCGTAAGAAGCGGAAGTGCCAACGGCCCCCTTGAATCCTTTGCCCTTGAGATCCCCCAGCAGCCTATCCAGGTTCTGCAAATCAATGAGCAGCTCCTGGGCGTACTGGCACAGGCGGTAGCCCAGAGTGGTGGGCTCGGCCGGTTGGAGGTGGGTGTAGCCCATGCAAGGGCGGTCTTTGTATCGCTCGATCTGGGCAGCGAAGGCCCCCAGCAGGGCTATCAGCTTCTCCCGGATCAGGATCAGCGACTCCCGCAGGCGCAGCGCGTCGGCGTTGTCCTCAACGTCAGTGCTGGTAGCTCCCAGATGGATGATGCCGCCCCCCACCGGGCATTGCTCGGCGAAGGCCCGCACCTCGGCCATCAGGTCGTGGCGGATCTCGGCCTCGATCTCGTGGGCGCGGGCCACGTCCACCTGGTCCTCGTGGGCTCGCAGGTCGGCCAACTGCTCCGCCGTCACCAACCCTGCCTCGTGCTGGGCTTCGGCCAAGGCCACCCAGATGCGCCGCCACAACCGTCGCTTGTACTCCTCCGACCAAATCCGGCGCATCTCCTGGCTGCCGTAGCGCCAGGTGAAGGGGGAGAGATAGGTGTCGTGGTCATATCGCTCGTCATGAGCATGGTCGAATGGTTCGCTGTTCATTAAAATCCTCTGTTCACCGAGCAGAGCAACTCTTCATACAGTCCAAGCAGTTTTCGTCCCTCGGACTCCCAGTTGTATTTCTCCTCCACGGCCCTACGCCCATTTTCGCCCATAAGTTGAGCTTCATCGGGGTGATCAAGTAAGTAGAGGATCGCTTCCGCATGGGCCTGCGGGTCAGTAGGATCCACCAGGAGACCACAGTTCAGATCGCCCATGAACTGACGGATGGGAGGTAGGTCGCTGGCCACAATAGGAAGACCACAGGCCATGTATTCGAACATCTTGGTAGGAATGTTCTTGTAATGTTTCTCGATAGGTTGCCATGGAACCCAGCCCACTCGGGCACGTCTAGTGTATTTGGGTACTTCAACATAAGACACCTGACCGACCAGTTCGATATGATTGGCGATGCTCCTCGCTTGGATGCAGTCTTTCACTTGCTTTTCCAAGGTCAATGACGATGGTCGGCCAACGAGTGTAAGGGTCACGTCCATGTTGTAGGTGTTGATGAGAACTGAGATGGCGTCCAACATGATCCATACACCTCGCACTTCGCTGAGCAAGCCAACGTGAACCACTGAATTGAGTCTACCAACACTTTCCGTTTCTCCGCCCTCTCCCGCTTGGAATATCGCCTGCAAGGGAAAGTTATACAACTTTACAACCCGATGCGATATCTTCTTAAATCGCGCTTCCACCTCATCATCAGCAACCGAAACGGCACTGAAAAGGGCGCCGAAGCGCAATTCGACAAGATCGAACAGCTTGCTAATGGGCTCCCTGGCGGGCGATGGTATCCATTCCCTAATCAATATTGTATCAGGATAGTGTTCGTGGGCATCGTAAACCGCAGGCTTGCCTGTCCACCACTGCAGCCATAGGCCGATAGGCAGAAGCTCAGGGTCGTGAAAGTGATATACGTCTGCCTTTTGCCTCAGAGCCGTCCGTAAAATTCGCCACCAGTTGAGCGGACGATAGAAGCGCCTCTTGTAACGGGGCAAGCCCATGATTTGAACACCGTCCACGTTTTCAGACTCTCTGTCATGGGGGGCGATCAGCACCACTTCGTAACCAGCCTGGACCAGCGTCTGGGCCTCTTTGTGGAAAATGCGTGGGTCAAAAGGGGGGTGGACGGAGGTCAGTATGCAGACTTTGCTATTGCTGCCACTTGCACTCACGATCTCCTCCAGGCAGGGTAAGATACCCATTGCTGCCACGCATCTCCCAAATAGATCGCTCTCTCAGTGCTTCTCTATCCGCTCTTTCAGTTGCTGCACCTGCTGGTCAAGACCGCGATAGACTTCTAGGAGCTTTGCAGCCTCGTTTTCCCAGTTACATTCCCGTTTTAGCCGCTGAGTATTCTTCTGCAAACGACGATATAATCGCTCCTCACCGATTAACTTCCTTATAGCGGCTGCAATAGCCTCCGGCCTCATCTCCTGCTCTATGACAAGTCCCACCTGGTAGTGTTCGACCAGTTGTCTCATTTCCGGCAGATCATTAACCACCACAGGTAACTCAGCCATCAGACACTCCCACAGCTTCTGGGCGACGGAATAATAATAGCTCAACCCCTTTCCCCGAATACATACCAGACCGATATCAGCCGAAGCAGCCCATCTGACCACCTGATCAGGAGGGACAGGGGGAGCAAACTTTACTCTATTCTCCACTCCGACATCCCTAGCTAATTGCCGAAATTGTTCTCTAAAACCGTGATCAAAGCCCATAATGACGAAGACACAGTTATCAATATGGCCCATCGCTTTTATACCTTCCTCAATGCCTTTGTTTGCAGTGATGCCGCCTATGAAAAGCACAATCTTAGTGCCATTCTCGATGTGCAGCGTCTCTCGAAGCAAGTTTTCTCCCTTTTCCACCTCCACATACTCACAACAATTCCTCACTACGGTGGGGGTAGGCACGTCGTAAAGTTGGGCCATATATGCAGCTATAGAGGCATTGATGCCGATCACTCTATCCACTCTTTTGATACACCACCTCTCAAGAGTCTGCCAGACACGCTTCTGCCAAGCTACAGCACAACGGGGGTATAGCTCTATCCACAGCTCGTGAGAATCATAAACGATCTTGGCCTTGTTGATCCTAGCAGCGATCAAAGCAGGTAACAGTGTATTCAAATCGTGGGCGTGATAGACGTCGGCCCTTTCCCTCACAGCTTGGAGGCAAGCCGACCCAATATATTCCAGGTATTTGATACCTCGAAAGAAAGAATTTTTAGGCAGGTCTCTTGTCAGAATTCGTACCCTGCTAACTTCAACGCCATTCAAACCCTCACGCTGGGTGATTTGCCCATCACCAGAGCCACGTGGATATTCCCAGTCAAGAATTTTGACTCTATATCCCGCTTGGCTAAGCGTTTTTGCTTCCCGCTTGACTCTGGAATCGTAAGTAATATCATGCAACACAAGCATGCAAACCTTGGTCATGAAACTCGCTCCTTCGAAGAATGCACGAATCCATGGTACAGCCTCTCCATCAATGCCGCGTTGTCCTTCCAACGGTAGTTAGCCAGGACGTGCTTGCGTCCCCGCTCGCCCATCTGCCTGCGCAAGGCCGGATTTTCGATCAATGTCAAAATGGCCTGTGCCAATTGTTCGCTATTACCTAGTTCTACAAGTATCCCTGTCTCCCCATCCACTATAATCTCAGGGATGCCGCCGACCCGGGTAGCAACCACTGGAATCTCCATGGCCTCCGCTTCGACCGCCGCCACGCCAAACCCTTCCCAGATGGAAGGCATTACAAAGATATCTACATTTTTGAGGAGTTCTGGAACTCGGTGATGTTCAACAGCGCCCAGGAAAGAAACGCTCCGTGTCAAACCCAGTTGTCGCGTCAATGCTTCTAACTGGCTGCGCATTTCTCCAGAGCCTGCCATGAGGAGCCTAGTCTGAGGATGCTTAGCAGCTATCAAACTCATAACCTGAATCAGATACTCAGGACCACATTGCGCCTTCAGATGTTTGATAAAGCCCAAGGTGACTACTGAGCTTGTATTGATTCGCTCAGTCGGGCGAAACACCTCGCAGTCAACCCCGAAAGGCACAACGTGGACTTCTTTATTGGTGTAATGCCGCGTCATGTCAGCCAGGAAGCGGCTGGTAGCAGTTATGACCTTGGCTTGTCTGAACAGGAAACGGCGGTAAAAAGGCGAACCTCCCAAGATTATATCCGAACCCCACGGGGAAACGAATAGATTTTTCATCCCCCAATACCACAACAGGTTTGTGATGCTATCGGCAATGCAGTGGACATGAACTATGTCAGGGGCAAAAGCACGAACGACAGACCAGAATCTCCAGGTGTTTCTCAGCACTTCAAACTTGCGGATCAACCAGTTCCTACTGGTTACTCTCAGCACCGGGAGCACCTGGGCACCTGGAATGGGAACCTCTTCCTGGGAGAGTACAAGTATCTCATTGTCTTTCTCCGCAAAGTACTGAACCCATTTCCTAGTGTGCACACTTCTGGCATTCGCAACAAAGCAGATTCTCACGTCAGCGGTTCCCTTTTCTTGTCACTTTGGCTTCTTTCCCTGAACTCGCTTGTCCAAAGCGGTCAACTGCTCTGCCACGAACCTGGCACGGTCAGTCCACAGGTTGCCGTTCTCCAACGTCAGCCTGACGTTGTGCTTTAGTTGATTGTACAAAGCTTTGTCTTCAACCAACTGTAAGATTCTGTCAGCCAGTGAGGGAGCATTGTCCTCAGCAATCAGTCCCACCTTGTTGTGAGAGATGAACTTGGCCATTTCGGTACAGTTCGTTGCCACTATAGGTAAACCATACGAGAGGTACTCGAACAATTTTACAGGCATCGCCAGGTCATTGTACAGGTTCCTTGGCCTGGGAATCATGGCGATGGCGCTCCTCCGATAGACTTGTTCCAGGTCTTTGCCTGTGAGATGATGCACGTGTAACCACTCAGCACCGTCGTAATTCGCAAATATTGGTCTCTCCTGCATAAACTCATCCTGGCGGCATACCAGGTCAAGGTTAAGGGCTACCTTTTTGTTAGCCAGGTCAAGTGCTTGAAGGAGTATCTCAAGACCGTATCGCCGGTTAATGCCACCCACGTAGACGACCGTCTTGATTTCGTCAACTGGCCGAAGGTAGTACTCCCTGGCCATGACCTGACCACCAGGTGGCAAAGGGATTTTGGGCGGTGCGAGTGAGAAAAGATCTGCCATAGTCTGGCTGGGGAAAAATATGACCGTGGCGGTCTTGGAGAAGACTAACAAATCCAGGCGGTATCTCAACCAGGGGAAGCGTGCGCTAACCTTTCTGCATGAGAACCAATCGGCAAGCTTCCAATAGGCATCCCGGTAGAATATCCCCATTGGGACCCTATTCTTAGCAAGAAAGCAGTACAGGAGATGATCCCACACAGGATGTACAGGGAGGGTACGAGGCTCGGAATAACAAAAGGCAATGTCATCCACATTTCCACGGTGGATCAGATCCAGGATTTGTTTTTTGCGTGTTGGCACGTCCCCAGCAATGAGCTCGACTTCATACCCCAACTCAAGGAAGGCCTTGTACATGTTATACGGACGCACACGCGACCCACTGGTGAGCTCTTGTGGGAAAGGATAAGGCATGTGCATCAAAATCTTGGCCATGTAGTACACCTTCTCATTCAGGGATGTGGTAAACCTTTGCCATACCCAGTCGCCGCGCCAGACTTGAACAATAGCGCCGATAGATGATCATATCCTCCTTACGCGGGATCAGAACAATTGCCAGGCCGTTGCCTGATATTCTCACGTAGAAAAACAGAACCACGAATGTGGTAATGCAATAAGAGATTGAGGAGGCCACCGCTGCCCCGGCAATGCCCCATCTTGGAATCAAGAGTAAATCACAGACGACTGTAGCAACGAGTGAAATGGCGGATGAGTAGGCACCATACTGCAACAGGCCACGGCCAGCCAAGTCGCTAGTAAGCACCTTGCTGATGCTGAGGGCCACAACGCCTGGCATCAGCAGCCACAGGGGCATAACCGATGGCGCATAGGCTTCACCGTAAATGAAGAGGATCAAAGGCTTGCCGACTACAGACAATCCTAACGCGGCCATAAGGGTGAACAGGAAGGTGTTTCGGCATACTTTTGGAGTAAAGAGTTTGGCTTCCTCTGCTCCGATCGCTGCCGTTCTGGGAAATAGTATAGTGGCCACAGCCTGAGGAATGTACCACAGCAGTTCGGCACCGGTCACGGCGATTGAGTACAAGCCTACATTAGCTACCCCAATGAAGTAATTGACCACGAACGTGTCAAGTCTATAGTTGAAGAACTGTACCACGTTGCCCAGATAACCACGGAATCCAAGGGAGACGGATTCTTTCAGCAGGCCAGGATTCAAAATTGGTCTGACAGATACGTCCTTACTCAGTTCTTTGAGCGCCCAACTCACCACCAACGCTGAAGCCAGGATACTGGCGCAGATCGTCCCGACTACGTCCAGGCTCAGGACCACAACGAGCACCACGATGAAGAGCAAGGCTGTCACCTTCCCCCATAGAGTGATAAAGTTGTACTTCTTGACACGTTGCAGTCCCAGGAAAATAGGCGATAGATGCCCGCCAAGCACATTCAAGGGCAGGAGCAGGCCAGCCAGCAAGAGCAAGGAAGGCTTGACGCCAGCAGCAATAGTATTGGAAATCAGCGGGATAGAAATGATGTAGAGAGGTACTGCCACCAGGTTGGTAGCGGTGACAACCATCAACGAATTGCCCAGGATGGCCTGCAGATTATGCTTTCTGCTACCCAGGAAATAGACATTGGCAATATCTATCCCAAAGCGGAGGAACAGCGAGGCAAAAGTCGGGACAAGTACAGCCAGTGCGACCGTACCCTTCCCAGATGGCCCCAGCACCCGGGCAGTGATCATGCTGATAAGAAAGGCCAGGCCGAAAGCACACACCTGCGTGATGAACGTACTCAGTGCATCCAGTGTAAAAGTGCTCATCGCTTCCCACCTGGAGATTCCAGTACAGACTTGTAGAGATCGTCCATTAATGCCGCGTTATCCTCCCACCGATAGCGCGACAGAACGTATTTTCTTCCTTCTTTCCCCATTTCCTTTCTCTTTTCGGGATTCTCTATCAGTTCGATAATGGCTGTCGCCAATTGCTCTGGGTTGCGCGGTTCAACAAGGATGCCGGTTATGCCATCCCTCACTATTTCAGGGATGCCACCTACTTTCGTGGCAATCACTGGGATCTCCATGGCCTGCGCTTCCACTGCCGCCACACCAAACCCTTCCCAAATAGAAGGCATTACAAACATGTCCACGTTTCTGAGAAGCTCTGGAAGCTGGCGGTGCTCAATGGCACCCAGGAAAGAAATGTTTCGTGTCAAGCCCAATCGTTCCGTCAAAGCCTCCAACTGGATGCGCAGTTCTCCAGAGCCTACTATAAGGAGCTTAGTTCGAGAGTACTCGGCAACTATCAAACTCATAGCTCGAATCAAGTATTCAGGGCCATATTTTACCCTTAGATGCTTGACAAAAGCCAGGGTGACTACTGAGGTCATGTTGATTCGCTCGGTCGGGCGAAACACCTGGCAATCCACCCCGAAAGGCACAACGTGGACTTCCTTATCGGTGTAATGCCGCGCAACGTCGGCCAGGAAGTGGCTGGTGGCAGTGATAACCCGGGCCTGTCTGAACAAAAAACGGCGGTAGAAGGATGAGCCCTCTATCTCTGCTGAATAGTCATTAATTATATCTGAGCCCCAGGGGGAAACAAATAGGTTCTTCACCCCCCAGTACCACAGCAGATTTGTGATATTGTTGTAGATGTAATGGATATGAACTATATCGGGTTTAAAACCCCGAACCATGGATCGAAATAGCCAGGCATTTCTCAGCAATTCAAACTTGCGGATCGACCAGTTCTCGCTGATTACCTTCGGCCATGGGAGCACTTTAGTCCCTGGAATAGGAGTTTCATAGCGAGAGAACACGAGTATATCGTTGCCCCTTTCCAGAAAATACTGGACCCATCTTTTGGTATGTATGCTTCTGGCATCTGCGATGAAGCATATTCTCATCTCAGTGCTCCCTAATCAGTGGAACTATCGCTACCTCAGAGATCACGATGTACCACTGCTCCCTCTTCAAAGAAGTGATGGTCAAGTCTGACCCGCCGCTCTGACCTTCAAAGACGACGCTAACTTCCCTTTCGCCCTCCTGGGTACCGTGCCATTCAACGACCCGACTCACCCCATTCAACGTGACCTTTACCTGGTTGGAACCCTGCCCTTCGTGATCGTACACCGTGAGGAGTACCTGATAGTCTCCTGGCGGTATAGGGCGGATGGACTTGGACATAGTTGCTCCCAAGTCGCGGGCAACAGCATAACCCTGATACCTCATCCAGCCTGAACAATGTTCGCAAAATCCGGTCAGGCTCTCGAAATCCCTCCCTTCATAGCTCTCCCGCAACCTGATCCGAGTCAGAGCGGCTTCCTTTTGGGTTATCCCTCCTCCACCCAGGCCGATGGAGAGGTCATAGGCATCCAGGGGCAGGTCTTCAGGAATGAACACAAAATATGTCTCCCGGTACACATCGCCTGGCTTCCATAAACGCTGCGCGAGCGCCGCATCCTCCACTAAATTGAAAGTCTCGGAAAAGGCGTGGCCAGAGTTGACCCCTGTGAGCCAAAACTCGACCCGCCGGTTCTCCTCGATCTCATGCAGCGGCTTCCAGCCGAGGGTGAAGGCAGCGCACTCGCCTATTTCCACCGGCCCTTCATCCAACGAATAGCTCGCCAATGTCATATCTTCAGCCAGCCTGACGTTCAGCCCGGATCGAAGTGTGGGCATTGCAGTGCTCGAAACAGCGAAAGGCAACGCCGGGTTGTACTGATAAGTCGAAACGTCGCCTTTGTGGTAAATCTTCTCAAAGTTCGGTGAATAACGGTCAAACTTGCTTTGTGGTGAGAGAGGAGCAACTCCCGAAGCGCTCAAATCCACAAAGATGTAGTCGGCGTCCCATTTTCTCAGCAGAGAGACGGTGGTTTTCAAGTCAACGTCCTGGTCAAGAACGGACATAACATCTCGCCGAGTCTGTGGCCCCTTTTCCACATTATCCGCCTCCTGGTGTGTCGGCGGGACTGCAATCACGAAACGTCCCGTCAGGCCAGCGATATAATAGCTGCTTACTGGATCAGACAGGACCACGGCGTCTTTTGGCAATCCATGCATGATAACGCTAAAGGGTTCCTCCCAGTTGACGAGGCGTCCTTCCCTGCTCACCTTGGCGCTATACCTGTAGGTAGAAAGAGGGTTGTAGATTGCCACCGCCCCGCCCACGACCGGCCCGCCTAGAAATGAGGATATCGCACAAAAGAGGGATATACCTGTTAGAAAAGCTGGAAGAAGCTTGCTTTTCCATCCTTCGCATCTCCTTCGTGTCCCGTTGAGATCCTCATTCACAGAACGTGTTAGACTGGCGACCCATTGGTAGAGGAAGAACCCGAGAACCAAGACCGATGGGGGCATATCGTATGCCA
>SOHZ01000093.1 GCA_004377365.1 Anaerolineales bacterium | reverse complement strand
ACCGACCCACGTGTCGCTCGCATACCTCTATTCCCCCCTGATTCAGCATCTCCTGAATCTCGATGAACTGCTTATGCTCGTGTTCGTGCTGCCAGCCGATGAACGCCAACACATCCAGTCCATACGTGCTTTGGGGTAGACTGATTCGCAGCACTTTGCTGGCATGGTAGTGATGGCCGCAGTGAGAGCAGTCGGGCGAATCGCACCTCTTGCTCTTCCCCGCCACAAACAACGGCCCTTTCATGGTCTGCACATACTTCCTCACGTGCCAGGTGCCGCTGGGAACCAACGACCCTCCACAGTGTACACACTCCTCCAACTCGCACTCCAAGATCACTCGCTCGGCATCCGGGAAACTCCGTTGTGGACGATGGGGTGGTCGCTTACTCATCTGACTCCTCCCTACCTGGATTCTCCCCATTGTACCACAAGTCCGAAGTGACGAAAAGTCAGCTAGGGGCCGAACCCACAATATATGGCCCATTAATTGCTGAAGATGACATGAAGTCAGCGAAAAGGGAGTAGAAAGTCCCCTGGTTCAGAATTGGACGATAGATCTGTATTGCCGCCCTCCCCTCAATGGGGCACTGGTGGGCGGATCGGCTTGCTTGGGCGGTGGATAGGGAGACAAGCAGGGGGACAGAGGAAGTGTGTCTCGCTTCGCGAACGGCACGCCCGGAGCCCTACTCCCTGCGGGCGTCAGTGGAACGCGATTGTACACAAGTGCCACAAAATGTTCGCAAGGGCTCCTTCCCACCTTAACAGATACCACGTACACAGCCATAAGGCTTAATTTGCAGGAGCCAGGGTATAAGGTATAATTAGGGGCGAATGGCCCAGCGGCGGTGTTTGGGAAGCGACTCACCTGTACCGCAACAATGTAATAGACAGTGAGCTGAACAATGGCTTTGGCACTCCAGAATTGAGGAGACATAGATATTGCAAGAATTCCTTAGGACGATAACAGACGGCCAGGCCCACGGCCAGACGGAGCTGGCGAGGCGGCTGATGATTCACCCTCATGGCTTTCTCTCCCACGGACTTGCTCGTTTGACAGGGCTCGTGGTCATGCTTTGCGTGGTTGTGGCCTGTTCGCGGTCACAACCAGCCACCCCACCAGCCGTTGAAGCGACGCCGAAGCGTCTGGCCGCTCCGACAATAATAATGCCGCTTCCAGAATCTACGCCTTTACCCATTGTGCCGCCTCCACCCACGCCGACGCCTGCTCCTTACGTGCACATCGTTAAGGCTGGCGAGAACCTGAGCTATATTGCCTACAACCTAGGCTGCACCGTCGAAGACATCATCCGGGCCAATGACCTCGATGATCCCAACAGTATTGAGGTCGGACAGCGTCTGGTGATTCCATCTCTGACGTTACGGACGGGCCCCGGTAAGCTCCTCCTGCCCGATAGCGAGTTCGTTTACGGCCCGGCCCACCTCGATTTCGACGTGGGCACGTTCTGTGCTGCGCGTCCTGGCTACCTTAAAAGCTATCAGGAAGAGGTAGACGGGCAGGTGCTTAGCGGCCCGGAGATTGTGGAGCTAGTAGCACGGCACTACAGCGTCGGCCCTCGGCTGCTGTTGGCCATGCTCGAGTTCAAGAGCGGGTGGGTGGACAATCCTGCACCTACCGCCCTGGAATATCCGCTGGGACAAACGCAAGAATGGCAGAGCGGATTGTTGTATCAACTGGCCTGGGCCGCCGATCAACTCAACTGGGGCTACTACGATTGGAAGGGACGCGGCAGGCGCGTGATACGCCTGGCCGACTGGAGCCGCGCCCAGTACCACCCTGGGCTGAACGTGGCTACGGCCGCAGCACAGTATTTCCTGGCCCATGACGCCACCTGGGACCAGTGGCAAATCATCTGCGGCGATGGTCCCGACTCTTTCACAGCCACCTATCGGCGATTGTTTGGTGATCCGTTTGTGCGGTCGGTGGACCCGGTGGTGCCACCGGGTTTGGAGATGCCTGATCTGCGCCTGCCATGGGAGAGCGGGCAAACGTGGTATTTGACATCCGGTCCACACGGCGGGTGGAACAACGGAAGCGCCTGGGCTGCCCTCGATTTCGCGCCGCCGGGCAAGATAGGCTGTTGGACGGCCGAAGAATGGGCGGTGGCTGCCGCCCCGGGGTTGGTGGTGCGCAGCGAAAAGGGCGTGGTGATGCAGGACCTGGACGGGGATGGACACGAGGAGACGGGATGGAACTTACTCTACATGCACGTGGCCACTGAGGAGCGGGTGCCCGTCGGCACTATGTTGGAACAGGGGCAACGGGTGGGACATCCTTCTTGTGAGGCTGGCCTTTCCACCGCCTCCCACGTGCACCTTGCCCGCAAATACAACGGAGAATGGATTCCGGCCGATGGCTCCTGGCCCATGATCCTCTCCGGCTGGCGAGCCCACGCCGTTGACGTTTACGAAGGGACCCTGACCAAAGGCGACGTCGTCCGCACTGCGTGCGAATGTCGCGAGAACGACTACAATGGGATCACGGCGGAATAGGGATCTCAAAACATTTGAAATCAATCTCGTATACGGGTTCGTATTTCCCGCTTCACTTCTTCCCAAGGAATGATACCCTCTTCCCGCAGGGCTCGCTGCGAATCGGTGATATCCTCGGTATCCTCACGTGCCTGCCGCTGGCGGAGATATTCAGCGTAGTCCAAGAGGGAACACACATTCCTCAGAAAGTTCTTGTACGACGTTTATAATAGCCTGGCGGTAAGTCAACAGGGAGTTGCTCATCATAGCCTATACCTCTTTTGGTTTCGTTCTTATTACAGCATTGAGCTGATGGCCTGTCAATAGAGCGAAGGGGGCAAAGAATGGGTGGGGAATGGGTCTGAGAGTGCTGAAAGACAGGTGCGACGCACTTCTTAAGTGCGTCGCACCTCGGGTCATCCATTAGATATATGGAACCATCGCTAGTGAATATCGCACAGTT
>SOHZ01000396.1 GCA_004377365.1 Anaerolineales bacterium | reverse complement strand
CCTCGAAGGAGACAACATGGGTATTCTTGACCCAGGTGTCGAAAGTGGCCTTGGTCATTTGCAGTTGCAATTCGCCAAGGGCTGCCTGCCAAATTTGGTCGGCTCTCATTCTCCTCTTCTCCTCGCTGTATGACACTAGAAATCAAGCACCTTGTCAGTCAGGGACGCCTACATTTTAGAGTAAGAAAAACCACTGCCTCGGTCCGCCTACTACACTACACTTGTCATGTAGGGAAAGAAAGGCGGTGATGCTCTCCGCATCTTTGCCGAGATGTTGTGGGTTGGCCCAGAGTAGAAACTACGTTGTAATTGGCTGGGTCTTGACGGTTGTAGATCGGACCGTGGGGTGTGAGGCGGAAGTTGGGATGGTGCAACGCCGAAATACGGAGGGGGATGGCAGCGGAGTAGCTGTTATCGGCGCGATCTTATTAGAGGAGCTATCTGCAAGATAAAGAAGCTAAACCCATTCGCCTGCTCAACGGTCACGTTATATTTTACCAGAAGTCGGGGATTTTATCAATAGGTTTTCCTTAAAATCGGGGCCCCCCTTCGTTTTTTTAAGGCTCTCCTTCCAGGTGTTGTGGCCAGGTATCCCGATGCACTAGATGTTGTGCTGAACCCGAACAGGGGCTTGTATCTAGTGGCTCATCACCGAATCCGGCCGGGGAGTCTTGTCTCGGAAAGTCACGTGGCAACGGCTGGCCCGGTTTTTGGAAACAGAATTGCAACTCTCCTGCCCCCTCCTCTGCCAAATGCGCACGGTCATCCAGGACAAGCAGTTTGGCCTGTCCTTCTCTCACCTCCAACCGCGTCAGCGAGCAATTCCCCAACTCGTAGGTCCACCACTGACCGAATTCGGCAGGTAGATAATGGATCAGGCCGGCCCTGAGGGTTCCCCCGTGAGCCACGACCACGACCCTCTGGTCGGGGCGACGCTCAACGATCCCCTCTATGGCTTCCCCCACTCTCTGGAAGAACTGGGCCCGCTGTTCACCACCAGGGAAGGTGAAAGACAGGTCCGTCTTGTCTGCCCAGCGTTTGTGGAGATCAGGGAAGCGTTCCCGAAACTCATCCACAGTGATGCCGCGTATCTGGCCAAAGTTGATCTCCTTCAGTCCGTCGTGGGGCACGGGGCTAAGGTTCAAAGCCTCTCCGATACACTCGGCTGTCTGCCAGGCCCGTCCTAGAGGACTGGCGTATAGGGCGGCGATGGCCTCCTCGGTTTGGGCCAACCTGCGGGCGATGAGGGCCGCTTCCCGCTCGCCTTGCTGATTCAGAGGGTTCTCATCCCACCCCTGCCAGCGACCGTGAAGATTGCCATCGGTTTGGCCGTGGCGGACCAGGAGTAGTTCGGTCATAGAGTCTCCTTCCCCTCTGCTTTTGTCACTGTGTGACGAAATAGTCGCAGTGTTCCTGGAGGACACAGACCTCGCAGCGGGGCTTTTGTGATTTGCAGACCTGTCGCCCGTGGGCGATCAGGTTTATGTGGAAAGGGTAGTAGATTTTCACCGGGAGCAGTCTCTCCAGCACGGTGTGGGCCTGCTCCCTGGTCGTTTTAGGACCGATGAGACCCAGCCGCCTCGTAACGCGATGCACGTGAGTATCCACCGGGAAGGCCGGCTTGCCCAGGGCGAAACAGAGGACGATGGCCGCCGTCTTGGGGCCAACTCCTTTGATGGAGGTCAGCCACTTCCTGGCTTCCTCGGTTTTCATGTCCGCCAGAAAGTCCAGGTTGAGCTGGCCTTTCTGGCCCGTGATAATTCGCAAGGCGTTTTGAATCCGCGGTCCTTTCTGATTGGCCAGGCCAGCCGGGCGGATGGTTTCCACGAGTTCAGCCGGGTCGGCATCGCGCACCTCTTCCCAGGTGGGGAACCTCTCGCGCATCTGCTCAAAAGCTCTGTCGCGGTTGAGGTCGTTGGTGTTTTGCGAGAGGATGGTCGAAACCAACGTGGCCAGGGGGTCACGGCCCGGTTGCCAGGGGTGAGAGCCGTACTCTTGCAGAAGCAGCTCGTGGATCATCAGGGCTTTGTCTCTTATCGAATCATTGCTATGAATTGGGTCTGATAGGTTCATAGGAGTTTTCTTCCGGTAGCGAAACTTGCTTCGCGTTCGGCTGGCGCAGAACAAGTTCTGCTACTCCACCGGCGGGCCAAGTTCATTTTTGATAGAAAAAGAAAAGAGAGAACCACCGGGATAGGGGATCTCTCCTCCACCTGAAAGTATCCCTTACTAAAGTTTTTCAAGCCGTTCCACTACCTCTTGCTCAAACCGGCCTATGAACTCCTGAACGTAGGTCTGGATGTCTTTAGCCGGATCTTTAATGAGTGGTGTGAGGTCCATGGCGAAAATCATTCCGGTGGCTACGTCTACATCGTGTGATGCGTAATACGTCGCATTGGCGCGCCGCCGGCCTATGGTCGCCAGGTCATACCGTTTGCCGCCACTAATCTGGGAATCAAATATCCCCAGCAACGCCGCCTGGAGATTCTCATGGGCCGAACAGTCAAAGGCTACCTTGTCCACGTCCACCATCCAGTCGAGGTCGCGCCAGATTTCACACCCGTATAAACGTTGCGGCCGTTCCGCTGTTGGCAGATCCCGGATCGCTTCAATCACCCTGAGGGCTACCGCCACGTGCGTATCATGTTTGTCGGCCAGGTTGTGCGTATAGATCACCCTAGGTTGGGCGGCTTTCAACAATAAGCCGATATCTTTTACGGGGGCTTTGTTAGAGTTGTCCTTCACAGCCGAACTGGGATAGTCGAGCAGGACCTGTGCTGCGTACTCGCCAATCACTGCCGCTTTCTTCTGCTCTTTGCGCCGAACTACTTGCATGGCCTCGTCGGTGTAATCTTTGTACAAGTCGTCTCTCGGTGACCCGCTGCCATTGGTGACGACCACCCCACAAAACCATTTGTCATCTCGTTGGAAACATTGCAGAATGCCGTCGAATGCCATAATCTCGATGTCATCTTGGTGCGCGCCAACAGCCATGTGAGTCGTCCGTGCCAGGGCCTCCTCAGCGGAAAGCCCATCGGGTACAAAGATCTCTGCTGTATCAAGGTTAAATTTCATGCATCCTCCTAATTGATTGCTGGAAGGCTTGCGGCCGCGATGGATTGTCCCACACGTCGGCTCTTTTCGTCCGGTAGTTGGATGTTGATCTGAGAGGCAAGTTCGGGGAACTCTGCCTTGAGCACCTCATTGGCTCCATCTAGAATGAGGTGGCCGCCTTTGCCAGAGGTACAACGTCCTAGAATCAGCACGTGCTTTAACTTATAGAAATCGGCATAGTGGGCGATGGCATAGCCCATATAGTAGCCCATGCTCTGCCAAATCTTTGTGGCACCTTCGTGTCCTGCTTCGAGTTTCTCCTGGACGAACTTGAGTTTTTGGGCGTCAGTTATATCACCTGGAACCTCAATCCCGACTTTGGGTGCCAGACGAAATACGCATTGTTGTGAGAAATAAAGGGCACCACAGCCCCGATCCCCAGACCATTCCTCTATGGGGGCATCAGGATTGTAATCAACCGGTGCGAAAGCCAACTCGTTCAGCCAACCAGTGATGTTGCCCCTCAACGTTACATAGCCAGCAGCCTCACTCGAACCCAGGGCTATGCCGAGGACACCGTTATCCTCTAGCGCCATCGAGCCCGCCAGCGCTGTGACTTCCCCGTCGTTCACGATTTCTAGCGGTACTCCCATCTCGTCCCTGATTCGTAAGAACATGTTCCTGACCTCGTCAAACCGCTCTTTTGGAATGCCTCGGAACAAGGATGCAACCATAGGACGATTGTTAATGTAAACGCCCGCCGAACTGCCCCCGATCGCATCCACCCGGGGCATCTTTGACGTCGCCATCTTCAGGGCAGCCATAATCTTGTCCTTGTGGTACTGGGGGTCAGTTTGCTTGCGGGGCTCCCACTCGATCTCCTTACTGAAGATGGCCTCACCATCAACCACTGCTGAAACTTTGAGGTCCGACGCACCCAGGTCGAATCCAATGCGATAACCGTCCAGATGACGCCCCAGTGCTTGCTCACGCTCCTGCTCCACAGGAACTTTAGATGGGGCACAAGGAACGACAGTGAATGTTTTTTCGTAGACCTCTTCTCCCATGAAATAGAAGTCGAAGGCACGCTCACCATCGGGCGCGTAACACTTCTTTATATAGTTCCCGATACTCTTGGGGCCGCCCACGTAAACTTTCCAACCACCGCGCTGCCAGAGGAGAAACTTGACCAGCCGCTCGGCATACGTGAGGTTTGCAGTGGCCCGCGGATGAGTATCGGGGAAAACCTTTGTCTCGAAACGCGACACGGATCCGTCAGCCCGCTCTAAGCCGAGCAATAATGGCACGCCAACTCTTGCATCTTCGATCTCTTCTTGAAACGCCCGATTGGCCAACACCGCTGGCCGAAAGCTCTCATCGAGCGGTGGCACGAACCTTGGTTTCACAAATTTAAGAGACTCAGTCATGACGATGGCTATCTCCTTTATCTCAAATCCTTGCCCAGGGTTCCAAATGGTGCAGTTGGCAAACGATACTCCAAGGGCAACCTATTATGGTAGCCCCAGCTCCTGAGTCAGAAGCAAAGCGGCGGCTCCCAGAATCACGATGTCAGGTCCCAGGCTGGTGATCTCAATACGAGTCTCATCGGCCAGCGCGGCCAGGGAGCGCCGCCTCACCTCTTGCACGATTGGTTTTAGCAAGGCCTGGCCAAAACGCGCCACGCTCCCGGCAATTACAATACCTCGAACGTTCAGAGCGCCCACCAGGTTGGCTACAGCTATACCCAAATAATACCCTACCTCTGCAATGACTGACTGTAGCGCTTCGTCGCCAGCCTCGAACGCTTGCAACACAACGTCGGTGTTGATCTCTTCCGGTGTAGTAGCAAATTGGTGCAAAGTCGAGTGAGGATCGTTTTCAGCGATAGTCTGGGCACGCTTGACGATAGCCCGGCTGCTAGTTACTGTCTCCAGGCAACCGTAGTGGCCACACCGGCAAAGCTCGCCATCTTCTACAACCGTCACGTGGCCAATTTCGCCAGCGCCGAAGCCATCCCCATAGTACAGTTGTCGGTTGAGTACGATACCACCGCCAGTTCCACGGCCCACCTTGATCAATATCAGGTTGGAGACGTCTTTGCTATCCCCGAAGGTACATTCGGCCAAGGCAGCGACTTGACTATCGTTGGCGACATAAACGGGCAACTCGTACCTTTCTTCCAACAAATCCCCTAGAGGGAGGTCGTGCCAATCAAGATTGACAGCATCGCGCACCACTCCCCGTCGGGCATCCATCAGCCCTGGCGTCCCAATGCCAATTCCCAAGATAGGGCTATCGGCGACGGCAACCAGTTCATCAATCAAATCATAAACCAGCGCCAGAGCGGCCTCGCCGTCGCAGTCGTGTATCGGCAAACTGAGCCGATGTTTGATTTCCCCTCGGAGATTGATCACTGCCCCCCGAAACTCGCTTTCTGCTAGGTCAACTCCTATTAGATAACGGGAATCATCTACCACGCTCAGCAGGGTAGGGGGTTTGCCTCCTGCTGATGGTCCCAGACCTACCTCTGCTACAAGTCCATGTTTTATCATTTCAGCCACTGCGTCCGAGACGGTTGTCCGGGTTAAACCAGTCAATCGAGCAACATCGGCCCGGCTGATCTCGCCCTCGTCGTAGATGGTTTTGAGAATCAGGCGACTGTTGTGGGCTTTTGTTTGTTGCCGGGTAGCTTTTTTCATAAATGCCTTACTCCAAATCAAGAGGCTACTTTGTAAGTCCAGTGGGCTTACAAAGCTAATTATGGCACAATTCCACGCTGTTGTCAAGTGATTGGCCAAGAGTGGCGCATATCGCCGTTATTGCAGGTGCAAGGAATTGGAAAATATGGACATCGTTGACAGCAAAGGAGAGGGATATCATCCCCCAACCTTAAAATTTCTTCTCACCCCTTGACAGAGTTAAAGTCTGTGTGGTATACTATAAGCAAACGGTTGCGCAAACGGTTGCGGAATCGTTTGCCAAGGGAGGTATGGGACTATCGCTACCATTAAAGACGTCGCTCAGCGAGCTGGAGTATCGCCTACTACTGTTTCCCATGTGATCAACGAAACTCGCTTTGTCAGCGAGGAACTGCGGGTCAGGGTTCTGGAAGCGATGGAAGCGTTGAACTACCAGCCCAGCGCCGTAGCTCGCAGCTTGCGCCGCAAAGAGACCCAAACCATTGGGATGATGGTGCCTGACAGCTCTAACCCGTTCTTCGCCGAGGTGGCAAGAGGCATAGAGGATACGAGCTTTGGCCAGGGGTACAGCGTCATCCTTTGTAATTCTGATGGCGATCTGGAAAAGGAGCAGTTCTATATCAACGTACTGGTGGAAAAGCGGGTGGATGGCATGATCTTTGTGGCTGCCGGTGGAAGTGCCCAGCACATCCGTACCCTCCTTGAGCGCGATATGCCCCTGGTGGTTGTTGACCGCGAGGTTGCTGGTGTGGAAGTAGACTCTGTTTTGACGGACAACCTGCAGGGAGGTTATCTGGCCACAAAACATCTGATTGAATTGGGACACCGCCGTATCGGTTGTATCGCAGGACCATCAGACCTGACTCCCAGCGCAGAGAGAGTGATCGGATATAAGCGAGCTTTGACTGAGCACAACCTGGTCGTCAATGAAAACCTGATCCGTAAGGGTGACTTCCAATATGAAGGCGGCTATAAAGCCGTTTGTGAGTTCCTGACTATGAATGAACCGCCAACAGCCGTTTTCGCTTGCAATGATCTGATGGCTGTGGGGGCTATCAGTGGTGTGAGGAAAAGGGGCTGGCGTGTGCCGGAGGATTTGGCCCTCATAGGTTTCGATGATATCGCCCTGGCTTCTTTTACCAATCCCCCTCTAACTACCGTAGCCCAGCCCAAATATGAGATGGGTATCCTTGCCGCTCAGATGCTGATGGAACGGATAAAGGACAAGACCATGCCCCCTCGACGCCACTTGTTGGAGACCACACTGGTGGTGCGAGAATCGTGCCATGCTCAGTAGATCCCATTTTTGCTCGCGGCGGATTTGCGGCACTGTTGCGCCACAGGCAATACGCGCCGGGCCGCTGGATTACAAATCCAGCGGGAGCAATTTGTGAGCCACTGATACTGGGAGAGAATAATGCCAGCTAAAATAGCCGTTGTCGGCAGTCTGAACATGGACCTGGTGGTCCGAGCCCCCCACATGCCTATCCCCGGTGAGACCGTCATTGGCAGCGACTTCCGTACCATACCGGGGGGCAAGGGGGCCAACCAGGCTGTTGCCGCCGCCAGGTTGGGGGCCGAGGTGACCATGATCGGCCGGGTGGGAGACGACGACTTTGGGCGAGCCCAGTTGAGAAACCTGGGCGAGTTGGGCATTGATACCACCCATGTGATTGTAGACCCTGAGGCCGCTACTGGCATCGCCCTCATCACTCTGGATGCCAGCGGTCAAAACAGTATCGTCCTGGCCTCAGGGGCCAACATGCGCCTGGCCAGGGAGGACATCAACGCCGCCCAGGTCACTATCGTTCAGTCGGATGTCCTGGTGCTTCAACTGGAGAGCCCCTTGGAAGTTGTTACGTACGCCATTGACATAGCTCATGCTGAAGGAGTCAAAGTCATTTTGAATCCAGCCCCGGCTCGGCCTCTCCCTGAAGAAACCCTGGCCAGGCTGGATTATTTGATTCCCAATGAGAGTGAGACGGCCCTTCTGACGGGCATCGAGGTAACTGACATCCATAGCGCTAAGGAGGCGGCAGAGCGTCTGCGTGAAGAAGGGGTGGGGACAGTTATCCTTACCCTCGGTGCTCGAGGGGCCTTCCTGGTCAGCGCAGAAGAATCCGTTCACGTCCCTGGTTACAAAGTGGAGGTGGTGGACACGACGGCCGCCGGCGATGCTTTCGTGGGAGGCTTGGCCGTGGCTCTGGCTCAGGGTCAGAACCTGGCGGAAGCGGCTCGCTACGCCAATGCGGCTGGAGCCCTGGCGGTGACCAGGTTGGGCGCCCAACCCTCGCTGCCTACCCGCCAGGAGGTCGAAGAGTTCATGAAAGGGAGATCATGAAGAAGATAGGCGTTCTTAACAGAGATATCTCTGAGGTAGTAGCCAGTTTAGGCCACAAGGATACCCTGGTCATCGCCGATGCTGGCTTGCCTATCCCCGCTGAGACACGGCGCATTGACCTGGCGCTGACAGAGGGCATCCCCAGCTTTCTGGATACGCTGCGCGTCGTGTTGACGGAGATGCAGGTGGAGCGGGCCATCGTCGCCGAGGAAATGCTCGAGGCAAGCCCGAACGTTTACCAAGCGCTCAATGAATTGTTAGGCGACGTGTCCATTGAGACTGTAACACATCTTATCTTCAAAGAGAAGACTCGTTCGGCTCGGGCCGTCATCCGCACTGGCGAGTTTACTCCCTACGCCAACGTCATCCTGGTCTCCGGGGTGATTTTCTAGCAGTCACCGCTCAAGCCGGACGACAGTCCGGCGGGGTGGCGGCGGATTGTCATCCGCCGCGAGCACGTAGGCTATTTTCATAATAGGTAATAAGAGTTATGGACAAGACCTCCTTCAGCGTAAGAGTTTTCTTCCAAAGGTTCGGGCTCGTCATCGCTTTCGTTGTTCTGTGTATGGCGCTCACTGCTCTCTCCGACAAATTTCTCACCCTGTCCAACGCTCGCAACATCCTGCGCCAGTCCTCGATCAACGGCATCATCTCCGTGGGCATGACCATGGTCATCCTGACGGCTGGCATTGACCTCTCGGTGGGCTCTGTCCTGGCCTTGACCGGCGTGGTCGTCGCCGACCTGGTTCAGAAAGGCTGGGCTACCCCTGTAGCATTGACGGCTGCCTTAGCTTTGGGCGGATTGGTGGGCGTGCTCAGTGGTATCATCATAAACAAAACCAAGGTGCCTCCTTTCATTGTCACCCTGGGCATGATGACCATCGCCAGGGGGCTGGCTCTGATCTATACCGAGGGAGGCCCCATCACCGGTTTGCCCAAGGATTTCCGTTTCATAGGCACAGGTTCCGTCGGCCCTGTGCCTATGCCCATCATCATCGCTGGTCTGGTCTTTCTTTTTGGTCACATTCTTCTTACTCGTACCAGGGCGGGGGAGTACGTCTACGCTATAGGCGACAACGAGGTTGCCGCCCATGTGTCAGGCGTTCCCACTCACCGCTACATTACCCTGGTCTATGCCATTTGTGGGCTCCTGACCGCTTTGGCCAGTGCCATTCTGGTGGCTCGGCTGAACGGCGGCCAGCCCTCCGCTGGCTACGGCTTCGAGTTCGATGCCATCGCTGCTGTGGTGGTAGGCGGCACCAGTCTGGCCGGCGGCGAGGGTAGTATAGCAGGCACGCTGCTGGGTGTTCTCTTCATGGAAGTGCTAAAGAATGGCCTCAATATCCTTAATGTCTCGTCTTTCTACCAACAGGTAGTCAAAGGGGTGGTCATCGCCTTAGCCTTGCTTCTACACCGGGCGATCAGATGAACGACTTGGTAGATCATGGTTTCATATAGGGGAGCCATCGAATGAATTCGACGGCTAATATAGAAAACCCGTTCAAACGGGTTAGATCCAACACGTTTTAACGTGTTTTGGGTAACAGGCCGCGAATTCATTCGGGGCTGAGAAACATTCGCATCGGTGCAAGTGTTAGGAAGCATCGCAGATCACATGAAAGCCGCAGTTGTAGAAAGGAGGGATGACAAAGGGATCAAAAGTCTTGGAAGCTATCTGAACGCGGTTTCGCAAGTCGCTGCTTCATTCATGCCAAACTATGATAGGGAGGAGAAAGTACAATGAAACGCACATTACTTTTATGGTTGAGTGCCGTGATGATCGGCGCTCTGATCGTGAGTGGGTGTGGGCCGACGGCAGCACCTCCGACAGAGGTGCCGCCAACACCAACACCCGAGCCGGCCGCGCCTACACCGGTCCCGGCGGCCGAGGAGGTCACCCTGGGTCTCTCGCTCTCGACGCTGGACAACCCCTTCTTCGTGACCCTCAAGGAGGGTGCTGAGG
>SOHZ01000412.1 GCA_004377365.1 Anaerolineales bacterium | reverse complement strand
CCAAGCAGATATTTAAAGCCCAGAACACTTCGATTGTTAAATAGGAAATACAAAGACTGTTCGGGAAATATACCCGAGTCATCAAATGTAGCCAGAATACGGTCACCAGTCTTCCGTAACAGTATCTTTGGTCTCGCTCCTAACTTTGTTTTGTCAGTGGTGCGACCGGTAATGTTCTCCTTTCTGAAGTCAAACCAATAACTCTTTCTGAAGGCATATCTGCCAATACTGTCTCCCTTCATGGTTTCAACCTGCGAGGGACTCACTCTGGTGTGGGTGATAAGCTTCGACTTGCCACCAAACCCTGACGTTGACTCACATAGGCTACTCAGAGGAACGAGATACACCGAACGCTCTAGTTTTCTTACCAAGTGCATTGCATCAATACTGTCATAGTACTGAAACGAGTAGGTTTGGTCTTGCTCGAACTCCAGTTGTGGAATCTGTAGAAGTTCGCATCCATACTCTCCGATCTCGACAGGGGACTCTGGATTTATGCTTCTGCTACGATGCAGTACGAACATCAGGGTATCGGCAGTAATTCCAGGGAATGGAGCCCTGTAGACCAGCGAGATAATCTGCGTTTGATCCAATATTCGCCTGCGAAGTTCCACGAATTGAGCGTTAAATCCCAACCGGTCAGGCACTATGTATCCAAAGTAACCACCATTGGCAAGCAGGTTAAGCCCCTGTGCCACAAAATACTCATACATATTAGGCATGTATGTATTGCCCGCGAACCTGCTAATCAGATACTCAATATCGAACTTGGGATAGAGCTTGGCACCAAACTTGCCAGTTAGCGAAATCCACGGCGGATTCCCAATCACCGCGTCAAATCCCCCCGCCGCCATCGCCTCCGGGAACCCGGCCTCCCAGTCGAACGGATTCACCCGCCGCATCTCCTCCTCCTCGGGCAGCAGTTGGGCCGCGAAGTAGTCCGGCCCGATGAGCGAGTTGCCGCACTTGATGTTGTCCCCCAGGTCGGGCAGGGCGCGCTCGCGCCACAGCATCAGTTGCTGCCCCAACGTCTCGTCGGTCTCACCCTCCAACACCTTCAGCAGCAGGCTCAGCTTGGTCACCTCCACCGCCTGCCGGTCAATGTCCACACCGTAGATGTTGTTGAGTAGGATGCGCTTCTTTTCAGCGGTGGTCAGCCGCCACTCGCCCTGGGGCCCCTGGTAAACGGCGGGCCGCTTGCCCCGGGCGTGCTTGGCCGGGTCGTGGGCCTCGTACCACTGGCGGTGATAGCCCAGCAGGTATTGGTACGCGCCCAACAGAAACGACCCGGAGCCACAAGCGGGGTCGAGCACCCGCAACTTGCTGATCTGCCGGGGCGTCTTGCCCTCAATGAGCTGGCCTACGGTCTGCTTGACGATGTAATCTACAATGTACGTGGGGGTGTAATAGACGCCGCCCGCCTTCTTGACCTCCGGCTTTTCCTCCACCTTGGCCCGGTGGCCGGGGGTCAGGCGGATGACCTTGCCCAGGAACTGCTCGTACACCTGGCCCAGGATCTCGGTTGGCAACACTGAGAACTCGTAGGGCGACTGGGGATAGTACAACCCGGCCAGGATGGGCTTGAGCACCTTGTCGTCCACGGTCAGCGACTTGCTCAGGGTATCGGCCTGAAAGTCAAAGAGCTCCGAGTCGTACTTCTCATCGGCCAGCCGGTAGAGGTCACCCAGGCGGGGGTAGATGTGGGGGCCGCCGGTGAGGGCCAGGAGACGACCGTACTCCTCGATGCCCCGGTCCTCGCACATGCGCAAAAAGATGATGCGGTCAATGGTGCGCTGCACGCCAAAGTTCAACTCGTGGACCGACAGGGCCGGGTTGCGCAGGGCGATGTTGCGGGCCAGCGCCTCGCGCCAGCCCTCGATCTCCTTCAGGAATTCGGCATCCACCTCGCTGGTGCCGCGCTTGCGCCTGGTGTCCTGCACGTAGCGGTCGAAGGAGCCTTTCAGCACCGACTCTTTGGCAAACACGCCGGAGATGTCGTCAAAGCGCTCCAGGTACTGGTCGAAGGTGAGATACATGATGCGACCTAAGCTGACCTTGTCGGTGGGTTTGGGGCGCTGGCGGCAATCGTAGACAGCGAACTCCTCAAAGTCGGTGAGGATGGACAAGGGCAGTTTGGCGCTCCAGGCATAGCGGCGCAGTTGGTAGGCCGGGCCGACGTCACCTTTGACCGCTACCGAGGGCTTTTTGGCCTCCAGGAAGAACTTGCGTGTGCCGCCCACGCGGAAGCAATAGTCGGGCGCGCGGGTCGCCCCACCGACCTTGATGGCGTCCTCGTGGACCACGTCCTTGTACTGCTCGGCGTATCCCCGCACGTTGCGCACGTCCCAACCGAGGGCCTCAAAGAAGGGGTCAATGAACTCGACGCGCACGTGGGCCTCTTTGTAGTCAGCACGCTTGTAAACATCCAGGTTGCGGCCAAAGCGTTCAACCAGGTTCACAAGCTTTGGAGGTACGGTCATCATCTTCTCCTTGGGCATGGTTTGTATCATTGCCCCAGTGCGCATTAACGGCTCGGAGCCCACTCGCTCGTGTGGAAACGCCCGCAAACAGAAAGCCGCTCTCCTGCTTGACACAGAAAGCGGCTCTTGACATAATCTGTCGAGCCTGGCCTTCCTGGGCGAAGCAGGAAGGGGCATAATAAGAGTTGGTCCCTTTTTGTTTCCCCCTCGGGTCGCGTCGCTCTTGGTGAGGGGGAGGTGGTGGTGTGGGTATTATAGCATGGGTGAGGGGAAAGGGCAAGGGGTGGGGACGAGAATGGAGAATGGAGAGGGGAGAATGGAGAACGGAGGATGGAGATCTAAAGGGAGTGCAGTTTGTTGCGCACCATGACCGTGCGAGGATGATTCTCGCCCAGGAACTCTCGACGTATTTGCAGCGCCCGCTCCCAGGCGGCCCGCGCCCCGGCCAGGTCGCCCAGGGCTTGCAGCACATTGCCCAGGTT
>SOHZ01000459.1 GCA_004377365.1 Anaerolineales bacterium | reverse complement strand
TGGGGAGCGCGGGCAGGATACTCTCGGTGCTCGTTCCCACGGTTGTCATGCTGGCGTTGGGCTGGCGGCTGCGCGGCTCGGAGAGCGCTAAGGAAGCGAAGCGGCTGCGGCTCAAGCGAGGGGCGCAGGCCTTGTGGCTGGGGGGCTGCTTGCTGAGTGGGCTAGTCTTTGGGGTGATCTTGTATGAGCTGGACCTCATCGATTCGTCTAGGCTCAGATGGCTGGGACCTAGCCACCCCCTGGTGCTGGTGAGCTGCCTGTTGGCGACGGGTGTAGCTGGCGTTGCCTTTGTTCTGCTCCCCACCATCGCCCAGAGCATCGCTTTCCATCTTTGCGGCAGCGCCGCGTTATTCGCGTTCCTTGCCTGGTTGGATCACATTCTTCCGCCCTTTGACCATTTCTATGAGAATCTGTTGGTCCTGGTGATCGGCCTGGTGGCCGGCGGCTTATGTCTGGCGCTCTCTGAGTGGCTGCGGGCGAGGGCGAGGAAGGGCCTGGTGACGGTATCCCGCATCTTCGGAGCCCTGGCCGTCCTGGGGTTCCCCTTCTTCCTGGCTATGGAAGAATACACTGTAACCTGGCACAAGACGACGATGGAAGCCATAGCTTTTCTGGCCAGCATCGCCCTCATCGCTGCCAGCGTGAAACGGCAGTCGCAAACCTTCCTCTATAGCGGGGCCGCCTTCCTCCTCTTTCTGATCACCTATGTGAACTTTGAGCATTTCGCCGACAGAATCGGGATGCCTATCGCGCTCCTCATCAGCGGGGCGCTGCTCATCGGGTTGGGCCTGGGAACGGGGCGCCTAAGCAGGCGCATAGGGGCTCCCCAATAAGGCCGCCGATCTAGTGCCGTTTCTGTTGATGAGAACGGAATGAGATGTAAATGATCTTACGCAACACGCAAAAGGGGATCGCATGATCACACATCCCACATCCCACGTCCCAAGAAAGCCCCTCGTCGCTTCCATCGTGGGCATGGACGGATGCGGCAAGAGCTCCACCTTTCGTGGTGCGCTCAACACGCTGGCCGACCGCATCCGGGTGGTGGGCATCGGCGATCAGGTGTTGAGCGGCGGACCGGACGAGCCGCTCAAGGAGCGCCTGGACATCCCTCTCTCCCGCTCCGCCCAGATCATCGGGCGCTTCGCCAAGGGGCTGCGCTGGCAGCGCCTCTACAAGAACCTGAAGTTCATTGAGCTCACCCAGCGGACACGCATTCGCGACTACGTGACCATACATGATCCGCCGGATGTCATCCTGACTGACGGTCAACCTCTGGTCAACTGCGCCGCCTGGTCCGTGGCCCACTTCTACAAGGAAGACTTGCTCGGCGATGATGAAGAACTCTACCAGGCGCTCCGCTATCTGGCGGGGGAGGAGACGATTCCGCTCCGCGAGCTGCCGCGCTACCTGCATCGAGCGTGGCCGTTGGCGCTGCTCAACCTGCTGCGGCTGGGTCGCTTCAAGCCCCCGGATCTGATCTTCCTCCTCGATCTCGACTCCGCCGTGGCCATGGCCCGCATCCGCGCGCGGGGGAAGCCCCTTCAGGTGCACGAGACCGAGGCCTTGCTCGGCGAGTTGGGCCGTGGCTACGTGCGGGTCTGCGACCTCTTCCAGGAACGGCGCGGCATTCCTGTGACCAGGATTCGCGTTGACCAGGTGTCTCTGGAGGAGGCGGTGCAGATCGTCACGGATGGCGTGCTGGAGCACGTCCTGGCCAGGCCCAACATCGAAACCACCAGCCGACCACAGCCCGGCACCATCGAAGTGATCGCCACCACTATGTCCGGTTCGATTCAGGACCAGCGCAAGGTGCAGCAGATCGGGCCAGAGTTCCGGTCACGGACGTCGCGGCTGGTACGCGTCCACGCGGCCGACACCCATGCCGAGGCGCGGGCGATCGCGCACGCTATCGTGGCCGGGGGTGGTCGCACGATCGTATCGGCGGGCGGCGCCGGCACGTTCAACGCGGTGCTGGAGGGGGCCCATCTGAACGGCACTGTGCCCTCGGACCTGCACCTGGCCTTTCTGCGCAAGGGCTCCGCCGACCTGATCGGCAAGGCGCTGGGTATCCCCGACCAGCTCCCCGCTGCGGTAGAGGCCATCGTCGAGGGCATCGAGGACGACCGCCGTGTCCAGGCCGACATCCTGGCCGTGGAGACGACCGAATCCGATGGCCAGGTGCAGCGTCGGCACCTGGTGGGCTTCGGTGGCATAGGTGCCTTCGGCGAGGTGCCGCGTTTCACTGAGAGCCGCCTGATCAAAGTCTACAAGGGCGTCCTGGGGTCGCTCCTGGGCGACCTGGGTCCCTTCTTCGTCGGCCTGGCCCTGGCAACGGGATGGTGGCAGCTTCAGCGGTTCTTCGGCCGTGTGCCCCCGATGTCCCTGACGCTGGACGACCACCACATCCCGCCGGAAACCTGGGGCGCTGTGCTGGTGCTGAACGGCGACCTGGGAGCCGACTTCCCTCTGGGCCGGGGGCTACGTCTGGGAAGCGAATCATTCCGCGTCATCGCCCTGTGCTACAGAGGGCTCCGCCAGGCGCTGCGACAGATCAAGGCGGCGCGGCGTGGCACGATCCTTGACGAGCCCGAGAGCTACGGTGCGGTGGTGAGGACCGTTCGCCGCCTCACCGTGCGGCCCACTGAGGCGCGTCCGTACATGGTCAACGTGGACGGCGGCCGCATGCTCACACGGGGGGAGGTGTGCATATCGGTGTCAGGCCAGGTGTGGCTGATCGCCGGTCGAGAGGTCTAGATCAACACAAAGAAAGGATAGAGCCCATATGGAGACCATAGGCCAACTGTTGGAGAACTCCGAACGGGAGCACGGCCCCCGCTTAGCCCTCAAGATGCGCAGCGGGCTGCGTTTGGAGAAGTACACCTACCATCAATTGTGGAAGCAAGCGCAATGCATGGCCGGCCTCCTCCAGGATCGGGGGATGGAGAAGGGGGATCGGGTGCTC
>SOHZ01000288.1 GCA_004377365.1 Anaerolineales bacterium | reverse complement strand
GCTCAGGATAAACTCCGCGACGAAGCAATCTCGTTTGGCCAAGTCAGGAGATTGCCTCGCTCCCTTCGGTCGCTCGCAATGACAGGCAGTGTGCCCCGCTCACCGACATTTCTGGGATATACCCATCCCGTTCTTAGCTTGTGGACCGAGATTCTTCGCTCCCTTCGGTCGCTTAGAATGACATGTCCTGACTTGGTACGCTCACGGCAGCGACCAGGGTCCGGAGTCAGTCGGAACTCGTAATCTTTCCAACACCTCCCTCAAGTCAGTCGGCAATTCGGCTCTGAATTCGACGTACTGATTGGAATGGGGTAAATGAAAGGCTAGGCTCTGAGCGTGGAGGAACTGCCGGCTCAGGGGCGGCAAACCATAGTCAGCCAGACGCTGTTTGCGGAAGCCATAGACGGGGTCACCGACCAGGGGATGGCCGATAAAGGCGAAATGAACCCGCACCTGGTGGGTGCGGCCGGTCACGGGCTGGGCCTCAACCAACGAGTAGAGGCGAGACTTCCCACCCACCTGCAAAGCGAAATACTCCACCACCCGATACTCGGTTCGGGCCTCCCGCCCCCCCTCCTCTGCTTTCACCACAGCCATACGCTTGCGACGACGGGGGTCACGGCCGATGGGAGCCTCGATAAGCCCCTGCGCTGGCTCCAAATGCCCTTCCGCCAAAGCCAGATAGGTCTTCTTGACCTCTCGTCGTTTGAACTGCCGCTGCAAATGCTGTCGAGCGGCGTCGTTCTTGGCCACGATGATCAGTCCCGAGGTCTCTTTGTCCAGGCGATGGACTATCCCCGACCGCAGGGTGTCCCCCACACCGGCTATCTCGGGACAATGGGCCAGGACGGCGTTGACCAGAGTGGCTGTTCGGTGGCCATAGGCCGGGTGCACGACCATGCCCGCCGGTTTGTTCACCACCAAGAGATCAGCGTCCTCGTAGACGATGTCCAGAGGGATGGCCTCCGGACGCACCTCCAGGGGTTCCGGCGGCGGGACGTGCAGGACAATCGTATCGCCGACTTTTACTTTGCGGCTGGCTTTGACCGTTTGCCCATTGACAGTGACCAGTCCCTCGCGGATCAGCCTCTGTATCAGCGACCGGGAGAGATCGGGTGCCTCCTGGGCGATGTACTTGTCCAAACGCTGGCCACCTTCGGCAACCAGCAATTCGATCACTTGCTCCATGCCAGAACCTGTTATTGTCTGTTGACATACCCAGTAGATCCCAACTTGCCCCTGCTGGATCGCCAGATCCAGCAACTGAGCAGCGGATCTGGCGCCTGTCCTGAGCCTACCGAAGGGATCCGCTGCGAGCTTTTGTGATCTGCTGATACTTGCCGCTCTCACTCGCCTTCAAAGGGCACGGTTTCGTAGCCGCCTTCGTCCTGCCCGCTGGAGGGAACAAGCTGGCTTACTCTGAGCTCTGCTCTATCCAACTTTTCGCCGCAATGCCGGGCCAGAGCTTGACCCCGTTCAAAAAGAGTGATGGACTCATCCAGGGTCAAATCCCCCTCTTCCAGGCGGCGCACTGTCTCCTCCAATTCCTTGAACGCTTCTTCAAATGACAGATTCTCTATCTCCATTCCGCTCTCTCTAATCTGCCCAAGTTGTGTCCTGATTTTCGGGCTTACGTCTGACGGCACTGTTGTGCCGCCTCCACAGTGCTCTCGAACTGGCCGTCGCTCACCCGCACTTCCAGCCGGTCTCCGGCCCCCACCTGAGCGATGCTCCTCACCACCTTCCCTGTGCCCAGGTGCCTGGCGATAGCGTATCCTCGCTCCAAAGTAGCCAGAGGGCTGAGGGTCTGCAACTGGCTATCCAGGGTCCGCAGCCGTTCCCTTGCCAGAGCCAGATGGTGCTTCAGGCCAGCCAGCGCCGAATGCATCAGATCGTCAATGCGCTGGCGGTAGCTATCAATTTGGGCCTGGGGCGAGAAACGGCGCAGAATCTGCTCCCGGTATTGCAAGGCCCTGCGTCCTTCCTCGATACGCCCTCTCATGAGCTGCACCAGACGCCCGCGCCAATTCTCCACCGCCCCTCGTAGCTCCTGCCGGTCGGGCACAGCCACCTCGGCTGCTGCCGACGGGGTGGGAGCCCGCACATCGGCTACAAAGTCGGCGATGGTAAAGTCGGTCTCGTGGCCCACGCCAGTGACGACGGGTATCTGGGAGGCGTAGATAGCCCGCGCCACCCGCTCATCGTTGAAAGCCCACAAATCCTCCAGTGAACCGCCACCCCGGGCGACGATGATGGCATCCATATCCGTATGCTGGTTGAGGGCTTTGATGGCAGCTACAATCTGGGAAGGAGCCTCATCGCCCTGAACTAAGGTGGGTGAAAGCACCACTTCGACCAGGGGATAGCGGCGTCTCAGGACGTTCACGATGTCCCGTAGGGCTGCGGCCGTGGGCGAGGTGACCAAACCAAGCCGCCGGGGGAAGGGTGGCAAGGGGCGCTTGCGCTCGACATCAAAGAGGCCCTCGGCAGCCAACCGCTCCTTGAGGGCCTCGAATTGGAGGTACAAAAGACCGGCGCCCGCTGGCTGAATGTCGTCAACGTAGAGCTGATACCGGCCTCCTGCCTCGTAGACCGAGATACGACCGTGGGCGATAATGGCCTCACCATTCTGCGGCAAATAGGCCTGTCGCTCCGCCTGCGAACGCCACATCACACAGCGGATCTGGGCCTCCTCATCCTTGAGGGTGAAGTAGACGTGTCCCGAAGCTGCCCGGGAATAGTTCGAGACCTCACCTTCCAGCCAGAGGTCCTGCAAGGCGTAGTCGCTGTCGAACAACCCTTTGATGTAGGCAGTGATCTGCGAGACCCGGTAGATCTGCATAGCTGGGAGAGATGGTCCCGCCTGGGGACTGCCCCACATAGACAACTGCTGCCCCCATTCATCGTCCAGGCTTTTGCCTCTCACTGGCCTTGTCCTCTCACCCCTTATACGCCCTATACGCGAGTCAAATACTCACCGGTGCGGGTATCCACTCTGATGCGGTCGCCCTTCTCGACGAAGAGGGGCACCTGGACTTTCAAACCGGTCGCCAGGATGACCTGTTTGGTGGCACCAGTGGCCGTATCGCCAGCGTAACCCGGCGGAGCCTCCACGACCTCCAATTCGACGGTGACGGGCAACTCGAGGTCTATGGGCTCGCCCTCGTAGGTGGACAATTCCAAGGTCAACCCGTCGGTCAGATAGTTCACCGCCTCGCCCAGGACCTCGGCCGAAAGGCTGGGCTGCTCGTAAGTCTTGGTATCCATAAAGTAGTAGAGGTCCCCATCGCTGTAGAGATACTGGACTGTATGATGGTCCAGGCGAACGTCCTGAACCCGGTCACCGGAGATAAATTTCTTGTCAATGATGGCACCGGTGCGCAGGTTGCGAATGGTGGTGCGGATGATGGCTTTTCCTCGGCCGGGTTTGTGGTGTTGGTAGTCGAGGATTTGATACAGTTCCCCATCCAACTCGAAGGTAACGCCTTTTCTGAGTTCGTTCACATCAATCATGGTTGTTCTTCGCCCCTTCTAATTTCTAATTCTAACCTCTGGTCTGGATTATAAGTCTTCCTCTGGCAACTGTCAAATGCCCTGCTAACATTTTCACAAACCCATACCCGGCTGGTAAGACGCTTCGCCATCAATCCAGCGGGCCGCCGCAGCGGGAAGGTCCGCTAGAGGGTCGCGTTTGACGGTACATTCCGGCAACGAGTTCAAGAAGGACTGGCCATAGGATTTGGTCAGCACCCGCTTGTCGAGGATCACCACCACGCCCCGATCGGTCTTGCTCCTGATGAGCCGCCCAAAACCCTGGCGAAAGCGCAGGATGGTCTCCGGCACCGCATACTGGCCAAAAGGGTCCTCGAAGGTCTCGCTGCGGGCAGCAAAGACGGGATCGGTGGGCACGGAGAAGGGCAGCCGGGCGATGACCAGGCAACTGAGAGCCTCGCCCATGACATCAATCCCCTCCCAAAAGCTGCGCGTGCCCAGGAGGACCGAACGGGGGGTGGTGCGAAAGTTCTCCAGCAGTTGACGGCGTGAGGAGCCATCGCCCTGCTGAAAAACCACGATGTCGTGTTCTGCCAGAGGGCGGGTGATGGTCTTGGAGGTATTGCGCAACTGATTGTAAGAGGTGAAAAGAGCCAAGGTGCGCCCCCGGGTGGCCCGGCAGAGGGCGATAAGCGCCTGCTCCACAGCTTTCTGATAATAGGGTTGGTTGGGCGCGGGGATGTCGTTGACCAGGTAGAGCAAAGTGGAATTCACGTAATCGAAAGGAGAGCCGACCGCCAGTTCCTGCGCCTCCCAGGCATTGAGGCGTTCCTTGATGAAGCTGAAATCGCCGTCGGTGCACAGGGTAGCTGAGGTGAGGACGACGCACTTCTTAGGTGCAAGCAAATGTTGCTCCACCAGATGACCGATGTGCAGGGGTGCGGCGTGCAGAGAGAGTTCCTCGTCTTTGGCCGCGATCTTGACCCAATAGATGTCGCCGGGTGAGGGTTCGGCAATGAGAGCGTTCAGTTGTTCGTGCAGGCCCTCCAGCCGTTGGTGATAGCCCAGCAATCCTTGCAGCAGATCCTCATAGTCAGAGATGTCATAGCCTTCCAGATCCCCCAGACCACTATAGAGTCGCTTCAGCCCACCACTTAACTTGAAAAGGTGAACGGCAAAGTTGTCCCCGGCAATTTCCACGTCTGCCCAGGCGGGCTGCACCCGGAGGCCGCTGGTCAGTCTGATGCGTTGATCGTATTTGCCGCCCGGTCGGCTGTGCTCCTTCAGAAAGAGAGATAGGGTGTCAAAGAATTCGTGGAGGCTACGCTCGGCCGCTTCCACCTCTTGGTGCAGGTCCCTGATGTAACTCTCCAACTCATGCTCGATAGCCTCAGGCACGCTTCCTCGGCAGCGGGCCATGACCTCGGCCAGGTAGCCTGTGTAGCGCCTGGGGCCCGGCCTCTGGCTCAACTCGGAGAGCAGCCGTTGGGCGCTCCGCAGGCTGACTGCAAAACTCAGTTGATGGGTGGTGGCATCCTCCAGGTGGTGAGCTTCATCCACGATGAGGTAGCGATATTCGGGCAGCACCCGATTTTCCACGGCTACGTCGGAGAGGAGCAGAGCGTGGTTGACGACGATGAGGTGAGCCCCCTCCGCCTGCTGACGGGCGCGATAGAAAAAGCACTTACCTTCCTGCCGAAAAGTGCACCGCTCGGCCAGGCAATTCTCGGAATCTGAGCAGATTCGATTCCCTATGAGGCGCTCCCCCAGGGTGGGCATGAACAACTCGGCCCGATCACCAATCATCGTGCTGGGCAGCCAAACCAGGACTTTGGCCAGCACCCGCAGTTCGTCAACCGATAAATTGCCAGCACGGCGCATAGCAGTCAGCCGCCGCAGGCAAATATAGTTGCTGCGTCCTTTGAGCAAGGCTGCTTTGAATTCAAAAGGCAGTATTTTCTGCAAGTCGGGAACGTCCTTTAAGAAGAGCTGGTCTTGCAGATTGATGGTGTTGGTGGAGATGACCACCCGCTCGCCGTTCTGCACAGCGAAATGGGCTGCAGGCAGGAGATAAGCGATGGATTTCCCCGTACCGGTGCCGGCCTCCACCAGGAGGTGCTGGCGCTCGTTGAAGGCCTCGGCCACGGCCCGAAGCATTTCCACTTGCTGAGGACGATACTCGTAGCCGGGAAACTTGTAGGAGAAATCGCCGTCCTCCCCCAGCATGGCCGCCAGGGAGTCCATGTCCAACAACTGCCGCTCCGCTTTCGGCTGGAGGGGCTTCGCTCTTTCCTCCTGGGTGAAGAGCAGCCTCATGGAGCCCTCGCCGTCCAGAGCCCCTTTGGCCATCAGTTGCTGGCCGATGCTGCCGGTGAAGGCGAAGCGGACCTTATTGCGCTCCAGACCCTGGAAGACGGGCCTAAGAGACCAGTTACTCCTGGCAGCCAGACGGTTGATCTCGCGGATGACGCTGAGGTCCAGTTGAGAGGCCTGCTGCAAGAGTCCCAGGAAAAGGTCCTTGGTAGCCAGGGCGTCGTCCAGGGCGCGGTGTCGGGTGGGGAAGGTGATGCTCAGAGTGTCAGCCAGGATGCCCAGGCTGTAACGCGCAGCATGGGGCAGAAGGATACTGGCCAGCTCAAAGGTGTCAATGGCCGGATTGTCCAGAAAGAGATCGTGGCGTTCCAGGAACCTCAGATCGAAGGGTACATTGTGGCCAACGATGGGATAATCCTTGACAAAGCTCCTCAAGGGGCCGATGACTGAGGACAGAGTAGGAGCCTGATCCACCTCGGCCTGAGTGATGCCCGTCAGTTGGGTAATTTTGTGAGGGATGGAGCGTTGGGGGTTGATCAGGCTAGACCAGGTCTCCAACACCTCGTTCTCGCGGAACTTGACCGCTCCAATCTCGATGATGGCGTCGTGCTCAGGCCGCAGGCCGGTGGTCTCCAGGTCCAGAGCCACGTAGATTCTGCTCATGGGGTTCCGATCTAGGAGGTGAGGGCTCTATAAGAGCTTTGCCTCAACCAATAACTGGTGCGCTTCTATGAATTCAATGGGAACTTTTGTAATTATACTACAAAACGGCTCTAATGGGAAGGTGCCTGACACTTATGATAGGTCATGAGTGTATAACTGGACTGTTCCCAATTCTGCCCGCTCCACTTCGGCCAGGGTATCTGGCTGATATAGGATAACCAGCAGGCGGTACTGACCGGATTGCGTGTCAGGCGGGACAGTCAGGTCGCAGACATCGGTAATGGTTTCGCCCGCTTTCCAGCGGCTGGTAGGATAGGTGCTGTGGACAGGCACGTGGTCAATCTGGGCTATCTGACTCCCCTGTAAAAGTTCGAGACTTGCCGGTGTCTCTCCCTTCCCCGCTTTTTCCCCGGCTCTTTTGCCAGTTTCAAGCGGACGGGTCGCACCAACCGCGTGCTAGCCTGCGCCCAATGGCGACAACAGGACTCCCCCCGTGGTACTACCTGAACAAATCTGAATGTGAGCCTGTTCTGATGAGCACTACCTCGCTCTTAGGCAACTCATAGATCAGCAGCCAGTCGGGCTCGATATGGCACTCTCGTGTCCCCTTGTACTGCCCAACCAAGACGTGATCACGATACTTCTGGGATAGTTTCTCGTCTTTCACCAGGCTCTCAAGCACCTTCTTCAGTTTTCCCAAGTCCTTGCCCTGCCGCTGCATTTGCTTGATGTCCCGCTTGAACTGCGACGTCCGCCTGATCGTCCTCATCAGATCCCCAAGTCCTCGAACAGATCGTCAAGCGTGTTGAAACTCTCAAGCCCCTGGCGTGTTCTTGCCTGCTCCAGCGCTTCCACAGTCACGTCGTTGGGCACCCGCACGGCAAAGGGTAGCCCTCGCTCAAGCTCTACCTGCTTGTAGAATAACGTGATAGCCTGCGTGGCAGTTAGACCCAGTTCCCTGAACACCTCTTCCGCGTCGCGCTTAAGCTCGGGGTCAATCCTGGCTGAAATAACCGCTGTCTTGGGCATAATAGAACACCTCCCACTGTAATTTGTATTGCTGTTGTGCGTACATTATACCACAGACCGCTATCAAGCACAACTGACTGCCATGCTCAGGCTTTTTTTCGCACTTATTGAAGTACGTCGCACCTGGGCTTTACAACTGGACTGTTCCCAATTCTGCCCGTCCCACTTCGGCCAGGGTATCCGGCTCATATAAGATAACCAGCAGGCGGTACTGACCGGATGGCGTGTCAGACGGGACAGTCAGGTCGTAGACATCGGCGAGGGTTTCGCCCGCTTTCCAGCGGCTGGTAGGATAGGTGCTGTGGACAGGCACGTCGTCAATCTGAGCCACCTGATTTCCCTCTACGTCCAAGAGACGGGCCGAGACCTTGTAGTCGGCACCTACTGTAGCAATAACTTGCCAGTGCAGGGTGAGGCGCACTGTGGTTTGCTGGTGAGGTGACATAACAGCCGCGTCATAGCCGAGCAGGCGCAGCGAATCGGTCAGGTCAATGGCCAGCGGATGCTGAGGGGTAGGGATAGCAGTGACCGGTGCATCCCTCACTCTAATCAAGGGGCCCAAAGCCGATAAGCTGTAGCGCTCGGGCAGGCCATGAATGAGACGGGTCACGTAGACGGCATGGTCGGCATCCAGGGCACCCTCGATGGCAGCCAGGCGTTCCTCATCGCGATCGGCGACAATGGTGACGACCTCGGGACGCAGGTCCTCCGTTCGCTGAAAGTATCTCAGGAGGGTCATCTCGCCCAGGATGCCAATGACGACGGCATTGTCTTCCAGGGGTTGGCTCAGCATGTCAACACCATAATCATGAACCGCCCAACGTTGGCTCAGGTCGAGCTCAGGATAATTGTCTCTGAGGAGGGCTAGTGGTTGAAGGAGAAGCAGAGTGACAAGTAGCAAACGGCAGGAGGCAAGTGCCTTCGCGTCGGGCAAACGTTCAGCCACCCTTGCGAAGGTTGCGAATAGCCCTGGCAACAGGACGATTCTCGGTGAGCGAAGGCGTTTGGGGCTTGAAAGCCGCTTCCAAACCTTCGCAAGGATTCCCCCCAGAAAGTCCACTCCGATCCCAATCCAGATAGCGTATAGCAAGAAGGTCGGGATGGCAAAGACCTCAATATCTGCCACGCGATAGGTCAGGACGAAGGCGGCGTTGAGGGCGAAGGCCACCCCCAGCAGGGTTGAGGGTCTGGGCCTCCTCATTGAGGCGAGGAAACCCACCAGGCCCAGGGCAATCCCCACCAGCCCAAATTGGCTGACCAACAGTTGCCAGTAAAAGCTCAAGGGACGACTTTGGGCCAGGGGGTTTCCAGTGATAAAAACGTTGTACCCGCTGGCTGTGACATGGTGAAGGAAGCCGCTCCAGGTATTCTGGTAAGTGCCGTCCAGGGAAGAAATGTGCAGGCCCCGAAGAGGGATATAGGCGTAGAGCATAAGGGGAGCCAGGAAAAGGAGGAAGAGCCTCGAGGCGAGCTTGAGGGGTGGCGGATTGCAAATCCGCCACGAGCGGAGGGGGCGTTCCGTCAACCAGGCGAAAAGGGCCATGGCCGGAGCCAGGAACAGCATCAGGCGATGATGGGTCAGGCTCAAGCCGTAGACGAAAGCAGCCAGCAATAAGTTATTGGGTATGGCAGGTATGGAAACCTGCCATACTGTTGGCCGCTGTCTGCGGTTCGCCTCCCATCTGAGAAGCAAATAGACCACCAGAGCGGTAAAGAAAGCATTCAGAGAATACACCTCTGCAATGACCGCCTGTGACCAGAAAACGGGGGAGACGGCAACGGCTAAGGAGGCAAAAAAGGCTGAGAGAGAATTGTCGGTGAGCATACGGACGAGGAGGTAAGTGAAAACCACAGTCAAGGCCGCGAAGAAAGCTGACATCAAGTTCACCCGATAGGCAGCGTCGCCGATGGGGATCAAAGTGAAGAATTTGCCCAAGAGAGTGTAGAGAGGATAGCCGGTGGGGTGAGCTATGCCCAGTGTGGGGCAAACGAGTTGAAATTCCAGGCTGTCGTCAAAGACGGTGGCCACTGAAGGGGCCAGGGTACGCCAATAGAGGGCCAGAGCGCCAACGAAAACGATAGCCCTTAGAAGAAAAACTTTGCGTCTGGGTAAGAGTTCTTTCATAGAGATTGGAATTTGGAAGTTGGTCATTGTATTTTGTGCCTGCACCAATGATACCACAGGGATAGCCTGCTGGCAAGTGGGTGAAGTTACGGCAAGGGTATCCTTGCGATGATAAACAAAGTGGGGTATAATAGGACACCAAGATTGAACACCTAGCCAGCAAGTAATGAGCAATGAATAACGAGTGACAAGGGGGCAACTTGCAGGCATTGATCACGGGCATCTCCGGTTTCGTCGGCAGCCACTTGGCCGAATATCTTCTTGAGCATACCGACTGGCAGGTGGCTGGTACTGTCTACGGCCCTGAAGACAACATCGAGCACTTGCAAGACAGACTGGAGCTCTACCCAGCAGAGCTTTCAGAACTGAAAACAGTGACCTCAATCATAGAGCGAGTGAAGCCGGATTATATCTTTCACCTGGCTGCCCAGCCTCTTGTCTCCCTCTCACGACGCGACCCCTGGGCGACCCTGGCCAATAACATCCGTCTCCAGCTCAATATCCTGGAGGCTGTTGCCAGGCTGGGCTCGACGGCCAAGATACTGGTGGTCGGCTCCAGTGAAGAGTATGGTCTGGTGCAACCTGACGAATTGCCAATCAAAGAGACGAATCCCTTACGCCCCACCAGTCCCTACGCGGTGAGCAAAGTGGCCCAGGATATGCTGGGACTGCAATATCACTTGAGCCACAAGTTGTTCACCGTGCGGGTGCGGCCCTTCAACCACATTGGCCCTCGCCAGAGGTTGGGCTTCGTGGCCCCCGACTTTGCCAGGCAAATAGCCAAAGCCGAAGCGGGTTTGAAAGAGCCCGTCATCCAGGTCGGTAACCTGGAACCCCAGCGTGACTTCAGCGATGTGCGCGATGTGGTGCGGGGATACCATGCAGCTCTTACCGAAGGGGAGCCAGGGGAGGTCTATAATCTGGGCTCAGAGCAGACGCACTCTATTGGCGAATTGTTAGACGGTCTGCTGTCAATGGCTTCCGTGTCCATCCAGGTCGAGCAAGACCCGGCCCGCCTGCGCCCGGCCGATGTACCGGTTATGGTCAGCGACTGCTCCAAGTTGCGGGCTCGCACAGGTTGGCGGGTGACCATTCCCTTCGAGAAGAGTTTACAAAACGTGCTGGACTATTGGCGAGAGAGCGTAAGGGATAAGGAATAAAGGATAAGAGATAAAGGTAATGAGAAAAGCTTTGATCACTGGCGTCACCGGTCAAGACGGTTCATACCTGGCTGAGTTCTTGCTAGGGAAGGGATACAAGGTTCTGGGTATGGTGCGCCGCACCAGCACCGTAGGTTTTGACCGTATCACCCACATTCAAAATGATATCGAGTTGGTACAGGGTGATCTACTGGATCAGGTCTCCCTCATCGCCATCCTTCAGAAGCACCACCCTGATGAGGTCTACAACCTGGCTGCCCAGTCCTTCGTGCCCACTTCTTTTGAGCAGCCGGTCTTGACCGGGGAATTCACCGCCCTAGGGGTGACCCGGGTGCTGGATGCTATCCGGCTGGTGGATCACAACATCCGCTTCTATCAGGCCAGCTCCTCGGAGATGTTTGGTAAAGTTCGAGAGGTACCCCAGAACGAGAACACCCCTTTCCACCCCCGTAGTCCTTACGGCGCAGCCAAGGTCTATGGCCACTGGATGACCGTCAACTACCGGGAGAGCTACGGCCTGTTCGCCTGCTCGGGCATCCTGTTCAACCACGAGAGTCCTCGCCGTGGCCTCGAGTTCGTTACCCACAAAGTGACCCACAGCGCGGCCAAGATCAAGCTGGGCCTGGCCGATGAACTGACGCTGGGCAATCTGGAAGCCCAACGGGACTGGGGCTACGCCTGCGATTACGTCGAGGCCATGTGGCTCATGCTCCAGCAGGACGAACCCGATGACTATGTTATAGCCACCGGCGAGACGCACTCGGTGCGAGAGCTATGCGAGGTGGCTTTCGGGTACCTGGGCCTCGACTATCGAAAGTATGTGGTCTGCGATCCCAAATTCTACCGCCCGGCCGAGGTAGATCAGTTGATCGGCGATGCCAGCAAGGCCAGAAAGGTACTGGGCTGGGAGCCCAGGGTCTCCTTCGAGGAACTGATTCACATGATGGTGGACGCTGATGTGAAAGCCTTGCAGAAGGACAGTGTAAAGGCTAAGGTATAGTATGTTGATTTCCCAGCAGGATCGAATCGCTCAAGTCGTCTCAGCTCTGAGGGAATATGAGCCTAAGCGAATCATTCTTTTTGGATCTCAAGCCAGAGGGAATGCTGACCAGTACAGCGATTTGGATATTGTAATCATAAAAGAGACAAACGAGCGCTTCTTGGATCGGTTGAAAACTATCTACGAACTGGTTCAACCCCGTTTCGCCTTGGACGTGTTGGTCTACACTCCCCAAGAGTTCACGGAGATGCAAGAGCGAGGCAACTCTTTCGTTGAAATAGTATTGAAGGAAGGCGTCGTCGTCTATGAAGGATCCAGTAGCTGAAGCCGCGCGTTGGCTTAAACAAGCCCAATACGACCTTGAAGTGGCCAAGTACAACGCTGAGGGCCAATTCTATGCCACCGCCTGCTTCAGTGCCCAGCAGAGTGCCGAGAAAGCCCTTAAAGCCTTTCTTTTTCGACAGGGAGAGCGATTCGTAACTGGCCACTCGGTCATAGAGTTGTGCGAACGCTGTGGAGAGCACCAGGAAGTTTTTGCCTCTCTGACCTCGCAGGTGGGCAAGTTGGATCGTTTCTACATCCCCACTCGATACCCTAATGGGCTGCCTGGCGGCGTGCCAGCCGAAGTATATGATGACCGGGACGCCGAAGGAGCTATCGCTTTGGCGACCGAGGTTCTGGAACTCGTCGAACAATACCTGGGAGCGCAATGACATGGCAGTCGAGGTGAAAAAGCTTTTCGGCACCGACAGCATCCGCGGCGAAGAAATCCCTAAAGTCCAGGCTCAAGTAGCCAAAGCCTGGGTCGCGCTGGGCGAAGCTAACCGCATCGTGCTGCGCTATTCGGCCACCCAGGACCCAGCGCGAGTGATGATCAAGGGAGACGATCAGGAAGTCATCGAGAGAGAAACACAGGCCATCGCCGATGTCATCCAGCAGGTGACAGGATAGGTTCGAGCAAAAATATGAAGACCGCGGTGTTTTTGGATCGCGACGGTGTAATCAACCGCAATATAGATGGCGACTATGTCAGGCACTGGCAAGAGTTCGAGTTTCTCTCCGGCTCCCGCGAGGCCATCCAACGATTGCTAAGAGAGAACAGGCCTGTCATCGTGATTTGCAATCAAGCCTGTATAGGCAAAGGGCTGGTATCGGATGCGATGGTGCAGGAGATCAACCGCCGCCTGGTTACACAAACCAGCGTCGCTGGCAGGAAGATATCGGCGGTATATCACTGTCCCCATCGGGTTGAGGACGGATGTCAGTGTCGCAAGCCCAAGCCGGGAATGTTGCTCAAGGCTGCGGCAGACTGGGACCTCGACCTGACTCGATGCTATATGGTGGGCGATGCCATATCGGACATTGAAGCTGGTTCGGCCGTGGGCTGCACGACCTTCCTGGTCAAAACAGGCCGGGGCGGCAAAGCGCTACAGGAGCGTCAGAACTGGAAGACACGGCCCGATTTCATTGTGGAGGACCTAGCTCAGGCGGTGGAGATCATCCTAAAGCAACGCAAGGGAATCTGATCTTTTAAAAGGAGTTTGTCAATGGCAAACCTGGAGCGTACTATGTTCCGCGAATATGACCTTCGCGGGAGGGTGAACGACAAGGAGTTGAACGAGGATACCATCAGAATCCTTGCTAAAGCATACGGGACGATGCTTCGGCAACGGGAGATCAAGACAGCAATAGTTGGCCACGATTACAGGAAATCTTCGGAGAGACTCACACAAGCAGCGATTGAGGGGCTCGTATCTACGGGCGTCAACGCCATCAGCCTGGGTATGATTTTGACCCCGCTGATGTATTCGGCTCAGTATCATTACGAGACCAAGGGCGGGCTCATGCTCACGGCTTCCCACAATCCCAGTGGATGGAGTGGGTTGAAACTGGCCCTTGGATATTCTTATACGTTTGGGCCAGAGGAAATGGAAGAACTGTACGAGCTAACCGTCAGCGAGGATTTTGGGTCTGGAAAGGGCACGGTTCAGGCCGATGATTTCACAGAACACTATACAGCGGACCTGTTAAAGCGCGTCGAGATAGCACGCCCTATGAAAGTTGTCGTCAACACAGGAAATGGAACCGCTGGCGCGTTTGTCCCAGCTATCTTGCGTAAAGCAGGGTGCGAGGTGGTCGAACTGTACTGCAATCTGGATTGGGACTTTCCCGTTTACTTCCCCAATCCCTCATTAGTGGAAATGATGGAAGACACAGGGCAGAAGGTCGTCGAAACAGAAGCCGACATCGGCCTGGCGATTGACGGCGATGGTGACCGACTGGGAATTACTGATGAGCAGGGTCAGGTTGTCTGGCCCGACCGTTTCCTCATCCTGCTCTCGCGGCAAGCTCTGCAAAAGCATCCTGGATCGAAGATTGTATTTGACGTAAAGTGTTCTCAGGCTCTGCCAGAAGACATTGAGGCCCACGGTGGCATCCCCATTATGTGGAAAACAGGACACTCCTACATCAAGCAAAAAGTGCGGGACGAGCAAGCGGTGCTGGGAGGGGAGATGAGCGGCCACATATTCGTAAGCCAGCCTGACTACTATGGGTTTGATGATTCCGTCTTTGCCGCTCTGAAACTGACAGAATACCTTTCACAACAAACAGGCACCATGTCTGAAGTGATTGCTAACACACCGTACTACGTATCTACTCCAGCTTTGCAGGCCGATTGTGCAGATGAAGTCAAATATGATGTGGTTGACAAGTTGACCCAAGAGTTTAAAGCAGACGGATATGATGTCAACGATATTAACGGAGCCAGGGTCAATTTTGGCGATGGGTGGGGACTGGTCCGTGCTTCCTCTAATCTCCCTGTGCTGGTCTTGCGCTTCGAAGCCAAGACTCAAGAGCGCGTTGACGAGATCATGGCCATCTTCCGCAAAAAGTTCTCCAAGTACCCTGAAATTGGGGAGGAATGGGAAAGCGGATAATGTTGCGCGCCATAATTGATTCTTGGGTTGAGTACGAAGCGTATCGAAACCGGAGGAGCAGCTTTTGCTGATTGATACCCACGCCCACCTTGACTTCCCCCAATTCGATGCAGACCGCCAGGAGGTGATCACTCGCGCTCAGGAAGCCGGGGTGGAGATCATCGTCAACGCCGGGGCCGGGTTGGAAGCCAGCCAGGCGGGGGTGGCCCTGGCCGAGACCTACCCCCAGGTTTACGCTGCGGTAGGAGTCCACCCCCATGAGGCTAAGACCCTGAACGAGGGCGTTCTGGAAAAGCTACGAGCTCTGGCTCAGCACCAAAAAGTGGTGGCCATCGGTGAGATAGGGCTGGATTACTATCGTGACCAGTCACCCCGGCCGGTCCAGCGCCGGGCTTTCCAGCAACAACTGGCTCTGGCCAGGAAACTGGGCAAGCCCATCATCGTCCACGACCGCGAAGCCCATGATGACGTCATGAACATGCTCCGCCAGTGGGTCGGGGAAGGCTACCAGCCATCTGCCACCAGCCATCGGCCAGTTGGCGTGATGCACTGCTTCTCAGGTGATCTGGCCATGGCCCGGGAGGTCATCGAGATGGGCTTCTACATCTCCATCCCTGGCCCGGTCACTTTCACCAACGCCCGTCGCCTGCCGGAATTGGTACGCGCTTTGCCGCTGGAACGATTACTGATCGAAACCGATTGTCCTTATCTCACCCCTCATCCCCATCGAGGGAAGCGCAACGAGCCAGCTTACGTCAGACTGGTAGCGGAGGCCATCGCACGGATCAGGGGGATACCGCTGGAACAAGTGGCACGTATCACCACTACGAATGCCCGGGCGCTCTTTGGCCTGGAATCGCCCGGAGCTACCTGACATCGAAAGGAAGGGATTTGAAGACCATCTCCATTCTGGACCTGGTTCACGAGGAGTTGCAGCGCGTAGAGCAAAAGATGCGCGAGGCCAGCCAGGTCGAATACGAACACCTGGCAGCAGTGCTGGATGATCTTTTGAAAAGCGGGGGAAAGCGCCTGCGGCCAGCTTTGGTTCTACTGTCATGCAAGTTCCACCCCGCCGATGCAGAGAAAGCCATCTCTCTGGCCGCTTCGGTGGAGATGTTGCACACAGCTACCCTCGTCCACGACGATATGATAGATAACTCCCTCGTCCGGCGGGGCAACCCTACCCTCAACGCTACCTGGAACAGGGGGGCGACCGTCCTGGCCGGTGATTTCCTCTTTGCCCTGGCAGCGGGCCTGGCCGCGGAGGTAGAGAACGTGCGGGTGATGTCTATCTTTGCCCAAGGCCTGATGGCCATTTGCAGCGGGGAGCTAAAGCAGATCTTTAACAGCCAGGGAAATCTTCCTGCCAGAGAGGAGTACTATCAACGCATCTACAGCAAGACCGCTTCCCTCTTTGCCGCTTCGACGGAGGCCGGGGCGGTGCTGAGCGGGGCACCAGAGCCAGAGGTACAGGCCCTGCGTGAATACGGCCGCACCCTGGGCATGGCCTTCCAGATCGTTGACGACGTGCTGGACTTTGTGGGCGACGAGCGTGAATTGGGCAAGCCTGTGGGCAGCGACCTGCGCCAGGGTATCGTCACTCTGCCGGCGCTCTATTTCCACGAGATGCACCCGACAGACGACGCGCTGATAAAAGCGCTCAACGACCCAGGGGAAGAGGAGGTGAGAGCGGTTGTAGCCGCCGTCAAGGAATCGGGCGCAGTGGAATCAGCCCTGGATGAAGCCAGAAGCTTCGCTCAGGGCAGCCGGGAGTCCTTGCAAGTATTGCCCCACAACGAGTATCGCCAGGCCATGCTGGATTTGGCCGACTATGTGGTGGAGCGGCGCTGGTGAGGGTGGAGGCCCAGCCATTGCCATATCTCAACGACGCGGCGGCCCTCGAGCCGCCGTCTTTTCACTCACAGCGGTTAGGCGATCGCCGAAAGCTGACGGCTGATTGCTTGTGAAGTGACCGAGGTGAAGCGAATGCTCACATCGTTTATCCAGAAACTGAAAGCTGACCGCTGATGGCTGAACGCTTACCACTCTCCATTGATCTCTCTATCGTCATCGTTAGCTGGAACGTGCGAGAGTTGTTGCGGCGCTGTCTAAGTTCGATCTATCGGACCACGGGAGCCAGCCTTGAATTGGAGGTCATTGTTGTGGACAATGCCTCCAGTGACGGCAGCGTGGCCATGGTGGGTGAGGGCTTTCCCCAGGTGCACCTGATCGCCAACGAAAAGAACCTGGGCTTCACCAAAGGCAACAATCAGGCCATCGCCCAGAGCCAGGGGCGCTACGTGCTCCTGCTGAACCCAGACACCGAAGTGGTGGGCGATGCCCTGAGCACGATGGTGCAGTACATGGACGCCCATCCCCAGGGGGGGGCTCTGGGGCCACAGTTGCTGAATCCCGATGGCAGCGTACAGCCCTCACGGCGTCGCTTCCCGACCATGGCCACGGCCTTTCTGGAGAGCACCGTCCTCCAGCAGTGGTTCCCCGATAACCGGGTCCTACGCCGCTACTACATCCGTGAGCGGGGGGACGACGAGGTGCAAGAGGTGGACTGGGTAGTGGGGGCCTGCCTCCTGGCCCGCCGCCAGGCCATCGAGCAGGTCGGTCTGTTGGACGAAGAGTTCTTCATGTACTCCGAGGAGATGGATTGGTGCCGCCGTTTCAAAGAACGTGGCTGGCGGGTGGTCTATCTGCCCACGGCCCAAATCATCCACCACGAGGCCAAGTCCAGCGAGCAGGTGAAACCCTTGCAGCACATCCAGTTTCAGCGCAGCAAGGTCCTCTACTTCCGCAAGCATCATGGACGTTGGCAGGCCGAGGTCCTGTGCCTCTTCCTACTGGCTACCTACGCCTACCAACTGTTCCTGGAATCTCTGAAGTGGCTGGTGGGGCACAAGCGGCCATTGCGGGCAGAGCGGGTGAGAGCACATTGGCAGGTGCTCAGATCAGGGTTACGGTGATCTGGCAGCTTTGAAACACGAATGTCACGAAGGGACGAACGGCACAAACTCTATCCGAAATGATGAAGCCACATTCACCACTGTTGCGGTACAGGCGTGAAATTCGCCCATTCGTGATTCGAAACCTTTGCGTTTGAAAAAGTCCGATAGTGAGATCATGGAAAAACTCTCTTTGCCTGTTTTCATTGAGAAGGACGCCGATGGCTATTTCGCCTATTGTCCCCAGTTGAAAGGGTGCTATACCCAGGGAGATACCTACGAAGAGGCCCTGGAGAATATCAGGGGCGCCATCGGGTTGCACGTCGAAGACAGGCTAGCTGACGGTGAACCTCTGCCCGAAGAGCTGGATTGAACACGGCGTCCATTCTGGACCTGTTCGAACGAACGGTACGAGAACACCAACTCAAGATTTCACTATACGCGGCTGAGGAGGCACTCGCTGAACACATCACCCGGCCAGAGATAGAGGAGGCCATGCTCAACGCGCAACTGCTTGAGGATTATCCCCAGTGGTGGCTTGGGCCATCATGTCTGATCCATGGACGGACCGCCGCTGGACGCGATTTACACATTGTTGCCTCCTACTCGGGCTTTCCGGTCACGATTATCACCGTGTATGAACCCCGTCCACCCAAATGGATCACACCAACCTTACGAGGAGGTTACGAGCGATGAAATGCATTGTTCAGGGATGCCCTGGCGAAATGGAGCAACGCCGGATCGTGCATACATTTGTGCGTGATGGAAATCCCATTGTCGTTGAAGATCTGCCAGCGCTGGTTTGCCCGGTGTGTGGGTATACGGTGCTGGATTTGCGCGTGCTGGACACCCTGTTTGCCCTGGATCCGGAAACCGAAACGCCAGTGGGACAGGCGCCCGTGTTCCGCCTGCCGCTATCTCTGACGGCGTAGGGTGCTGTCGTTGGATGGTCAGCTTTCATGCCCACACCACTGACTTGACCGCATCCCTCCATTTCGCCATCCTGCCGGATTGGACAGCGCCCGAGATCAATCATCTGGCCGAAGCCCCTCTGAAACGTTTGGGCACGCGCGTGCTCTGGGTGTCGGATTTCAGCGAAATCCCCGAGCGATTGGGGAGGATGTACGAAGCGGTAGGAGGTAGGTGGCGGGATGTTTTCCAGGTAGCGGTAGATAGAAGCGTAGAGGTTTCAGCCTCGTGTTAAGATGTGAAAGGGGATGGGAGTATGGGGGTAGATGAAAGGGACATTCAGCTCAAGGTGCCGTTTTCCGCGCTAACCAGGCTCATGGAGCAATTGCAGCCCCAGGATATGCTGCGATTGCGTGAGTGGCTGGACGAGAAGCTAGCTGAGTACGAGGATGAGTTGATGTTAGCCAATCTTCGCATCATGGCTGAGATTCGAGAAGCTCGGATGGAATATGAGGCTGGTGAATACATGAAGCTAGGTGTGTCGGTAAATTGACCAGCTCAGGAGGGGCGAGATGGAAAAGCTCAAGGTGTTTATCAGTTCCAAGATGGCTGAACTGCGCGACGTACGCGAGGTTGTCGCCAAGGCCCTCGATGACAAAGGGATTGAGGCCTGGGTGTATGAAGCTCACGCCGGCGCTAGGCCGGAAGATGTGGTAGAGACCTCATTGCGCGAGGTGGAGGCCGCCGACATCTATCTGGGACTGTTCTGGCAAAAGTACGGCGAGGTAACGGTGCAGGAGTACCACCACGCTCGCGCCCTGGGTAAGGAATGCTTTGTCTACATCCGCGACAAGGATATTCAACGAGAGAAAGCATTGGAAGATTTCCTGGAGAACGAGATCTACGACCTGCAAAAAGGTGTGACCTACGACTACTTCGACAGCGCCGTAGAATTGGGCCAGCAAGTCGCCGATGACATCATGGCCTGGTTGGTGTGGCGGCACCGAGAGATGACAGCCGAGATTCAGGCAGCACGTGTTTCCCAGGACAAGATCGCTCGCCTCCAGGCCGAGGTGGACCGCCTGCAGGCTGCCAGCCGCGAACGTCTGCCTCAGGGCACCCCCTCCGACTACCTGGCCCAGCAGATGAAGGCCTGGTTTGAAACCCTCGGCTACCGTTTTGAAAGCCACGCCATCCGAGCCGAGGACTATTTCGAGTGGATCATCAACATCCCAGCGCGGCGGGGATACGACCGCATCCTGGTGCGCGGCATCGAAGGTGAGGCCGAAGTGAGCGATGTCGCGGCCTTGCGCCAAGCCGTGAACGACCAAAAGACCGATGAGGGCTGGCTGGTGGCTGCCCGTCGTAAAAGTCAAGCCGCCTGTGACGAACTCGAAAAGAAGGAGAATCGCGACCTCTTTTGCTACACCTTTGACGAACTGCTGGACGAGCACGCCGACTTTAGCGGCTACCTCGATTGGTTGGAGGCCGAGGTCAAGCGCCATGGCATTGACCGAATGTACGTCCCCTTGGCTTGTACCAAAGAGGAGTTCGATCCGGTCACCAAGAAAAAGGTTGGGGAAAGTCGTTACAACGACCGCAACGGCTGGATAGACGGCTACATTGATCGCTGGCTGGATGACCCGGCCAAGGAGCACATCTCCATCCTGGGCGAGTTCGGCACCGGCAAGACCTGGTTCGCCTTGCACTATGCCTGGACCGCCTTGCAACGCTACCGCGAGGCCAAAGAACGGGGTGTCGAACGACCCCGCCTGCCCCTGGTCATCCCCCTGCGCGACTATGCCAAGGCGGTCAGCGTTGAGTCCCTCTTTTCCGAATTCTTCTTCCGCAAGCACGAGATCCCCCTGCCCGGCTATTCCGCCTTTGAGCAACTCAACCGCATGGGCAAGCTGCTGCTCATCTTCGATGGCTTTGACGAGATGGCAGCTAAAGTAGATCGCCAAAAGATGATTAACAACTTTTGGGAACTGGCCCGGGTGGTGGTTTCGGGGGCCAAGGCGATTCTCACCTGTCGCACCGAGCACTTTCCAGAGGCCAGAGAGGGCCGTGCCCTGCTCAGTGCGGAATTGCAAGCCTCTACTTCCAAGCTGACCGGCGAACCGCCCCAGTTCGAGGTGCTGGAACTGGAGAAATTCGATGACGCCCAAATCCGCCAGGTGCTGTCGTTGCGGGCCGAGCCTGCCATAGTGAAGCAGGTGATGAGCAATCCCCAGCTTCTCGACTTGGCCCGCCGCCCGGTGATGACCGAGTTCATCCTGGAGGCGCTGCCCGACATCGAGGCCGGCAAGCCAGTGGACCTATCGCGCATCTACCTCTACGCCGTACGGCGCAAGATGGAGCGGGACATCAAAGCGGAGCGCACCTTTACCTCGCTGGCCGACAAGCTCCACTTCTTGTGCGAGTTGTCATGGGAGATGCTCTCTACCGACCAGATGAGCCTCAACTACCGTCAATTTCCTGATCGCCTGCGCCGTCTCTTCGGTCCCGTCGTACAGGAACAAAAGGACCTGGACCATTGGCACTACGACATGATGGGCCAAACCATGCTGATCCGCAACGCCGACGGCGACTATACCCCGGCCCATCGTTCACTCCTGGAGTTCTTCGTGGCCTACAAATTTGCCGCCGAACTAGGTGTGTTGGCCCCAGACCTTACTGTAATGGCCCAACAGCAGTCACATTTGGATGAGAGTGCGTCACCCCAGGACTACGCGTGGTCCTCCTATTTCCAGCGTAAGGTAGATGAAACGGGCGCCATTAAACCCATCTCACACCTCCGAGAGTTTGTAGCTGAAGAAATGAAGAATCTGGCGGAAACCGTGGGCAAGGAACCGTTTACCAAAGCCATACTAGAATTGATGCAGAACATGCTTGGTCCGAACGAGGAAGCTGTCAAAGAGCGACTATTGGCCGTCATTGCCAGGACGCGAGTCAAAACCATGGATGACGTAGGGACTACGGGGGGCAACGTCGCCACACTGCTTATCCGGTGCGACCCTCTGACTCTCAAGGGGCATAATCTGCGCGAAGTTAACCTGAGCTATGCTAACTTGCAGAACCCTGACCTAACCGGCTGCAATTTGCGGTCTGCCAATCTGCAATTCGTCCAATTACAGAATCCCGATCTGACTGACTGCAATTTGCGGTCTGCCAATCTGCGATCCGTCCAATTCCGAGGCGGCACGCTAGTAAACGCCAATCTGCGGGACGCCGACCTGACTAATGCCCAGTTCAGCGAGATGAGTGCGGTGAACTCTATCGCCTTCAGCCCGGAGGGGACGATGCTAGCTAGTGGCGGCATGGACACCTACTTGCACATATGGGACGTGAGCGAGCTTAAGAATGTGAAGGAGGTTATTACATTCAGTGGTCATTCTGCTCCACTGAAGGCTATTTGCTGGTCTGCGAAAGGAGATTTGATTGCTAGCTGCGATGATGATGGAAATGTCTGCATATGGCACCTTGAAAAGCAGTCTCGATATGCTAGTTTTCGACAAACTTGGCGACCGGGCGATATTGCCTTTAGCGGCGATGACCTTCTAATTTGGGACATTAGTACCCGATCAATTCATGTGCTGTCGCTGCAGACACGTAACACCAGAGTGCTTGGTTCAGAAGAATTCGATGAGAAATACTATCAAGTCGGAACTAGCAAGTCCTCGATTTGCGCTCACTTTGCCTCACAAAGAAACAACGATGCCAGGTTCAGGCGCTCACATCGCTCATCGATTTGCCTGGAGGTACAAATCCAGTCCAGGCGCTACGCTTTGACGTTGAGACTTAGTTTTCCCAGGAACTTCGATCTCCACCCAAGAGTTGAGGAAGCTGCAGTTGGTCTTAGTAATAGAATCTACTTTTTTGCTACGGATCATCCGATGATGTACAAGTGCTATGAGACCACCAGTAAGATAGGAGTTATCAAAAGCGTGAGCTACGACAACACTGGGGACCTCATCGCTGCAGGACTTGACGATGGAACTATCGTGATTTTCTCAACAAAAGAGATGGAAAAATTCTATCCAATAGCTAGAATTTCCCAGCGTTTGAGATGTCAGAATCTACAACTGGCCGGAGCCAAGGGACTAGATGCAGTTGTACATACAAAGAAAGTGTTCAACGAGGAAGCGGAGGAATACGTTGTTGAAAACGTGACCCTTGGCCAATGGCTGGCGGCACAGGGGGCGGTTTTGGAGTAGGGGCGAGGTAATCGTTGTCCGATAAGGAAGCCGCTTTGCGCATCGCTCATCGGGAGCGGGAGTTGGCCAAGGCCAATCCTGATTATGATCACTTGCTGGACGTCCATGAGGCCGGGGGGGAGGGGTTTCCGCGAGTTCCGCGAGTTCCGAGATTCCGTCCATGAGGGTCGCGGAAGCACGGAGAGGCGGAAGGCGCGGGTAGATTGGGAGAGGAATCTCGTATGTCAAGCATGGCCTTGATTCTTGGTGCTGGTTTTTCGAAGACCGCAGGATCGCCTCTCGCGGCAGAACTGTTTGACATCGAGCCCTTCGGCGGGGCTCAATGGCGAAATCGCTTGATTGAGCGTGTGCTTGTTGCCTGGGACCGCTGGAGCCGAGAACATGATGGCGGCCCCGAGGCATTTGTCACGGAGGTGTACCGTCATCGTAATGAGTTCAGCGGTTTGAAGCTTTGGCAAGACATAGTGCAATTTCTGGCAATGCGGTTGGCTCAAGATTTCGCACGGTGGTACAAGCATGACTCCAAATCTAGCCGTTCGAGTGATAACATCTTTGAAGCCCAGATACCCTTCCCACACGAACTGTGGTGGGATGCACTCTTCCAAAGGCTTGGGCTAGAATACCCTCTTACTGTCGTAACGACGAACTGGGATATTTGGGTTGAACGAGGTCTCAGGCCTAGACCCACCCCTCGGCGGCTCAGACCTGGATTTCATTACGGCTCTGGTAAGGAATTGCTTGCCGGTGTTACTGGCCACCCCCGTTCAGAATACCGACGAAATCCCGAAATCTCGGGCTCGGTTGCATTGCTGAAACTTCACGGTTCAATTTCTTGGGCGGTTGAGAAAACCTCTCTGGTGAAATATGGTGACTGCCGTCCAGCTTTCCGAGGTGATGCCGCTATGATCCCACCGATTCAAGGGAAAGAGACTCCCGAATGGCTGAAGCCTATCTGGGAGTTAGCATTGGAAAAACTCAAAGCGGCAACAACATGGTTGATTGTTGGCTATAGCATTCCAGACTATGATGTTGAGATTGGCCGCCTGCTCAAGAAATCAGGAGTAAATCGGCCATTGGTGCACGTTTTCGCTCCCCACCCTGAGCCGATTGCTGAGCGTCTCGGAAGATGGGTTGATGCAACCGACGTAATTTTGCACGGGCCAATCCCTGAGGCTTGTGGAGACCTCGCTGATATGCGGATTCTCTGATGGTGAAAGCAAAAGATGCCAAAGCATGGAGGGGCGAGGGCGCGGATGGTTTCCGCGTATTCCGCGAGTTCCGAGCTTCCGCGTTCAAAAGGAGGAACGCCGATGATGACGCGCACACAAGCCAGAGAAATCCTGCAGGCATTGTTTACCCTGCCCCCCGAAAAGGTGGCCGAGGTGTATGACTTTATCACCTTTTTGCAAGAGCGCTACGGCCAACGCACAGCCGTGGACGTGAGCGATGCCTGGAGCGAGGAAGACTTGCATGACCTGATGCAGGCTTCGCTGGCACACGCCAGACATGCAGACATGCTGGAGGAGAGGTGTGCGCGTCGTCTACACTGACCATCTCAAACTTCGTTTGCGAGCGAGACGGATTCCTGAGAGGATGCCCGAACGCATTTACCGCGAGGCACAGGAACGCTATTACAATCACGCCACTTTTCGTCATGTCGCTGTAATGTCTGTGATCTACCATCGTCGCCGCAGAAAGATGATGATCGCCTACGACGAGTTTCCTGACCGTGTGGAGATTGTGACTATCCATCCTATCGAAAGCCGTCAGATCAGCGAGCGAGTGCTCGCAGGGAGGTGGACCCATGAATAGACCAGCAGTTCACTACGACCCACAAAGCGATATACTCTATTTTCTGGTGCGGGACGGAGAGGAAGAGAGATTTGTGGAGGTGGCCGAAGGGGTCAATGTAGAGCTAGACGAGGAAGGGCAACTGCTCGGCGTGGAGATCCTGAACGCTTCACGCTTTCTACGTGCAACCATTGGCCCAGAGCGCCTGGCACAGCTTGCCCGTGCTGAAGCCTGAAGCCACAACCATTCCAAAGCAAGCCAATGACCTCACAGGGACTGGCGAAAGTCGCTGCTGTGAGAGGCCGAGTTGAACGATTGCAACTGAGTAGAGCGAAGGGCGCGGAAGGGATTTCCGCATATTCCGCGCCCTCCGAAATTCCGCGTTCAAAGGGAGGAGCTATGTCATCCATTGCCATTATCACCGACACCGATTCCAGCCTGCCGGCCGAGGTTGCCGCTCGCTACGGCATCCGCCACTGTTGCGGCACAGGCGGCAGGTGCCCATCGCCGTCCACTTTGGGCAGGAGACCTTACGGTGGTGGACTCGCGCAGCCTCTCCATGAGCCAGGGGTTCATGGTGCTGGCCGCGGCAGAGGCCGCCCAGACAGGCGCGTCCAGGGACGAGATCGTCGCCCACGCCGTTGCAGTGGGCGAGCGCACGTACCTTTACGCTGCCCTGTCCACGCTCAAATACCTGGCCATGAGGGTCGCGGAAGCGCGGAGGGACGGAGAGCGCGGATGGTTTCCGCGTGTTCCGCGAGTTCCGAAATTCCGCGTTCAAGAGGAGCAGGTGCGCGCCAGCCTGCCATGCCCTGACGACGTGCTCACGGCCGAGCTCACGCCGGGTCTGTCCGTCCACTCTGGTGCTGGACTCGTCGGGGTAGTGGTTGTAGCCAGTGAGTGACTCTTATGTTGCGGCCTTGACATTGGCGTGCAAATTGGTTATACTGTCGGTAGAAAGGATGGTATAACAAATGGCCCATATCAAAACAGCGATCTCTCTTCGAGAAGACCTCTTTGAGCAAGTCGAAACCCTGGCTAGCGAAATGAAAATCTCACGCAGCCGCCTATTCGTGCTGGCCCTGGAAGAATTTTTCCAGCGCCATCAAAGCCAGCAACTTTTGGAACGGATCAACGCCGCTTACGACGATGCTCCCGATCCATCGGAGCAAGTTCTGCGGCGTAGGATGCGTCGCCAGCATCGGCAGATTGTAGAAGGCGAATGGTGATCAACCAGGGCGACATCTTCTGGATTGACCTGGACGAACCCTCGGGCTCGGAACCCGGATACCGACATCCCCACGTGGTCGTCCAGAACAACGTGTTCAACCGCAGTCGTATCAACACGGTCGTCGTTTGCGCGCTAACCTCCAACCTCAAACGTGCCGCTGCTCCAGGAAATGTCCTCCTTGAACCAAAAGAGGCCAATCTGCCGAAACAGAGTGTCGTCAACGTATCTCAGATTTTCACGGTGGATAAGAGCCAATTGGGCGAAAAGATCGGGACACTCTCGAGTAGGCGAGTGCACGAGATTCTTGATGGGATCGGGCTTCTACTAGAACCGCGTGAACTTGAGTAGAACGGGGTCTGCAAATACACGGCTCTGGCTGACAGCACCGTCTGGTCTCGCGGAAGGCGTCGAGCGACCAAACGAGGTCGGCTTGTAGGGAGTGCACGCCGCCAGCCTTTCGTTTTGCGGAAGGATTCCAAGTGGTGGGAGAGATGAAAGTCTGTTTGATCAGCGGCGAATTCAGGCCGATGCAGGGAGGCGTCGGCGATTTCACTTACGAGGTGGGGTGGGCCTTGCGCTATCTGGGGGCAGCAGTGACGGTGCTGACCTCAACGGCAGCCGGGCCACACCGCAACGAAGACGGGCTGCGGGTCGAGCCACGCCTGGAGCGTTGGGGATGGAACAGTTGGCGGACCATCATGCGCATAGCGGAGGAACTGGAAGCCGATGTCCTCAACATCCAGTACCAGGCTGCCGCCTACGGGATGCACCCGGCCATCAACTTTCTGCCGCTGCGGTTGCGAGCACGGAAACAGCGCCCCAGGGTCGTGGTCACTTTCCACGACCTGAAAGTGCCTTACCTGTTCCCCAAAGCGGGTCGCATCCGCTGGTGGGTCGTCCTGGCCCTGGCCCGCTGGAGCGACGCCGTCATCGTCACCAACGAGGAGGATCTGGAAACCCTGGCCCCTTATCCACTATCTCCTGCCCCTTACCTTATCCCCATCGGCAGCAACATCGAGCCAGCACCGCCCGCCAAGTATGATCGCGACGCCTGGCGCGCCCGTTGGGGTATGGGACCGGAGGACATTCTGCTCTCCTACTTTGGCTTTCTCAATGAGAGCAAAGGCGGCGAGACCTTGATGCGGGCTCTGGACAAGGTGATGAAAAAAGGCTACCGCGCTCGCCTGCTGATGGTTGGCGGCAGATGGGGCTCCAGCGACCCCACCAACGTGGCCTACGCCCAGCGGGTCGAGGCCCTGATTGACGAACTGGGCCTGTCGGAACGGGTGATGTGGACGGGCTATACCTCCCAGGAGGAGGTGTCGGCCAACCTGCTGGCCTCGGACATCTGTGTGCTGCCCTACCGCGATGGGGCCTCCTTCCGGCGGGGGAGCTTTATGGCCGCCCTGATCCACGGCCTGCCCATCGTCACCACCTCGGCAGGCCCGCTCGCGGCGGATTTGGAATCCGCTGCCCACCTGCCTCGTTTGCGAGACGGGGAGAATGTGCTGCTGGTGCCGCCGGACGACGCAGAGGCCCTGGCGGAGGCCATCGCTCGTCTGGCCGATACTCCTGAGCTGCGACAGAAGCTAGGACAAGGAGCGAAAGAGCTATCCAAAGCCTTCGGATGGGATAGCATTGCGGAGAAGACCCTTGAGGTTTACCATGCCATTCGACCATGCTCATGACAAGCCATTCGACTGCGCTCATGACAAGCTATCATCGCTGGTTGAGATCGTGCAGCAGCATCGAGCCATCACTCTTATCCTGATCAGCTTCATCATTCTGGGCACGGTCTACAGCGTGGTCACGCCCCTCTTTGAGGCGTCTGACGAGCTGTGGCACTATCCTTTCGTCCAACACTTGGCCGACGGCGGAGGACTGCCAGTCCAGGACCCTCGCATCGAGCAGCCGTGGCGGCAGGAGGGCAGCCAGCCCCCCCTCTACTACGCCCTGGGGGCTCTGGCCACCTTTTGGATTGACACCTCCAACTTGACGGAGGTGCGGTGGCTCAACCCCCACGCCGACATCGGCGTCGAAACGGCCGACGGCAACCTCAACATGGTCGTCCACTCGGAGCGAGAGAGCTTTCCCTATCGGGGCACGGCCCTGGCGGTGCACATCGTGCGCTTCCTTTCGGTGCTGATGGGAGCAGGCACCGTGCTCTGCACCTACCTGATCGCTTTAGAGGTTTTTCCGGAACAGAAAACGCTGGCCGCTGGCGCGGCCGCTTTCAACGCCTTTGTGCCCATGTTCCCTTTCATCAGCGGCTCTGTCAACAACGATAACCTGACGATTCTCTTTTGTTCGCTCACTTTGCTTCTCCTGATCCGTCTGGTGCGCAGTAGGGCGGCTTTCCATAGCCGCCGCAGCAGACCTTCGGAGCCAATGCCCAATGACCAATTGGGATTTAGGATTTGGGATTTGGGATTTGGTCATTGTGCATTGTTGGGCCTGGTCATCGGGCTGGGGGCCTTATCCAAAGCCAGCGCCCTGGGCCTGATTCCTCTGACAGCCCTGGGCTTGGCCTTCTCAGCCTGGAGAATACGGGCTGAGTCGGTGTCCCGTCGCATTGCTTGGTTTTTTGGAAGCTTTGTCACGGTCCTGGCTATTTCCTCCGCCATAGCCGGTTGGTGGTACATGAGGAACTGGTTACTCTACCGCGACCCACTGGGCCTGAACACCTTCGTGGCCATCGTCGGACCCCGTCTCCCCCAACCGACTCTGCGACAACTGCTGGGCGAATGGGAAGGGTTCGTCAAGACTTTCTGGGGGCTCTTCGGCGGGGTCAACGTGGCCATGGAGCCAGCAGCATACTGGGTGCTCAACGCTTTAGCCATCCTAGGCCTTGTCGGCCTGATGATCGACCTGGGGCGTGCATTGGTGACACGTTTCACGTTTCAGGTTTCGAGGGACGACTCATCACTTACTACCCGTTACTCCCTCCTCACCCTCCTGACCTGGCCCATCATCCTTTTCCTGGCCCTGATCCGCTGGACCACGATCACCAAAGCCTCCCAGGGCCGGCTCATGTTCCCGGCCATCTCGGCCATCTCTGTCCTGCTGGCCCTGGGGTGGAGCCAATGGGTGCCGCGTCGTTATGAGAAGTGGCTGCTGGGCATCGTCGGCGGTCTGATGCTTGTTCTGGCCGCCATCGCCCCTTTCCGCTACATTGCGCCAGCCTACGCCAAGCCAGTCCTGCTCTCAGAGGCCGAACTCGAAGGGATACCTGACCGTCTTGATGTCACTTTCGAAGGTAAAGCCAGGCTGCTGGGCTACGAGGCTGGCAACGAAGAGATCAAGCCAGGAGAGAGCGTGGAGGTCACCCTCTATTGGCAGTCGTTGGCCGAGATAGACAGGGATTACACTGTCTTTGTGCACCTGTTGGATGAGAACGACCTGGTCATCGCGCAGCGGGACACCTATCCAGGTCTGGGGACCTACCCGACCCGCCTGTGGCGAGTGGGCGACGCCTTCGCTGACCGTTACGTCTTGACATTGTCTCCCACGGTTTTCGCACCTTGCACGGGCCGCTTCGAGGTGGGGCTCTACGATTTCGCCAGCGGGGAGCGGTTGGTGGCCACGGGGCCGGATCGTCAATCCCTGGGCGACAACGTGCGCTTTCACCAGGTAGCCGTCCTGCCTCGTGAGGATAGCCCGGTACCCAACCCGGTGGATTTCGATTTCGAGGGCCGGGTCGCCCTCGTAGGCTATAACCTGGACAAGCGCACCGCGCGGCAGGGAGAGACCATCCACCTCACTTTATACTGGCGGGCTTTGGGCGAGATGGAAGAAGACTACACCGTCTTTACCCACGTGCTGGGTGAGGAGGATCGCCTTTGGGCGCAGGTGGACAGCCAGCCGCAAGGAGGCGTTGCGCCAACCTCGTCCTGGCAGGTGGGCCAGATGGTTGAGGACCATTACGATCTGGTCACCAAACCTGACACACCGCCCGACGTCTACGATATCGAGGTAGGGCTCTACCTGGCCGCTACGGGAGGACGATTGGGGGTTCTGGACGAGGGAGGACGCTTGCGTGACAACCGGGTCCTCTTGAGCAAGGTGCGCGTGGTGAGCCCGTGAACAGATTAACCCAACCAGCAAATCAGCACAAAGCTATCGCAGTCATCCTTGTTGCCTTCGTGTTGCTGAGCACCACTTACAGCGTGGTCACACCCATCTTTGAGGCCCCCGACGAGCTTCAGCACTATTTCTTCGTCCAACACCTCGCTGATGGGGAGGGATTGCCAGTCATCACCGGGCCGGTACCGGACATCCAGGCAGAGGTGCACCAGCCGCCCCTCTATTATACTCTGGGGGCTCTGGTCACCTTTTGGATAAACACAGGCCCCTTGACGGATTTCGTCTGGCACAACCCTCACGCCCAGATTGGCGTCCCCACGGCGAGCGGTAACGTGAACATGGTCGTTCACTCGGCTGAGGAGAGCTTTCCCTATCGAGGGGTGACCCTGGCGGTGCACCTGGTGCGTTTGCTCTCGGTGCTGATGGGAGCAGCCACGGTGCTGGCAACCTATTGTATTGCTCGACAGATCATGCCCCAGCGCCCCCACCCCGGCCCTCCCCCAACTTTGAGGGAGGGAGCAGAGGGGCTGGCCATCGGCGCGGCGGTCATCAACGCCTTCAATCCACAGTTCGCCTTCATCAGCGGGACCATCAACAACGACAACCTGGTGATCGTTCTCTTTGCCCTGGCGGCCTGGTTGCTGGTGGTTCTGGCCAGGAGGGAGGTTTCAAGGGGTCGCTTGATCTTGCTGGGCCTTGTCATCGGTCTGGCCTCGCTGACCAAGCTGACTGGTCTGATGCTCCTGCCACTGGCCGCTGTGGTATTGGGGGTGGTAGCCCTCCACCGCCAGCGACTGATTTCTTTCGTCGGGTGGATGACCATCGTGTCTATCGTGGCCCTGGCCGTGGGCGGCTGGTGGTACGCCCGGAACTGGCTGCTGTACGGTGACCCCCTTGGCATGAAGATCATGGCCATCCTCTTCCGCACCCGGGTCTACAGGCCATCCCTGCTCGAACTCCTGGCAGAATTCAAAGGGCTGAGAATGTCCTTCTGGGCTCTCTTTGGCTGGTTCAACATTCTGGCCGAGCCCTGGCTCTACCTGGCCTTCGACGGGCTGGCTCTGCTGGGAGCGGTGGGGCTGTTGCTGCTGGTCTTTAAGCAACTGAGAGGAGAGGAGACACTGAGCTGGCCCTGGCTGTTGTTCCTGCTCTTGTGGATCGCTGTTGTCCTGGCCGGCTTGGTACGCTGGACTCAGATGACCCGCGCTTCCCAGGGGCGATTGATGTATCCGGCCATCTCGGCCATTTCCATCCTACTGTTCACGGGTCTGGCCCAGTGGGTGCCTCGGCAGGCCGTCATGTCCCTGGCTGGCATATTGGGCTTGGTTATGCTGGCCATTGCCGTTATCAGTCCCTTTCGCTACATCGCGCCAGCCTACGCCAGGCATGTCCTGAGCATAGCCGAAGGGCCGCCTCTCCTCTCAGAAACCAATCTGGAGAAGATACCAAATCCTATGGCCATCACCTTCGATGACCAGATAAAGCTCCTGGGCTACGAGGTAGGTCGGGAGACAGTCCGGCCAGGGGAGAGCCTCGATGTCACCCTGTACTGGCAGGCTTTGGCCCCGATGGAAAGGAACTACAGCGTCTTCGTTCATCTTCTGGATGAGAACGATCTGGTGTTGGCCTCACAAGATACCTTCCCGGGCCAGGGCACCTATCCAACCCGGCTGTGGCGGGCAGGGGATGCCATCGCCGATGTGTACACCATCGCCGTACCGCCCACGGCCTTCACCCCCAGCTCGGCCCAGCTCGAAGTGGGGCTGTACGAGTTTGACAGCGGGAAGCGCTTGGCGGTTTATGGGTCCCAGGGAGAGTCCCTTGGAGACAACGTCCGTTTTCACAGGATAGAGGTCCTGCCTCACGCGGGGAGCGACCCTTCGACAGGCTCAGGACGTAGTGTGCCCAATCCTGTGCGCTTTAATTTCGGGGACCAGATTGCCCTCATTGGCTATGCCCTGGAGGGGCGAGCGGTTGGGCCAGGTGAGGAAATCCACCTGACCCTCTACTGGGAAGCCCTGGCCGAGATAGAAAGGGATTACACTGTGTTCACCCACGTCCTAGGGGAGCGAGACCGCATCTGGGCCCAGGTGGACAGCCAGCCACAGGGAGGAGCGGTACCGACCTCAACCTGGAACCAGGGGCAGGTCTTGATGGACGAATATCACTTGCTCGTCGAGCCCGACACCCCTCCCGGCGTCTACGATATCGAAGTGGGGCTCTATCTGCCAGCTACAGGAGAGCGGTTGGGCCTTCTGGATGAAGCGGGACATTGGATTGACAGTCGCGTCCTGTTGACCAAGGTGCGCGTGAAGGGATCGTAGAGGATCATCACTGTGAAACGGTTCGCAAAACTTGGCAGGGATGGTAGAAAGGATCTGGCCCTTCTGGGGCTACTAATTCTTGTGGCTGCTTTCCTCAGGCTCTATCGCCTGAATGACGTGCCACCTGGATTATACCATGATGAAGCCTTCAATGGTCTGGATGCGATAAGGATTTTGCAGGCCGGATGGCACCCGCTGTTTTTTGAGGGCAATGGAGGGCGAGAACCTCTTTTCATCTATCTGGAGGCAATTTCTATTAAAATGCTAGGCGCTAGCCCCTTTGCGTTGCGCATCGTTTCGGCCTTAGTTGGGTTGTCTACAATTCCAATGTTATATGTTTTGACCAAATTGATGTTCGCCTCCGTTGGAAGTGAAGAGGCGAGGCGAATTGCCTTGCTGGCCGCTACCGGCCTGACAACTTCCTATTGGCACGTACACTTCAGCCGCATCGGTTTTAGGACTATTCTGCTTCCCTTATTCATCGTGATGACCCTTTGTCTATTCTGGCAGGGGTGGTTCACCGGGAAGAAGGGCTTCTTTCTGGGAACCGGTGTTCTTCTTGGGATGAGTGCCTATACTTATATCGCGGCCCGGCTTATGCCACTGGTGCTTTTGGCTTTCATCCTTTGGGAATGCCTGAAGAAAAGCTGGGCTACCATGAAGAGGCGGGGGAATCAACTTTCGGCAACTACTAGCAGCGGGGATTCCGGTCAGCCTGCCTCCCAAGTGCCCCGATTCTCTGATCGCCTAAAGGGAGCTCTTCTATTGACGCTTGTCTCCTTGGCCCTCTTTGCTCCTCTGGGTTGCTATTTTCAAACCCATCCCTTTGCCTGGAGTGGTCGGGGCAAGGATGTGTCCATTTTGGCTATCTCGTCAGAATATCGAGAGATCATCTTAGCAACATTGTCTAACCTAGGCAAGGTGCTGCGTATGTTTGTTGATCAAGGCGATTGGCAGTGGAGACATAACCTGCCTTGCCGCCCTGTCCTAAACACCATCTCATCCATCGGTTTTTGGATAGGCATCGTAATAGCCATCCACCGGTTAAATAAGCCTCAATACGGGCTCACTCTGCTTTGGATCGGGGTGATGCTCTCGGCTACGGTTTTCTCCACAGACGCTCCTAATACCTTGCGCTCTCTTGGAGCGGCACCGGCTGTCTATATCCTATCGGCTATTGGCCTATCCATCCTTTGGGCTAAATTGACGTCTTGGATGGGCTGGCCCACCGTGAAATGGCTACCAGGTTTGATTGTGGCTTTCCTCGGACTTGGCGGCTTGCGGACCTACCATGACTATTTCAACGTTTGGGCTTACCAACCCGAAACATACTATGCTTTCGATGCAGACAAGGCTGCTCTAGCCAGACGTGTGATTCAGCAAGGACAGAATCACACGGTCTATCTACCTGTGGAGATGTATGCCTATCCCACCGTTACCTATCTCCTTAGCCAGGTGTATACTGATGCGGTTTCTCTTTCGATGGCCGATGATTCCATGTCGTTGATCTCTGGCGAGGAGAAAGCTGTATGTTTTCTGTCTCCTGATAATGAAGGGGGGCACTCATTTATCCTGCTGGATCGCGCTTCTCAGAGCAAAGGCACAGCTTACATCCTGAGCCCTCTAGATCACTCCCTCAGAGAAATGTTGATAGAACGTGTTAACCAAGAATCAACCTTTGAACTGCGGGATTCAAACAATATGCTCATCGCTTACGAGTGGCCTTTCTCCTCTCCTATTGACTTCTTCTCCCCCTATGTCATCCCCCCTCACCCCCTCAAGGCTGATTTCAACGGCCAGTTGAGGCTAGTCGGCTACAACCTGGCTCCGTATGAGGTTATGAGAGGGAATGAAATCAGGCTAGATCTCTACTGGCAAGCAGTATCGAAGATGAAAAGAAATCATGAAGTCTTTGTGCACTTGCTGGACAGCAAAGGGCAGGTTCGGGGGCAGACAGATGTGCAACCCTTACAAGGGGCCTATCCCACTGTTCTCTGGCGTCCGGGTGAAATTGTGCCCGATCAGTACAAGATCAAAGTTGGTCCGGGGGCTATCCCGGGGAAATACACCTTTGAAGTTGGTTTATATCAGAAATCGACGGGACAGCGACTGCCCATCATTGTGGATTCCGAATCGGGGTTACTGGATAATAAAATTACACTGGGGACAGTAAAGATCATCGGCGAGTTCATTAACGCTAGCTCTATCCCATTTCCCATGAAAGTCAACCTGGGAGATGAGATTATCTTTCGCGGCTACGACCTGAGGAGCCGTGCTCTTAAACCGGGTGACACGATCAATCTGACTTTGTACTGGCAAGCACGGAAGAAGATTGATAAAGACTACACAGTTTTCACCCACCTGCTAGGTCCAGATGACCATATTGAAGCTCAACATGATGACCAGCCGCAGAGCGGACGTTATCCGACCTCTATCTGGGATGTAGGAGAGATCGTCAAAGATGAGCACCGGCTCGTAATTGGGCTAGGTGTGCCTTCTGGAAGGTACGAGCTCAAAGTGGGGTTGTACCAGCTCGCTACAGGAGAACGTCTGCCTGCCTATGATCAGCCTGGATTGCGCCTGACGGATGACGCTATATTGTTGGGAACATTGACTGTTGACAGAAACTAGGCCAAGAATGAGATCTATAATATTTTCGATTAGACAACACTTGGGTATCAGTCTCATAATCGTTTCTTTCCTGGCGTTAGGGGTTATCTACAGCGTAGTCACTCCCCTTATCGAGACACCAGACGAAGACTCTCACTATGGATATGTGAAGCACATAGCCGACGGTCGTGGTTTGCCCGTGCTGCATCTGGATCCTTCTAAGAACCCGGTGGCTGGCACAGTCGGCCATCACCCCCCTTTGTACCATCTCACATCGGCCCTGCTCACATTCTGGATTGACACAGACGACGCGGACAGCTTGATTTGGCATAACCCGCACTGTGTTGCCGGGGTGCCCCATTGGCCCGGCAACAAGAACAGGATCATCCACCTTGACACTGAGGTGTTCAACTACCACGGCACAGCTTTGGCTATACGTATTCTCCGTCTGTTCACGGTGCTGTTGAGTGGAGTAACTGTGCTCGCTACCTATCTCATCGCTCTGGAGATCTTCCCCCATTGGAAGCCCCTGGCTTTGGGTGCGGCTGCTATCAATGCTTTCAACCCTCAATTCATTTTCATCAGCGCCAGAGTAGGTAATGACGCTATGGTGACTACCTTTTCCGCGCTGGTGCTCCTGGGGATAGTCAGACTCTTGAAACGGGGAGCGACCAGAGGGCGACTGATCTGGCTGGGCGTGACCCTGAGCCTGGCTCTGCTCTCCAAGATTAGCTCCCTGGCCCTTTTGCCCCTGGCGGCTTTAACGCTCGCCATCCGAGCCATCCAACAGCGCTCTGTTGGTCGCTTGATCAAATGGGGCATGATCGTATTCTCCATAGTCCTGCTGATAGCTGGATGGGCGTACTTAAGAAATTGGATTCTTTATCGTCACCCCTTAGCTTCCAATGTATGGCTGGCGGCTGTTGGTCTTCGGGAGCCCCAACCCAGCCTCATTGAATTGTACGAAGAGTTCTGGGGCCTGGAGATATCCTTCTGGGCCGTCTTTGGCTGGATGAACATAGTGATTGATGAAATCTTTTACAAGCTCCTGGCGGTAATGGTGCGTCTATCCATCGTGGGCCTTCTAGTCCTCGCCATCAGCCAATTTGAAAAGTTCAAAGCCCTACAGAGGAAGCAGCTAGACAGATCAAACTTGCTTAGCCTGTTGCTACTTGGATTATGGTTTCTGCTTCTCTTTGCTTCCCTGCTCAGGTTCATGCAGATCCAAACCGGCGCTCAAGGCCGCTACCTGTTTCCAGCTATCCCGGCTATTTCTATCTTTATTTTCCTGGGGCTCAGCCAGTTCGTGCCGCAGCGGTACAATGGGATGTTGGCCGGCGTGGTCGGCGGAGCATTGTTTCTCCTGGCCGTCTTATGCCCCTTCGTCTACATTGCCCCAACCTATGCCAAGCCGCCTGTTATCACCGCCGAGGACATCCCGGCCGAAGCCCATCACCTCGACATCAACTTTGGTGATAAGACAAGGTTGCTGGCCTGCCAACTGGATAAGAAGGTGGTCAGACGGGGCGATCCCCTGAGCGTCACCCTGTACTGGCAACCCCGGGCCGAGATGGAGCAAGATTACAACGTGTTCGTCCACATCCTCGGTCGTGACGAGGAAGTGATCGCTCAGAAGGACACTTATCCTGGGATGGGTTCTTACCCCACCAGCCTATGGCAGGTCGGGGGGGTGATAAAGGACACCTATGGGATGTACGTCCTGCCCGAATCCAAAGCGCCCAGCCGCTTCCGAGTAGAAGTGGGCGTCTACGACCGCTCCACAGGCGAGGCCCTACCTGCTTTTGACAAGGACGGCCACCTCCTCCACGGAGTCACTGTGGCTCAGGGCAAGGTCACCACCCAACAGGAGCCGCACTACTCCGGAGGAACGCCAGTAGCCTTCGACATGGCCCACCCCTTCGACTCCGCTCAGGGCAGGCAGGTGTCTCTGACCGGTTACAAGGTAGACAAGACCGAGGTCAAGGCTGGTGAGACCATCAATGTGGCCTTGTACTGGCGGGCTCAAAGGAAAATGGAAGAGGATTATACCGTCTTTGTTCATTTGGTGGATGAGGAGGGCACCATCTGGGGGCAGCATGATGGCCAGCCTGTCAACGGCTATTACCCAACCTCCTTCTGGGACCAGGATGAGGTAGTCAAGGATAAGCACGCTTTCGTCGTCGGCGAGGACACTCCACCGGGTAAGTACTGGATCGAAGTGGGGATGTATCGCCTGGCCGACGGCCAGCGCCTGACCATTGTGGACCAGGATGGGCAAGTATTGGATGATAAGGCCCTGTTGAGCGAGATCATGGTCAAGGGGGAGTGATTCCCCAGGGAAGACAGACAATGAATAAAAAGAGACTTCTAGATTTGGCCAAGGTCATTGTGAGTTTGATCTTTATCGTCCTCTTGTTGAGGGAGATAGGTTTGCAGGAGACTCTGGAAAAGCTCCTGCAGGTCCAGCCGGGCTATCTCCTGGCAGCTCTGGTCGTGGCCCTGTTGGGTATTGTGGTCAGGGCCTACCGCTGGCAGGTCTTGCTCTCAGCCCTGGAGGTGGAGGTGCCTCTGAGACAACTGATCGACCTCTACTTCATCGGCTTCCTTTTCACCAACGTGCTCCCCACCGGCTTCGGCGGCGACCCCGTTCGCATGTATGAGCTATCAAGGTACACTCATAAGACAGCAGAGTCGGCCGGTACGGTCCTCGCCGACCGCTTCTTTGGCCTCATCGTCTTACAGGCTATGGCCGTGGTGGCCCTGGCCTTTGGCTATCAGTTGGTCGAGCCGTGGATGATCGCTTTCACCGTGCTCCTCTTCGTCGGGAGCCTAGTCTCGGTGTGGCTCCTCCTCAACCAGCGACTGTGGCAGAGCCTGGGAGAGCGCCTGAAACCCCTGGCCTCCTTTAGTCAGAAGCAGGGGTCTGTCCCTTCGACAGGCTCAGGGCATGGCCTGAGCAAAGTCGAAGGGAAAGCCGAAGGAATCATCGAAGGGCTCAAGCGATTCTACGAGTCACTTCATGGCTACAATGTCGCCGCGGTTGGCAAGACCTTGGGCGTGTCTCTGGTCTTTAACATCTCGCTGATTACCATGAATTACCTGCTCGGTCTATCCTTGGGTGATCGGGTCTCGATATGGTACTATTTCCTTTTTGTGCCTATCACTTCCATAGTCACCATATTGCCTGTATCTTTCGCCGGTCTGGGGGTGAGGGAGGGCGCTTACGTCTTTCTCTTCACCCAGGCTGGCATGCCCCGGGAGACGGCCCTGTCGCTATCACTGCTGGTTTACGTTATCAGTATATTCACCCCAGGCTTGATCGGCGGGATCATCTACGTGCTGAAGGGAGCACAGGACTATGCAGCAGAAGAAGGATGAGCCTATGAACGATGAAATCGAACTTTCTATTGTCATCCCGCTTTTCAACGAGGAAGAAAGCGTGGAGCCCCTCTACGCTCAACTCAAGGAGGCCCTGGAGCCACTAGAGCAGAGTTACGAGATCATCATCGTGGACGATGGCAGCACCGACCGGAGCTTTGAGCTGCTGAGGGGCCTCCAGGCCCAAGACAAGCGGCTGAAGGTAATCCGCTTCCGCCGCAACTTTGGCCAGACGGCCGCCTTCGCCGCTGGCTTCGAGTACGCTCGGGGCCAGGTGGTCGTCACTATGGACGCCGATTTGCAGAACGATCCGGCAGATATCCCCAGGCTCCTGGAGAAACTGGAGGAAGGCTACGATGTAGTCAGCGGCTGGCGGATGGAACGTTGGAAGAGCGCCTGGTTGACGCGGCGTCTGCCCTCGGTGGTGGCCAACCGTCTCATCTCGGAGACCACTGGGGTGCACCTGCACGACTATGGTTGCTCCCTCAAGGCCTACAGGAGCGAGGTGGTGAAGAACATCAACCTCTACGGTGAGCTCCACCGCTTCATCCCGGCTATGGCCAGTTGGATGGGCGTCTCTGTAGCTGAGATACCGGTCCATTATCGTTCACGGCAATTTGGCCGCTCCAAGTACGGCAGCCTCAAACGTACCATCAAGGTGATGCTGGACCTGCTCACTGTCCGGTTCCTGCTCAGCTACTCCACCCGTCCCATTCACATCTTTGGTTCCCTGGGGTTGGCCATGTCGGGTTTGGGGGGTATCTTGGGCCTCTACCTTTCCGTTGTCAAGTTGGCCCTGGGGCAGGACATTGGCAGCCGTCCCCTGCTGTTGCTGGCCATTCTGCTCATGGTCATGGGCGTGCAGATGATCACCATGGGGCTGCTGGGTGAACTGGTAGTGCGCACCTACCACGAGAGCCAGGGCAAGCGCATTTACGTGGTCAGGGAGATCCTGGAGTGAGGAGGTCGCTGAGTCAAGGAACAGTTGGAGAAGAAGATAGGCCAGCAGATAGCACAGGGGACGGCAGTGGAGCAGTTGTGGTAGGCGCTCAGGGATCTGTCATCTCAAAAGTGAGCGTTTTCCCATCGAGGGTGATCCTAAAATGGTTCAGAACATCCCGGCCTAAAAGTGTATCGGCTCGGTGAGAGGCAACTACTTCGATGAGTTGGATAGAATACCCTTCTATCTCAAGGGCGACGAAATAGCTCTGAATGTCTCGCACCGTACCATCGTAGCTACGAGTTTGTATCTCCCTGGCCGGGATGAGTTGCAATTCATCGGCTACTTCCTCAGGAATCACAGAGAGGTCGGCCCCACTATCAAGCTTGCCTCGAATGTACCTGGTTTGCTCGTGGTCAGAGGGATGCAAAATCAGGACGTCTACAAACGGGGCTGGGGGCTGGATACTGGTGTCGTAACGAGGCATCAGCTTACCACCTCAGGGGAGGGGATCTCATACACCGTTGGTTTTTCCTCGACCATCTGGATGTAGATGGGCACGTAGCCAAATTTGTTATAGACCCTCCGAGCCAATTCGCAATTATCTGCATCCGAGTCAACGACCTGACCGTCTAGAACGGCGACGAATTGACCTCTGTGGGTCTTCAAAAGTTGATCCCGTAGTTGGTGGAAAGCCTCTCTCTCCTTTTGCAGAGCGGAGAGTTGCCGATGTCTTTCGGTGCGACTCTCCTGCCAAGCGACGAATTCTCGGTATTTCTCAATGGGAATAATGGCCGCCAACGGTTGGCCCTCTCGCTCGATGATGACAGGCTCTTGGCCAAGTTGAGTCTCATCGAGGGAAAGGGAATAGGTTGTGCGGGTTTCTTTAAGACTTATCGTTTTGGTCACAATCTGTCACCTCATGAACAGTATAAGCCAAATTGCGATTCGTGTCAAACTCCTGCTCAGGTCTCTAGCAGTTGATCAGCATGGGTAAATTTCCTATGTCACGCCACCGGAATCTAGTGATAATCTTTCTCGTACTGTTGTGCGCCTTTGCTTTGCGTCTCTATCGCCTCGATTCCCAGGACATCTGGTGGGACGAGGGACGCAACATTGACGTGGCCGGCCGCAGCCTGGCTGTCATCGCCACGGCCAAGGAGATGGACATCCACCCTCCCCTGTACTTCTATACCCTACACCTCTGGATGCTGGGAGCCGGGCGCAGCGAGTTCGCCGTGAGGTTCCTGTCCATCTTTTTCTCCCTGCTGACCATCCCCCTGTTCTATCGTTTCAGTGCGGCAATGGGGACGAATCTCAAACCTCAAATCCCAAATCACCCCTTCAGCTTGCTGGCGGCTACTGTGGCTGCCTTTGCTCCCTTCTACGTTTCTGAGGCCCAGGAGACCAGGATGTACACCATGGCTATCTTTCTGACCACGGCCTCGGCTTACTTCCTCTACCGGGCCTGGCGAAAAGGTGGCTGGCTCTTGTGGATTGGCTACGTGCTGACGTCGGCTCTGAGCATCTACACCCACTACTCGGCTGGCTTTATCCTGATTGCCGAAAACGCCTTCCTGGGGTTGATGGTTCTTGTCACAGTCTGGCGGCAGGGAAAGTGGCTGAAAATTCTGCGAGGTTGGGTGCTCAGCCAGCTAGGCATAGCCCTGCTATACGTTCCTCAGATGCGCATCACTTTGCGACAGTACGTGGCTTATGAGAACCCCACCATGGGGGTGCCGGACCTGCCTTCTTTTCTGCTGGAAGTCTGGCAAGGCTTCAGCCTGGGACCAGCCGCTGAACTAATCCAAGCCACTCCCTTCCTGGCTGGCATAGCCCTCATCCTGGTCCTGGGCCTGGTCATCGGATTGGCCTCTCTCAAATCTCAAATGATATGGCTGTGCCTGTGGCTGGCGTTGCCTATCCTCCTGTACTTCTATGTTTTGCGCGACAGGCCCTTCTTCCACCCCCGCTACATCATGTTGGCTACCCCACCCTACTATCTGCTACTGGCCTATGCCGTCGGGCAGATCTGGAAGCGGGTGCCAGTGGTTGGGCTGCTGTCTGCCATCTTTCTCCTCGCCGCTTTTGTTCCCGCTATCCAGGCCGATTATTTCGATCCGGCCGGTTTCGGCGACGACACGCGCGGTCTGGCCCATTTCATCGAGAGCCAGGCCGGGAAGAACGATGTCATCCTGATTGACGTGCCCTATCCTTTCGATTATTACTACCACGGTCTGGCGCCAGCCCACTACCTTTTCGTTGACATCCACACGGTGGCCCAGCGACTGACCACGCTGTGCCAGGGGCGGGAGCGGGTCTTTTGGATCCGCTGGCACAAATCCGATACCGACCCCCGTGGTGCGGTCCTGTTCCTGCTAGACAAGTACGGCCAGCCCCTGGGCCAGGCGAGCTTTCGTGGCTACGAGGTGCTCTGGTATCAACTGCCACCCCACGGGACTTTTTCTTTGACCTCGGAAGTCAACCCCATTGACGTGGACTTTGCCGACCAGATTTCGCTGGTGGGCTATGCTTATGGTGGGCGAGGAGCAGGAGCTACCAGCAACGAAGCAGAAGTGGAGGCAAGGGTCGTACCAGCAGGGAAAAAAATGTGGGCCGTTCTGCAGTGGCAATTGCAGCAAGAGGTGGACCGAAACTACAAAGTTGCCCTGTTCCTGAAAGATAATCGTGGTCATCTCATCGGACAGGACGACCGGCAATTGATCAACGACCGGCATCTGTATACTCCTAGTTGGTGGTTGGATGAGGTGGTGATCAATGTCTATGACCCGCTGGTGCCCGACGGCACCCCGCCGGGCCAATACACCGTAGAAGTAGCCGTCTACGAGCCTGAAAGCCTGGCCAGGCTCGACGTCCTTGACGCCAACGGCACGCCCCAGGGGACGGCCGTTCAGCTAGGTAAGATAGAGGTCAGTCGCCCCCTGTCACCGCCGTCTGTTGCCTCCCTGGGCATCCAACACGAGCTTACAGCGGGCTGGGGAGAGGTCAGGCTGCTGGGGTATGACTTGGCCAGTGAAACCGTAACACCTGGGGCTGCCGTATCCCTGGACTTGTACTGGCAGGCTCTGGCCGACGTGCAGGAAGACTATTTCGTCCTCATCCGTGTGAGGGATCAGGCTGGCCAGGTATGGGGTCAGGTGAAGGAGCGGCCTGTGGCCAGCACTTATCCCACCACTCTTTGGCAAGAGGGCGAGGTCCTGCGAGATCGTTATGAACTGCCTCTCTCTGCAGAGACGCCAGCCGGCCAGTATCAGTTGACAGTGGGCCTGGTAGACACGGCTACGGAAAGCCTGGTCTGTGAGATCGCTCTCCCCTCGCTGACCATCGAGGGCCGGAGCAGGGTTTTCCAGGTCCTGCAGATCCAGCACCAGCTCTCGGCCAACCTGGGCGATCAGGTAGAGTTCTTGGGTTACGACCTGACCCCTGATGAGGTGCGAGCCGGTGAAGCGATGCACCTGACCTTATATTGGCGGGCCTTGGATGAGATGGAAGTGTCTTACACTGTCTTTGTGCATCTGTTGGACAAAGAGAATCGGATCTGGGGACAGCGCGACAGCGTACCTGGTAACGGCACCCTGCCGACCACGAGGTGGGTCGAGGGAGAGGTTATCGCCGACGAGTACGAGTTCACCGTCAAGACCGATGCGCCGCCGGGCGAATACCTTATCGAGGTCGGCCTGTACGACGCGCAGACTGGCCAGCGTTTGCCTGTCCTGAGCCCCGCCCTGAGCGAAGTCGAAGGGAAAGCCGAAGAGCCTGTCCCTGGAGACGTGGCGCAGGAGGATAGGATTTTATTGAACGAAGCAGTTGTGGTAAAATAGGTGCTGCAAAGGAGGAGAGGTCAGTGGGTCAGGAGTCAACTTCACGAATCACGAATCACACATCACAAATCACGCAACCCCATTCCCAAAGTTGGTTAGCTCTGGGCATAATGGGGCTCCTCATCGTCCTCTACATCGCTGTCTTCTCCGCTCTAACGGCGGCCCGGCACGAAGCCTTTGAGACCTTGGCCTACGATCTAGGCAACTACGATCAGGCCGTCTGGAACACTAGCCATAGTCGTCTCCTCCGTTTCACCAACGTGAAGGGCCTGACCATCCGGTTGGCCCAGCACGTGGAACCCATCCTCCTGCCAGTTTCGCTGTTTTACTTGATCTACAGCAGCCCCAAGACGCTGCTCGTCCTCCAGACGGTGGTCGTTGCTCTAGGAGCCTGGCCGGTCTACCTGTTGGCGCGGGAGAAGTTACGAAGCGAGTTCGGGGGGATCGTTTTCGCAGCGGCGTATTTGCTCTTTCCAGCCCTCGAGGCAGCCAACTTGTACGACTTTCATGCCGTATCCCTGGCTCCCACCTTTTTGCTCTGGGCCTTTTACTTCCTGGAGAAGGAGAAGGATCCGTGGTTCATCGTCTTCTCTGTATTGGCCATGAGCTGCAAAGAAGAGATGTCGCTCCTGATAGGGATGATGGGCTTGTATACTCTCCTGATGCGCAAGAGGAAGAAGCTTGGGGCGGCCATGATCGTCGTGGCGGCGATCTGGTTCTACGTGGCAGTCTACATCGTCATCCCCTGGGCCAACCCCCAGGGCAAATCCCAGTACCTCGCCTACTACGAAGATTGGGGCGACAATCCCTTCGAGATAGCCTTGACCATGATCGGGCAACGAGCCTGGTGGCTCATCTTCAACAAGGGTAACTTGGACTATCTATTCAGGTTGCTTCTTCCCCTGGCCTTTCTGCCCCTATTTTACCCGCCTATTCTGCTTATTGCCCTCCCCTCACTGGCCATCAACCTGCTGAGCGGCAACATGCAGATGCACCGCCCAGAGATGTTTCACTACGCAGGGCCCATCGTCCCTTTCGCCGTCCTGGCTGCTATTTGGGGAGCAGGGTTCCTGGTTAGACACCTGGGGAGACGAATGCCAGGGGGGAGCAGATCGTTGTCCTATCTCCTCTCTTGTTTGGTTTTGGTTTGCAGCCTGGGCTATCATCGCTATCGGGGGTTCTCGCCTTTATCCGTACGATTCAGATGGCCTGTAGCCACTGCACATCACCGCCTGGCTCAGGAGTTGATTGACCGGATCCCACCAACGGCCAGCGTCTCAGCCCAACTCAACTTGAACCCTCACGTCAGCCATCGGGAGAAGCTCTATATCTTTCCCCATATTGACCAAGCTGAGTACATCTTCCTCGACGCAGCCTCGTTGGGCAACAAGGATGATATAAATACCTGGGTTAAGGAACAGTTGCTGGAAAACGGACCTTTCGGTGTCGTCGCTGCCCGAGACGGGTATCTCCTGTTGCAGCGCGGCGCTTCTGATTCTCGCCCACCCGATTCATTTTATACCTTCGTCAGGGTCAAAGACCCCGAGATCCAGTACCCTCTGCTGGCCGACTTTGACTCTCACATCGAGTTCCTGGGATTCGATGTCATCCACAAGCGCGATGAAGAACCGCATTACAACCTTTACTTCCGAACCTGGCACCCGTTGGACCGCAACTACTTCATCGCCCTGTACCTGGTTGACGAGGCTGGTCAGGTTGTGGGCAGCACCGTCGAACTGCAAGCGGCAACAATCTGGTATCCCACAGACCGTTGGCAGCCAGGCGAAGTGGTGAAGATCAGAGCGGATACCCTATCTTGGTGGACAGGTGACAGGGAGCAATACAGCGTTGCCCTGGGAATCCTGGATGGAAACGACACCTGGGACGTGGGCCGCCGGTTGAGGCCAAAGGTCATCGAATCCGAATTGCTCACGCCGCTGCCTGCTGATGGTACCCTGTTGCAACTGATAACCTTCCGCAAAACCTGGGCAGGAGCCAAGCCCATGCTGCAAGAGCGGCGCTTCACCGTGCCAGAGATCGAGCACCCTATGGAGGCCATCCTGGGAGATCAGGTGCGGTTTCTGGGATACGACCTCTCTCCCCCACCCTACAAACGTGGTGAGACTTTGCACCTGACCCTGTACTGGCAGGCTATGACCAGGATAGACGAGTCCTACACAGTCTTTGTCCACTTGCTGAACAAGGATGGGATAATGGGAGGACAATGGGACAGCGTGCCCGGAGGTGGTCTCCTCCCAACGACCAGTTGGCTGGAGGGGGAGGTCATAGCCGACGAATACAAAGTATCGATACGGGCTGGCGCTCCCCCCGGCGAGTATGTCATCGAAATCGGTATGTATAATGTTTACACGGGAGAGAGGCTGAAAGTGCAGGATGAAGGTGGAGACGTGGAAGGGAACAGGATAGTACTGTGTAAGGCTCAGATACCCAGGAGGAAGGAGTAGATGCCAGGCAAAGTGGGGGCAATGGAGGCGTAGCGCAGGAAGACAGAGTTTTATTGAACAAGGTAAGTGTGGTAAAATAGGTGTTGCAGTCGTAGATAACCGTATTCTGCTGGACGAGTCGGTCCAAATAAGGTGGATCCGAGCATCAAAATGTCTAAAAGAAGTGTTGACTTCAGGGATTTGCTGATCAGATATAACATCATTCCTATCATTATCATCATCCTCGGCCTTTCCTTCTACCTTGAGGATATAGACGGGTGGTTAATGCATGACGACGAGGGTTCTTATCTATATGCTATCTGGCGCATCAGTGAGGGAGAGTTCCCTTACAGGGATTTTCTTAGCCCTCAGTTGCCGCTGTTTCTATACCTGGGAGCTACGTTGTGTAAGATCTTTGGACCGTCGGTGTTTGTAATGCGAGCTTTTACCTCTTTAGCGGTGTTCCTGACCTCGTTCTTCATTTATCTCACGGCTAAAAGAGTCTTTAATCACAGGGTGGGGTTGTTGAGCATGTTAGTCTTCGTGATGCACCCACACATCTATTGGCTAGGCCGGCTCTTTCTTCCCGAAGCGTATATGTTGCTCTTCGCTGTAATGGGTATTTATGTCTTTGTCCTGGCAAATCTCAAAAATCGGTGGTGGGGATTTTCGGCTTCGGGAGCACTGTTCGCTTTGGCGACCTTGTGCAAGCTCTTCGGGTTTCTGCCCTTGGTCGGCTGCCTGTTATTTATGTCGCATGAAGGGCTTAGAACAAGAGCTAAATGGAAACAAACGTTGAAAAATGCCCTGGCGCTGACAGTTGCCTATGCTGCCCTTGTGGGTATGGTATTCGCCGTCTTCTATCTTCTAACGCCCCACCTTTATGAGGCCGTGTTAGGGCATCACCTCATGCAAGGGGCAGAGCTCACTCGCTGGCAGGTTTTTAGAAAAGGGCTCCAGTTCTATTGGACCTATTTTCTGAAGTATCCCTTGTTCCTCCTGCTTACGGTTCCGGCCATAGTAAGAAGTTTTGTGCGAAGAGATAGACTGACGACTATCTTCGTCTGGCAGTTGCCAACTGGCCTGATCTTCCTTTTCCTCTCCAGATCTTTGGAGCATCGCCACCTGGCATATTTAGTGCCTGTGCTTTGCATTCTCTTCACTTCCTCCCTGGAATCGCTTTTGCTTATCCTGGCATCCCCAAGCATCGAAACGCACCTGGGCCTATCTCCCCTCAGGGACAACAGAATCAAGTGGGCTCTGAGCCTTCTGCTGACTGCAGTGATAGCCATCCCCTTCTTGCAGAAGGACCGTGCCTTAGCCGAATCGAGATTGCCAGAGAAAGACACGTGGCGACTGGCAGATTACATCCAGGCTCATACCCAGCCAGATGATTATATCCTCTCCGATTATCCGGGTTTGAGTTTCTGTGCACAGCGCAGAACCACACATTTAGGAGCTTACATATCTAGCGGGGCGACTGCCAGCGGACAAATCACAGGGCAAAAGCTCACAAAGGAGATCGAGGATAAAGGAGTGAGGATGATACTCCTCCATACCTGGGGGGGGATCCCCCCACCCCATCAACTGCTTAGATTACGAGATTACGGGGATTTTCGTCACTATGTTCATACCCATTTCCACCTTGTGCGCGGCTTTAACCGGAGTGGTCAGCTATTTCAGGTGTATCACGCCGAGGACCTCAACCCCGTTACGCCGCTGAACTCGAACTTTGGTTATCAGTTGACCCTAAGAGGATATGGCTTCGAGAAGGAGATGGTTGAGGCTGGAGAGGACTTTGGGGTCATCCTGTACTGGCAGTCTCAACAAGAGATGGAGACAGACTACACCGTATTCCTACACCTGGTGGACAATGATAACCATCTGTGGGGACAGTTGGACATGGAGTTAGAGGACTGTTCTTACCGCAAAACGTCCCAATGGCCGGCCGGTGAGATTTATGAACAGGGACTGTACTTGCCCATGCTCATTGGCACCCCCCCGGGCCGTTATAGAGTGAGAATCGGCCTTTATCAGAAGGATACAGGTGAGAGGCTCAATTTCCTGGATGAGAATCAGGCTCCTGCGGGCACCGCATACACCCTGGGGGAGGTGACCGTGACAAAGCCAAGCAAGCCCCTCCTTGATGACCTCCCCATTCAGCACCCGCTCTTGAGAGATCTGGGAGATGGGGTAAGACTGCTGGGCTATAACCTGGTTGGGGACAGGGTCAAGCCCGGTGATACCGTTCATCTCACGTTTTTCTGGCAAGCGTTGAGGGAGATGGGACGTGATTACAATCTCCTCCTCCAGATTCAGAACGAAGACGGATATATTGGAGCTCAGAGAGTGATCCAGCCAGCCAACGACACCTACCCGACAAGTCAGTGGGGGCAAGGAGAGACAATCCGGGGCCAATATGATTTGCCCCTCAATGCTGCTGCTCCGACAGGCGAGTATGGGCTGTCCATTAACTTAGTTGATAGTGACACGGGGCAAGCCCTCGTCGAGGACAACCTCCTACTTGCCACGCTGCATATCTTGGCTAGCGAGCGACGGTTCGCCATCCCGGAGGGGATACAGCACCCTATGCCAGCAAGCTTAGGCGATGACGTGCTCTTTCTCGGCTACGATCTGACGGCAACGGGGGTTGAACCTGGCGGGACGCTGCACCTGACCCTCTACTGGCAGACCCAAAGGCAGATGGCTACTAGCTACACCGTCTTCACCCACTTGCTGGATGGGGAGAATCGCATCTGGGGACAGAAGGACAACATCCCCTGCGATGGCACCTGCCCTACGACAAGCTGGGTTGAGGGCGAGGTCATCGTGGACGAATACGACATCGTCGTCCAGTCCGATGCGCCGCCGGGGGAGTGCGTCATCGAGGTGGGAATGTACGAAAGTGAAACAGGACAGCGGCTTCCCGTGCTCGATGAGGGGGGGCAGGTGCAAGGGGACAGGGTACTGTTGGGAAAGGTGATGGTGAAATGAGAACCAGACCCAGTACATCACAATCCGAACGAGAGAAGCCGCTCTGTCCTATCCGCAGCAAGCTGCGGCGTCCTCACTTACAGAAGCTACCCTTGGCGCTAGTTTGGTTCCTCATCATCCTCTACATTCTTACCTTCGCCACCTTGTCTATCTCCCGCTACGAGAGCTTCAAGCCCTATGTCTTGGACATGGGCAACTACGACCAGGCCCTGTGGAGCACCCTTCACGGCCGCCTCTTACACTTCACGGGCCAGCCTGAGATGGGCCGGGTTCGCTTGGGCATGCACGTGGAGCCCATCCTGATCCCCCTCTCGCTGTTGTATTTGCTTTACAGTGACCCCAGGACGCTCCTCGTTTTCCAGGCCGTGGTCATTGCCCTGGGGGCTCTACCGGTCTTTTGGCTGGCAAGGGAAAAGCTAGGAAACGACTTGGCCGCCATTGTCTTCGCCGCCGCCTACCTGCTATTCCCGCCCCTCGAGGCAGCCAATATGTTCGACTTCCATGCTGTCTCTCTGACCCCAACCTTGTTCCTCTGTGCCTTCTATTTCATGCACAAGCGGAATTACCGCCTCTTTGCCCTCTTCGTTTTGTTGGCCGCAAGTTGCAAGGAGGAGATCTCGCTGATCGTGGCGATGATGGGGCTGTATATCTTCTTGATCCAAAGGAACAGAAAAGAGGGCCTGCTCACCATCCTGGCAGGGGCAATTTGGTTCTATGTGGCAGTTTACGTCGTCATCCCCCATTTTCATCCCGAAGAGACTTCTCCCTTCTTGAATTACTACGAAGATCTGGGGGATAACCCCCTGCAAATAGCCATCTCCCTGCTCACCAGACCGAGGTTTACTTCAGAGATCCTTTTGACTAGACAAAACCTGGTTTACTTGTATGAATTGCTGAGGCCTTTTGCCCTTTTGTCCCTGTTTGCCCCTCAGGCATTGTTGCTGGC
>SOHZ01000346.1 GCA_004377365.1 Anaerolineales bacterium | reverse complement strand
GGTGTTGTGTGGGTTGGACCTCCACAGTTTCCATCACCTCTCTGGCAAGCTGGCCCACATCGGTGGGGTGCTTGTCCAGACCCAGCCGGCTATCCTTCATCCGAGGCAGGTCCAATAAGTTGTCAACGATTTTCTCCAGCCTGTCTGTCTCCTCTTCGATATCGCGCAGGAATTCCCGCTGGGTCTCACGGTTAAAATCCACGTCCTCCCTCAGCAGAGTGGTGCAGAAGATTTTGATCAGTCCCAGGGGAGTTCTCAATTCGTGGGAGACGTTGGAGATCAGTTCCGACCGCAGGCGATTCAGTTCACGTAGGATCTCTATCTCGGATGCTTCCTCGGCCAGCCGCATGTTCTCAATGGCTACGCCGATCTGGTGGCCGGTGGCGGCGAGAAGCTGCACCTCCTGGGAACTCAGTTGGCGAGGGCTACGGCTGAAGACGCCCAGCACCCCCAGCACTTTGTCCTTAGACTTGATGGGAACGCCAGCGAAAGCGTGTAGCGTTTCCCGCCTGCCGGTCTCAATACTCAACCGGGGATCCTCCGAGGTCCCATCCACCACAATGAGCTGTCCCGACTGGGCCACCTGGCTGGTCATGCTTTCGCTCAATTTGACCATTTTGGTCTCTTCGGCCATTTCCTGGGAGAACCCGCGATGAGCGACCAGCGATAGCGCGCCTGCATCCTCGTCGAGCAGTTGTATCCAGCCCGCATCTATCTCTATCACTTCTAACACTTTTTCCAGGGTCGCATTCAGGATATGATCCAGATCGAGCGACTGGCCTATCGTGGTGGCTATAGCGTTGAGGGCCATCAACTCTTCGTTGCGATGCCTGATCTCCTCCTCCATCCGCTTGCGCTCGGCAATCTCCCATTGCGCCTGTTCAAACAGCCGCGCGTTTTCAAGGGCCACGGCGATCTGTCCACACAATATGGATAACAAATCCACGTCGTCTTGATGGAAAGGGGCACTGCCCAGCGGGCGGCTGGCGTTCAGCACGCCTAGAACGCGGTCCTTAAGCATGAGCGGCACGCAGATGGCCGATCCAGTATCGCTTTGGGTCAACGATGCCTGGATAGCAGGATCGTTCTCGACCTGATCAGGCAGCAATATGGGCTTCCTCTTCTGCGCCGACAGGCCAGCCAAACCCTGCCCCACCTTCACCCGCGTGTTGGTCACCACCTCGTCGCTGAGGCCGAGGGCGGCCGAGATGGATAACTCCTGTCGCTCCTCGTCCAAGAGCATCAAGGAAACCCGGTTGGCCCCTAGTGTATATCGGGCCGTCGTCAGGGTGAGCTGAGTCAGACGCTCCAAATTCACCTCTGATATCAAGGCTTTGCTGATCTCCAAAATGGGCAGGTGGGCCTTGAGACGCAGGTTCTCTTGGAGCAGACGTCTCTTCTCCAGAACCCTCTGCACTGAAGCCATGAGCTCCTCCGTGGTAAAGGGTTTCAGCAGAAAATCCTGGGCCCCCGATTTCAAAGCCCTTATGGCCACTTCCATAGTGCCATAGCCGGTGATGATGACCACTGCCGTCTCTGGATCCATCTCCCTGATCGTGGACAGCACATCCAACCCGTCTCGATCCGGCAACTTGATGTCCAGGAGGGTCAGATCAAAGTTTTCTCCTTCGGCCCTGTGACTTTGCTCAGGACAGGCCCCTTGACAGGCTCGGGACGACGCAAGCTCAGGACTCCGCCCTTTGAGCAACCGGAGCCCTTCCTCTCCACTCAGAGCTCCCTTGACTTCAAAGCCCTCTTTTCCCAAAGCCTGTTGGCAAAGCCTGATCACATTTGGCTCGTCGTCAATCACCAGAATTCTCTCTGCGGTCATGGTCATCCTTTCCTCTGTCCCTCCGTCACCGGCAGCATCACCGTGAAAGTGCTCCCCTGGCCCACTTCGCTCTCGACCTCGATCCTACCCCCGTGCCTCTCCACGATACCGTGGCTGATTGAGAGGCCCAGGCCCGTGCCTTGGTCTACCTTTTTCGTGGTGAAGAAGGGATCGAAGATGCGAGGAAGGTCTTCCGCTGAGATGCCCGCTCCGGTGTCGTGGAACTCGACCGTCACCCGATCTGCACCATCCATCCCGTCGACAAGCCGTTGTGGTGAGCCTGTCGAACCATCAGGACCCCGCTCTTTGGCAAGCTCAGGACTCTGCGCTCGGGGCCGATAGGCAGTCACCACTTTCAACTCACCCCCTTGCGGCATGGCCTGGATGGCGTTGGTTACCATATTGAGAAAGACCTGTTTGATCTGATCGGCGTCCAATGAAACCGGTGGCAGGGTTTCATCGTAGCTTTCCTTGATGGTCACCCTCGCGCCTTTTGCTTGATGGCGGATGAGCGTCATTGTAGTCCGCACGATCTCGTTGACGTCTACCGGTTCCAGTCGGGGCTCCCTCTGGCGGGCGAAATCGAGTAGAGCCCTGACAATGGCTCGGGTGCGGGCAGCTTCCCGGTCAATGATCTGGAGGTCTTCCCTCATCGGGTCATCGTCATCCACCGCCTGCAAGAGCAGGCGGGCAAAGCCTACGATACTGGCCAAGGGGTTGTTGATTTCGTGGGCCACGCCAGCGGCCAGCTCACCGATGGCCGCCAGTTTGGCCGACTGGATGAGCTGGGCCTGGGTCCGCTTCAGTTCCTCCATCCGGTCTTGCAGGTCCTTGTACAGCCGCGCATTCTCGATAGCGATAGCCGCCGACTGGACCATAGAAGACAACAGTGCTACATCTGCCTGGCTGAAATAACCCTCGGTCTTGTTCACAGCTTCTATCACTCCGATCACTTTCCCCTTGACCTTCAGGGGAACAGCGAGGAGCGACCTGGTGGCGAAACCGGTGGCCCCGTCAATGCCGGGGTAGAAGCGAGGGTCCTCCTTTACGTCAGGCACCAGCAACCGCTGACCTTCCCGTGCCACCCAGCCGGCGATGCCCTGCCCCAGCGGCAATCTGAGGCCCTTCATCTCTTCTGATCGAGGTCCGACCGCAGCCTCGAAGACCAACTCGTTGCTCTCCTCGTCGAGCAACGAGATGGAACCCGCCTCTGTCCCGAGCATGAGAGCGGTTTCCTCCATGACCGTCGTTAGAACCTGCTCCAGGTTCAGGCTAGAAGTTATGGCACGGCCAACCCGGTTAAGGAAAACCAACTCCTCCACCCGGCGCCGACCTTCCTGATGCAGCCGCGCGTTCCTGACAGCGATGGCGGCCTGGGCGGCCAACGTCGTCAGCAGCCGCTCGTCGTCGGCGCTGAAGGCACCCATCTGATCGCTGTTCAGGCTGAGGGTGCCGATGCAGTCTCTATCAATCAGCAGCGGCGCAGTTAGCAGCGATTTATTAGGGCTAGCGGTGTCTATTGTGAGGAAGCGGGGGTCTTCCTCCACGTTGGGCACGTTGATCAGCCGCTTTTTCTGCATGGTGAGGCTGGCGATGCCTTCCCCGATGGACATTTCCATGCTCTTCTGGACGTTGCCCCCGGGGGAAGTTGCCAGACGGATCAGCTTCCCTGCCGCCTCGTCAGCCAAGTGGATCACGCCGCCGGTGCTGGCGGGGATCAGCCGGGTGGCGGAATCAACGATGGTTTGCAACACTTGATCCAGGTCCAGAGAGTGAGTAAGGGTGGTGGTCACTGCGTCGAGGGCTTCGGTCTCCTTTAATCGCCGCACGATTTCCTGATATAGCCGCGCATTCTCGATGGCAATGGCAACTTGGTCAGCCATGGTCTGCAAGACGGTGATATCTTCCACCGAGAAAGCGGTCTCCTCGGTGCTCTGCACCGTCAGCGCGCCGATACACTGACCATGGCTGATCAGCGGCAGGGCCATCTCGGAACGCGTCCCCGACAGGAGAGGGTTATCGAAGCGAATTGCCTCCTTACCTACGTCCAGGGCGATGCGAGCTTTGGCATTGGCCACGCTCCACCCAATCATAGACTCACCGCCTACGGCTAGCCTGTGATCCGCCTCAAGCATTTTCCGACCAGCCTCACCGGTGCCAGATCGCAGCACGGCGTACTCGCCAACCTCGTCTACCAGGAATAAGCCGACGTAGTAGAAGTCAAAACGCTTCTGGATTAAATTTACTGCTTGATTCATTAACTCCTCGGGATCGAGAATCGTGCTGGCCGACTTTGAGACCTCGGCAGCGGTCTGGAGTTGGATGTTACGGTGCGTGAGAGCAGTCAACAGCCCTTCACGCTCGGCCTCCGCCCGCTTGCGCTCGGCCAGTTTCTCCAGACAGTGGCGTAACTTTGCCGCCGGGAGGTCACGGCCCAACAACTCGGCCGGGGGTATGTAGTAGAAATTATCGTAGACCTCCGCACCGATAAAAGCAGTAGGATGGATGTGCAGCATACCCAACAGCACCGCCGGGTCGAAGCGCCGTCGGTCGTACTGGCAGAGCCCCACGCACTTGCTGCCGGGGAAGAACTCGTTTAGCCTGGCCTCGTACTCGATCAGCCACTCGGAACCAGGCAGTCCCCGCAGCGCCCAGGTCATCTCGCCGGTCACGCGCAGGGCCGGGTAGCCCTCATCTAGGGTCTGCTCCGTCTCGGCACGCAGCAGGGCGACCATCCTCTCTGGGTCAAAGATCCCTTCCCGCATGTAGGTGTCGTCGCGGGTGAGGATGGCCAACTGCCCGCTGGCCAGGTAGGGCTCCACATCCAGCCCGCCGTCCTGCAAATATCCCAGGATGGCCTCGGTGGGGCGGGCATCCACGATGTAGAGTACCTTCTCGCCTCGCTCCAGTCCCCGGCGCAAGAAGGGCGTGACCACCACTCGATGCTCCTCTTCGGTCTCGTAGATGCAACAGAGATGCTCTCCGGGTTTCAGATCTGCTATCATATGTAAAGAGTAAGCAGGCGTTATCATCGTTGATGCTCTCCTACCATTGGAACTGTGAAGTAAGTCGTCATGTTCTTACTGGGTGGGGACTCTACCCAGAGGCGTTCGGTACTTACAGATCTGGATTTTCCTCTTCTACCGCTGCCCATATCCTTCCTTCAACCTGCGATGGATGAATACGGCATTTTTCTTAATGATACCCAATTTTATGAGGGGTGTCAATAGGACTTATGGGCTAAGCGCGGGGGTTTCGTAAGCTGTAGATAAAGTTGAACCCCTTCACTTTTGACAGCAAAGGCCGTCTGGTGTACAATCATAGCCAGTCTTGGGGGGAGAGGAGAACAATTTGAGCGAGTTCCACTATGGCGGCCAGGCGGTCATCGAGGGAGTGATGATCCGTGGCCAGAAGAACATGGCTGTGGCTGTGCGAGACCCGGCGGGCAAAATAGTTGTCCACACCGAGCCTCTCACGGCCGGAATCTACACCAGTCCCATTAGTAAGTGGCCCCTGGTGCGTGGCCTGATCATGCTCTGGGACACCTTGGTCCTGGGTATCCGTACCCTGATGTTTTCGGCTGACGTGGCTTTGGGCGAGGAGGAGGTAGAGTTCTCGGGACCTATTGCCTGGGGCACGATCGCCATCTCGCTGATAGCAGCGGTGACCATCTTCTTTCTCGGTCCCTTATTTCTGGTAGGTGTTATTGACCGTTTCATCACTTCATCGTTGCTCAGCAACATCATTGAAGGTCTGATTCGTCTGGCTTTGTTCCTGGCTTACGTCTTTGCTATCGGTTTCATACCCGATATCAAGCGGGTCTTTGCCTATCACGGTGCGGAGCACAAGACTATCAATGCTTATGAGGGTGGTGCGTCCTTGGAACCCGCTGTGGTCAGCACCTATGCCACGGCTCATTCCCGCTGTGGCACGGCTTTTCTGCTGATGGTGGTCTTTATGGCTGTCCTTATTTTTGCTTTCCTGGGGCGGCCGCCTTTGTTGCTCCGTGTCCTATCGCGTCTCTTGCTCATCCCCGTCATTGCTGCCCTGGCCTACGAGTATGTCAAATTCAGCGCGGCTCATGCTAATAACCCTCTCATCAACCTGATATTAAAGCCGGGCCTGGCTCTGCAACGTCTGACCACCCGTGAGCCCGATGAGATGATGTTAGAGGTGGCCATCACTGCTCTGGAGAGAGTTCTAGCGGCGGATGAAGCAACCAAGACCACCGATTGACATAGACCCATTCAGTGATTGCCAGATTGGGTGGAAGGTGATATAATACATTCTGGAGTCGCTTGGATATCGTTCCACCGATAGACAGGGTAAATGGTTATGGCAGGGAAAGCCAACATAGTCTCTCTGACTGATGAGCGGGAAGCCCAGGCGCTCAATGAGAGGGGGTTGCAACAATACCAACGGTGGGAGATCCAGGAAGCCATTGAGAGTTTCGAAAAGGCAACCACGCTGGTTCCCACCAATCCTGATTATCACCTCAACCTAGCGCGAGCCCTGGCCCGCTTCGGCAATTATGACAAAGCTTTGAAGGCCCTAGGTGAGTTTATCCGCTATGAATCGGATGTGCGTCTCGTGGATAGGTTTGAGATGCTATTCGCCAACGCGATGGATGAGGTGGAAACTCTCATCACCGAAAAGATGACCAGAAAGGGAGTCCCTCTGGATGAAATCGGGGCGGCCATTCAAATGTGGTTGGAATACCGGATCGCCCTTGGGCGAAGTCCATTGTCCATCCGTAAGCCCCAGTCTTGGGCGGCTGCTCTCGATTATACCGTCCACAAGGTAAACTTCCGTGATGCGGTTTTGAATGAGTTATCTAACATTTACGGAATGAGTGAATCATCTATTCGCAGTCATCACAAAGATTTGGTGGAGACGCTGGACATCATGCCTTGCGATTACCGCTATTTCAGAGGCAAGGGCAACCCTTTAGACAAGTTGGTTGAAGCAGCAGCTATGCTGGAGGAGATGGAGAGACGGTTCCGTGAGCCTTGACGGACGACCGTCGTTTGGAGAGAACAGAATCTGGCGTGAGGGGGATCTTGGTCAGGCAAAGATGCCAGCTCAAGGGCAATGGAGCTCATCACTATCTACAGTCGAGAGGAGATTGTCTTTCACACGCCGAGAGTTGTCGGGGGAAGAGGAACGATCGCTGGCTCCAATGGGCGAGTTGACCTTTTCCCCTTTTTGGTCTTATCCCAGGTAAAACGGAGTACCGGCAAACCCTCCCGCAGGTTGCTGGTGGCACGTAACTTTCCACGAGACCCCACGAGAATCTGAAGAGGCCCGGCATAGCGTGATCGGAACCTGTGTGAGGGTTAGAGTGGGCTCGTTCAAAATCATTAAATCCTTGGAAAGAAAGGAGCATAACCACAATGGCTAAAGAGACAGGGTATACCGTCTGGGCCGAACCGTTGAAGGATTTTTGCACAAGGGTTTTCGAGAAGATGGGCGTGCCTCTCGATGATGCCGAGGCAACCTCTGATGTTCTGGTGCTGGCCAACCTGCGCGGGATTGACTCCCACGGGGTAGCTCGCCTCAAACGCTACGTGGATGGGCTGCGTGACGGGGTCATGCTGGCCAGACCGAAGATCGAGGTAGTGCACGAAACCCCCACCACCGCTCTCATGGACGGGGGATCTGGCCTGGGTCAGCCAGTCGGGGTGCGAGGGATGCAGTTGGCTATCGAGAAAGCCCAAAAGATGGGTGTCGGTTTCGTAGCCGTGCGCAATTCCAATCACTATGGCATCGCTGGCTACTACTCCCTGATGGCTCTCGAACATGACATGATTGGCATCTCCACTACCAATGCGGCCGTCCTGGTGGTGCCGACCTTCGGCAGGGATGCCGTCCTGGGCACCAATCCCCTTAGTGTAGCCGTTCCGGCTGGTGGGGAGCGTCCCTTCGTCTTGGATATGGCTACCAGTGTGGTGACCCGGGGCAAGCTGGAGGTGTACGAGCGGATGGAAAAGCCGGTCCCATTGAGTTGGGCCACCGATGAGCATGGGGTACCAACGTCGGACGCCTCTCGCGTCCTTCAGAACTTGCTGGCCTGTGCTGGCGGCGGCATCCTCCCTCTGGGAGGCGCACGGGAAGAGGACGGAGGGCACAAAGGTTACGGTTTGGCTTTTTTGGTGGACATCCTGTGCGGCGTTTTGCCTCTGGCTGGCTATGCTAACACCATTTATCCCAAGACGCCTGAAGGCAAGCCTTTGCCGGCCAACGTGGGCCACTTCTTTGGGGCCATGCGGGTTGACGCTTTCCGTCCTGTGGACGAATTCAAGGCCACCATGGATGACATGATCCGTCGCCTCAAGAATTCGGCCAAGGCCGAGGGCCAGGATCGCATCTACATCCACGGCGAGAAAGAATTCGAGGTGGAGGACCAGCGACGCGAGAACGGCATCCCTTTGCACCCGAAGACGGTGACGATGATGAAGCAAATCGCGCAGGAGCTAGGGGTGGAGTATGATTTGTAAGCAGCCCTGGTGAGAGGACAAAGGAACAATGATGTACACAGTACCCTATAGCAAAGAAACGTTGACCTTCGAGTTACCGAAAGGCATGACGGGCACTTTGGTCGAGTCGAAGCGGGTGCCGCCTATCGAAGAGGTGGACAAGGCAGTCGCTGAAGCACTGGCAGGGCCGGTTAACTCGCCTCGGCTGCGGGAACTGGCCAAACCAGGTGACACCGTCTGCATCGTCTTCACCGACATCACCCGTGCCAGCCCCGATTATCTGCTGGTACCACCGCTGCTGGCCGAACTGGACGCCACTGGCGTCTGCGACGAAGACATCACCTTGCTGTGCGGCATCGGCATGCACCGGCCCAGCAGCCCCGAAGAGAAGGTGACCAAGCTGGGCCAGGCAGTGGTGGATCGCTACCGGGTGGTGGACCACGAGCCCCAGAACCCGGAGGCCTTGGTTGACCTGGGCGTCACCGAATCGGGCATCCCCCTCTCGGTCAACAAAATCGTCTACGAGGCCGATTTGCTCATCGCTACGGGCATCGTCGAGCCCCATCAATATGCTGGCTACTCTGGTGGACGCAAGACCCTGGCCGTGGGGGCGGCGGGCGAGAAGATGATTGCCTACACCCACGGGCCGCAGATGGTAGACCACCCTGGCACCCGCCTGGGCCGCATCGAAGGCAATCCCTTTCACGAGGCCGTCACTGAGGCCGCCCGCCGGGCCGGGTTGAAATTCATCGTCAACGTGGTTCTTGACGACGAAAAGCGGATGGTGGCCGTGCGGGCTGGTGAGCCCGAGGCCGCTTTCATGGAATTAGTCGCTTTCGCCAGGTCCATCTGTGAGGTGCCTATCCCCCATCAGTACGACGTGGCTGTGGGTGGGGTGGGCTTTCCCAAAGATGCCAACCTCTACCAGACCAGCCGGGCGGCCAGCTACCTGCACTTCGCTCCGACGCCGATGGTCAAGCCAGGCAGTTTTTACATCCTGCCGGCCCGTTGCGAGGAGGGAGCCGGCGAAGGGGTGGGGGAGCAACGCTTCCTGGAAAAGCTGAGAGACGCTACTGATATGACCTCTCTGTTAGAGGAACTACGGCGGACGGGCTACCCGCCCGGGGCCCAACGAGCTTTCATCATGGCCAAGGTCATGGAGGAATGTGAGGTTATCATCGTAGGCTCCGAATGTCCCGACATCGTGCGCCAGGCCAAGATGATCCCCGCCGCCGACATGGATGAAGCCTTTCATATCGTGACCGAGAAGCTGGGACCAAACCTCGACGTATTGATCGTACCCCACGCGCTGCTGACGCTGCCCGTGGTACAGCAGATGTAGTTTGGGGAGTACTCATTGGTATGACTTGACGGCATTCTTAAGTGGCGGTAAAATAAGACTGAACGAGCGATTGAGGAGGTAGAGTGCCATGCCCGAAAGAGTCAGCACTACGCGGAAAATCACAGTCTCCCTGCCCCAGGAACTGGTCGAATTCGCAGACACGGTCGCCACTAGGATGAGGATTAGCCGCAGCAAGGTGATCGCTGAAGCGCTCGCAGCGCAAAGGGAGTACGAAGAGGCCAGGTTGGCGGCAGAGGGGTACCGTTTCTACGCTCAGGAGGCCAGCGAATTTGCCGCCTCCAGTCTGCAAGCGGTTTCGGAGGTATTGGGACGTGGTGGTCAAACGGGGTGAGATTTATTGGGTGGAGTTCGATCCAGTCAAAGGAAGCGAGCAAGGTGGGCTACGTCCCGCCCTGATCGTCCAGCAG
>SOHZ01000271.1 GCA_004377365.1 Anaerolineales bacterium | reverse complement strand
ACGAAAAAGACCGTCGGCTCGTAGATGCGATCCCAGACGGCCAGCGCTGGCTGGTCGCCTACGGTGGCGCTTTGCAAGGCAGCCACAACAAGGATGGCCTGGCGGGTCTCCATCCGTCCCTTCTGCACCTCCTCCGGCTTCAGCCGGAACATCATCCGCCCGTACCACATCATGGCCTTGAAGTAACGTTCAAAGGTCTCGTTGCGGGTGTAATGGCCCCGGGGCACGTACTGGCTGTAGTCTTCCTTGTAGCCAAAGATGGGTGACTCGGTGAAGCCCTGATGAGCCTCAATGAGTGAAAGCTCGGCCTGAACCACGTCTTGCACCTCAGAGGGAACGGCCACGCCCGGATCGAGCAACACCGAGGCCACGGCGAAAAAGGCCGCGTTGCGCTCGGCTGCCTCTTGAACCTGTCCCGAGGCGCTTGCATATTGCTGTAAGGAAGCTGCCAGCATGGCCTCGTTCAGCCCTTGCAAGTCGTCTACGAAATGCTCGATTTCGGCAAAGCGCAGGGTATAGTCGTACAGGATATGATAGGTGTGAAGCAGGGCGTCGGTAGTGACAAAGATGGGCTGGCCCTGGTCCTTGGCCGCCTGGTAAATCTGATAGATTTGCTGCGCTCCATAGGGCACCACCACGAAGCCGTTCTGTTCCAGCAGGGCGCGCTGCTCGTCACTGAGGGCCAACAGCACATCGGGGTTGGCCACACTGTTCAGGTCAACGGCATAAGACTGGACGGACGGCTCCACCTCCACGGGATACGGCTCGTAGGCGGCAAAGCTGCCCGGCACGAGCTCGGCGATGGCGTGGGCCAGCGGGACCGCCGTGGGAGGCGGGGTTGGCGTCGGGCCCTCGGTGGGGATGGATTTGGGGGAAGCGCTTTCTGGCGTAGCCATGGGCTCCTCGACCGGGCTCGGCCGCTGGGGCAGGCAAGCCAGCAGCAAGGTGATCAACAGCAACAGGGGAAAACAGAGTTGGGTTTTCATGACACAATCCTCCTCAACATGCTTGCCAGACCTGACAGGTTTTGTAAAACCTGTCAGGTCTGGCTGAGAACTCTTCCACACTATAGACGCTGCTCGAATCCGAAATGTTCCCTACATTGATTATACCACGCTCTGGGTCGAGAAGCAACAAGCGTGAAGCGGCGGCTGGCAACTTTTATGCACAAATGAACGAGCCCCGTGGGAAACGACTTTCTCACGGGGCTTGTTGGCTGTTGTACGGCGCTTAGGGCCTGCGCTGGGGGCTCAGTCTTTTCACATTAGCGGTAGGTAAAAAGTTCTCGCCGGTTCGTGGTTAGAATATAGCGGTCACTACTTCGGCCAGATAATGATAGGTCAACTTGAGCGGATGCAGCAGGTAGTGCATCGTAATTCTGGAAGTATGGCTGAGCTTGTAATAATCTTGCAGCCACGTCCGGGGAGGGAGCAGCAACCGCAGCAGATAGCGCAACTTGTCCCCACGCCGGCCCATCACCAGCAAATCCGGGAGCAGCCGCTTGAACAGCGGGATAAAGTAAAAGCTAAAGTCGGGACGCCACATGGGTTGTAACGACAGCACCTTCTCCTCGGGCAGGTAGCGTTCGTGCCACCAGCGGCGAAAGCAGTCAGGCCGCAGGGCAGCCAGCACATCCCCTGGCACGCCGACAGAAAGCAACTGATTCAGAAAACGTAGGCTGTAGTACACTCCCACTTGAGCCTCTTCGATTCGAATTGTCCGGAGTAAGCGTTCCCAATCGAGCTGTGCGGCCTGGTCGCGCACAATGAAAGCCATGTCTGAGAACCAGTTCAGCCGGGTGTAGCCGTGATAGTGCGCGTGGGCGCACAGGTGGATCAACTGATCCTCTAACGACAGGGCCTTGACCGGCACGCTCTCCACGTCTACCAGTACGGCCCGCTGCCAGAACCCCTCCACGTCGCGAGAAGCCAGCCCGGCGTTGAGAATGTCGTCGTAATGTACTTCTACCAGGAACCACCCCATGTCCTGGTGCCGGTACTTAGATTCGTAAAGTACGGCCTGAGGCACAAGCTTGGGCGGTGGCTGCGGTAGATCCTCCTCTTGCCTGAAGCCCATCTGCACCAGCAGCCAGTGCATGGCTGCCCAATCCCGCTCTCGCACCACCAGGTCCAGGTCATTGAAGGCACGCCAGGCAGGGTCAGGGTACACGGTGTAAGCCAGGGCCGGGCCCTTGACTACCATATAGTCCACCCCAGATTCTGCCAGTTGGGCCAGCACTTTGCCGACGTTGCGATACATCAATGCCATGCGGATGGCGTTGGTGCGATGTGCCTGTTGAACCCGTTGCCTGAACTCCGGCGGGGGATAGTCCTGGGGTCCCCACTGTTTCAAGTAGCGGTGGGTCAAGCCAAGCAGGCCGTTGCGGCACACGCCCTGGAAAACCTCTTCCCAGTCAGCGTCTAAGTGGTGCAGCGGCCGTTTCACGTCACCGGCAGCAAAATCGCATAGCAGCGTCCGGGTAGTATCCGATATGGGCACGCGCTCGTAACTGTCCAGTTTCTCAATCCGCATCGTCATACGTCCCATCAGTACTGGGAGAGACTGCCGTCTGTCTTGGCCCAACGCACTGCATAGTGAAAAGCGACGAGTCCGATGGGCAACAGCACAATGGCAAATCCTATCAGGGCCAGCAAATCCTGCCCCACATCGGTGAGAGAAGCGGACTGCAGCATCGTGCGGCGCAGGGCATCGAAGAAATAGGTCGCCGGGAGCAATCGGCTGAAAAACCGTAGCCAATCCGGCAGAACCTGGATGGGATAGTACACCCCAGCCAGCAGGTTCGTGACCAGCCCCAACAATCGGGCCAGCGGGCTCGTCCGCTTGGTCACCAGCACAAAGCTGGCGTTGATGAACCCCAGTCCGGCATTGGCAGCAATAGTCAAAAGAACAACCAGCACGGCGGGGAAAATGTTCGCCCAATCCAGGTCAGCCTGGAAGAAGAGGCT
>SOHZ01000639.1 GCA_004377365.1 Anaerolineales bacterium | reverse complement strand
CGTACTTGTTCCAGGAAAGCGGACATGTCCACTCCACGGTCGTGAAGGCCGGCTACCAGTGGCAATGCTTCGGTAAAAGTCAGCCGATGCCAGCCCAGGTCCACACGCTGACGGGTTAAAGGCGGATTGGGCATGCTGAAGCCCAGCCGTCCAGCCAGGGCGCGGGCCGCATCGTGCAATTCCCGGTCGAGCCAGGGCTCCTCAGCCGCCCGCAGCCAGAGTTCGGCCGGGGAGATATCCCGCGAAAGCGCAGGAGGCGGGTCGTAGACTGGGATCTCCGACGGTTCGGTGGCCTCTTCCTCCTCGGTGGTCGGCAACCCCCACATGGCCCGGATGTGGGCCTCTTGTTCAGGCGTGGCGTCGGGAAAACCGTACACAAAACGGAGATTGCCCTCTTCGTCACGGAACTCCTCAGCCTCCCAGCGTTCCGAATCTCCCTGTTCGGCTCTCCAGCGTTCAAAGGCTTCGTGCTCAGCTTCCCAGCGCTCGTCCCAGCCCTCGGGGTCGTACTCGGCTATAAGGGGAAAGCCACCATCGTCATAATGCCAGTGCCATTCACCTGGATCGTCGCGCATGGCCTGACAGACGGGGCAATCGTCGAAGACGAGGTCATCCATACGGTCAGGGGGCACGACGTTGGGCTCCCCTTTCTGCTCGCGCCAGATGACGTCACGGGGAGCGTCGCCATGGAGGTCGTGCTGTGGGGTGAAAAACCAATCGCGGATCAGGTCATCGAGCCAGGCCCGGGCCGCCTCGGCACCAGAGGCAGGGTCGAGGTCGGCCAGCCGTTCAGTGCAACGATCCCGCAGATAGCGGACCAGATCACCGTAAAGAGCACATTCCTGATAAGGCATAAGGACCTCCTGAATACTCTGACTGACAAAGATATGACCTACCATACTCTTGGCGTGTACCGCCAGCAAAAGGCAGCCGCCGGGCAGTGGCCGGGACAGCTTCCTGACGAAGGCCTCGGCTGGAAGTGCCCGGCGCGAACGGCGGCGGCATAGGCCAGGGCATGGTTGGCCGCAACTTGCAGCGCTGCCTCCACCCCGCCCTTGTATTTCTCCAGCTTGAGGCTGCTGGCCTTGGCCGAGCCGATGTGCCAGTAGAAGCCACCGGATACGTCGCCCAGGCTCAGGGCGTCGCGGGCGGCCAGGGCATAGAGGGCCAATTGCACCCGTCGTCCCTCGGCCAGGTCGCGGGCCGAGATGGGCGTGGAGCCAGCCTTGTAGTCAATAACCCGCAGGCGGCCGTCCGCCCCCCGGTCTATGCGGTCAATGAAACCTCGCAAGCGCAACTCGCCACTGTCACTGTGGATCACCAGCACGGGCTGGCCCTCGAGGCCAAAGACCTGCTCCAGAGCAGCGGGCGTGTAGCCCAGCGAGGCTTCAACCAGCGCAGTCACGGTGTCGGCCAGAATCTGCTCCAGCTCCTGGCGCTGATAGTCCCACAGCGGCGTGGGGCGGAAGCCGTATTCGTTTGGCGCGGCGTCAAAGACTTCCTGGGCGATGGTAGGCAACAAGGCCAGCAACTCATCGGCGCCAGTGGGATCTAATGCGCGGCGGTAGAGCTCTTCGAGGATGCGATGGTACATGGTACCCAGAATGCGGACATCGTAGCCTTCTTCTGGCGGGGTGCGAGGCTCCAGTTCCAGGCTGGAGCCGACCCAAAAGAGCATGGGGCAGGTGGCGTAGGCTTCCAGCCGGCTGGCGCTCCAGATGTGGCGCGGGCCGTAGCGGGTTGACAAGCAGTCGGCCAGCGCGGTCAGATCGCCCTCGTGCGACCCGCAGGGCTCGTCAGCCAGGCGAGCCCGCAAGACCGACGCGCCCATCTGAGTGGATCGCCAGGCCCGGCTGAGCTCGTTGTCCTCCTGCTCAAGCCAGGCAGCCAGAAGGGATTGGCCACCAGTAAAAGCGGCCGCGCTGACGAGTTCCTGAGACGAGGCAGCTTCGCCAGCCGGTAAAGGGTCTTCCGGGCGGACGTGCTCCACAGGGGCGTCAATCAGCCGCCGGACCTGCTCCCAGTAGGGTGAGGGCTCCCACTGCTGGCCATCGTCGGCCAGATAGGGCCGGCACAGCAGCAGTTTCTCTCGGGCCCGGGTGACGGCTTCGTAGAAGAAAGTGACTTCGTCGCCCTGCAAGCGTGGCTCGATGAGCAGACCCCGGTCGCGTAGAGTCAGGCGGTCGCTTTCGCGCAGCAGGGTGTCCTCCCGCTCAGCCTGAGGAAACTCGCCCTCGGACAGGCCCAGCAGAGCCACGGCACGGAAGGACAGACCACGGGCATTCAGCACCGACGCGGCCAGCACGGTGGGCACGTTCGGCTCAGGCGGTACAGTGTAGGACGTCCCCTCGACGGCACCACGCAGTTCGGTGTAGAAACGGGCGTAGGGGATGGGAGCAGCCCTTCGACTCCGCCCTTCGACCCTGCTCAGGACAAGCTCAGGGCAGGCCCTTCGACCGTGCTCAGGACAAGCCTGGCCGAGCACCGATTCGGCCAGCACCAGGCCGCGCAGCACGTCTTTGAAAGCACGCAAGGCGGCCACGTCGCGCTGGGCGGTCAGGTCGGTCTCCCAGGCTCGGGCCACGACGCCCAGGCTATTTTCGACGGCGTCCTCGGGCGATTGAAAGCGCGGGGCTAACTTGGGATCGTCGCCGATGAGGTCCTCGACGAAAGCCGCATAGTCACGGACGGTGGCTTCTGGCGGAGGGGTGACGCGGGCAACAAAGGCCTCGAACTTGCGGCGCAGGGCGGCAGCCTCGGCCCCGGCGGGTACCTCAGGCGGGGCCAGGTCCTCATCTTCAGCGGCGACCTCGGTGGCGGGTTTCATCTGCGCCAGCCGGTCGAGGGCCTCTCTCCACTGAGCCAAGCCCTGGATGACCAGCCCGGCCCGGGCAGCAGCGTCCAGCCGGTCGGCGTCGCCCTCACCGATGGAATCGGCGCCCACACCCGACCAGTCGAAGTAAGGATTGCGCCAGGCGTCCACCACCTGGCGGCGCGGCCAGTCGAGCACGGGCAACGACAGCAGTGAGAGTAACGCGGCCACAGCCGGGTTGGTCAGCAGGTCGGCCCCCTCGGCCAGGCGAAGGGGCAGGCCGAACTCGGCTGCCGTCTCCTGGAGGAAGGGACGGTAGGGAGCCAGGTCACGGGCGATGATGGCCACCTCGTGGGCGGCCATCTCGTCGCGCACCAGGCAGGCTTTGACCCAGCGCAGCGCGGCGCGGACCTCCTGGCCTCGGTTCTGGGTTTCGATAAAGGCCACAGCGTCGTCGGCGGGATGCTTCTGGGGAAATGGCTCGAATAGAGACGCTTCCAGGTGGGCCAGCGGAGCGCAGGATGCAGGACGTGGAGGGGCTAGGGGTTCTGGCTCGACGTTCAGGGCAGTGGTGATGGCAGCGAGGGCGCGGGCGAAGCGGCGGTGGGCAATCCGGGTGCGGAAAGTGCCTGTGCTGAACTGAGTCGAAGCGTCGCCAGTGAGGGTGACGATGGTTTCAGCAGCGTGGCCAGTCAGGAGGCGCAGCACTTCCAGTTGGGTGGGGTTGAACTCGTCAAAGCCGTCAACGATCAACAACTGCAGGTCACGACATAAGTGAGGGTGTTTCTCCAGAGCCAGCGCGGCCAGCCAGCCTTGGCCTTCGGCGTCCATCCAGTTGATCCGCACCAGCCAGTCTTGGTAATCAGCATAGATGGCGGCCAGTTCGGTCAACCGTTCTTCTCCATCGGCGACGGCAGCGGCAAAGTTGTCGCGGTGGACGCGGGCACGTTTGAGTTCCCGGACGAGGGCACGCAAGAGCCGGATGAAGCCAGGTTTGTCGCGTAGTGGGGCATAGTGACACAGGCGACCCTCTGCGCACAGTTGGTCTACGATGGTGCGCAGCAGGCGATGCTGGACGGGGTCGAGTAGGCGAGGGATAGGCTGTCCCGCCCGGGCCAGGATCTCGGCGTAAAAGGTGTAAAAGGTGCCCAGTTGCACCCCCAACGCGCCGCCCTCTTCAGCCAGACGGCGTCGGAAGGCCGCAACCTGAGCCTGGTTGGGGAGAATGACCCATAAGGAGGCCAGCGGAGCTTTAGCCCGCACCTCTTGGATGCGGGCGATGCAGTGATGGGTTTTGCCTTGTCCGGCGGGAGCAAGAAAGAGATGGGGAAGCATATCATGACTCAGGCAAGGCGGGCGTTGACGTGCAACCAGGAAGTTCTTCTCCAATGGCAACTTCTCCCAACTGCTAAGTGCATATTCAAACAGGTCAGGCATTGTGAGAATCTCATAGCACACATTCTCAGCCAGGACATACATTATTGCGAAATCAAAAGTTCCCTCGTCGGGCCTGATGTACCTGACTGTTTCGTCCACACGTTTGCGGACGCTCTTGACGAATGACCGGCAAGCAGCAATACGTTCATCATCAGTGGTACACTCCACAATACGGCGAAAGTTGTCCGATGGGAATTGAGTCGACAGGCACGATGCCACCCGCAAGATGGATAGCCGCATCCACGCGAGCGCCATCACTCGGGCCTCTGTGAACCATGCCAAAATTATTATATCATAGTTCTTTACCGTTGTAAACCGATTTCTTCACCAACTTGGAACAGCCACCACCATTGACACAGCAGACCGGTTGGGTGTACAATTAGAGGAGAGGTAGAAAGTACGCAGAAACAAGAGGAGCAATTCAATGGGCACAGAACCTTTGGAAAAAGCCGTCGGACGACTGCTGACGGAACAAAAGCTGACCATTGCCCTGGCCGAGTCTTGCACCGGCGGGCTCATCGCCCACCGCTTGACTAACGTGCCGGGCAGTTCGGCCTACCTCATTGGCGGCGTGGTATCTTACGCCAACGAGGCCAAGGAGCGGATACTGGGCGTAAGCCACCAAACCCTCCAAGAGCACGGCGCGGTCAGCGAGGAAACAGCGCGGGAAATGTCGCGGGGAGTCCGACGCCTCTTCCAAACCGATGTAGCCCTAGCTGTCACAGGCATCGCCGGACCCAGCGGAGGCACCCTGGAGAAACCTGTTGGCCTCACTTACATTGCCCTCACCGCTGCGGACTTGAAACGGTGCGAGAGATACCTCTGGAAAGGAGATCGGTGGGCCAACAAAGAGCAGTCCGCTGAAGCAGCACTGAGGATGTTACACGAATACCTGGAAGTCAGGCAGGATCCAGGGGCAACAAAAGGGTAGGCGAGTTTGGAGCAATGGAGAGCGCGTTTGTCCAGTCATTCTCCCTCTTCTCTCCGCAACGCTCCCATCAGAAACCTCACCGCTTCTTGATACAAGCCCTCGTTTTCCCGCCACAACTGTTGGAAGCTGGCCTTCACCCGTCCATCGGAGGCCAGGTAGGCCAGGGCCCCCAAATAGGTATACCAACTGGTATGGCTGCCCTTCAATGTCCCCCGAGGATCAAACAGCAAGAAGGGGTGTTCCTGGCTGGCGATGATAAAGTGACCGGGCAGGTCGAAGTGGGTGACGCCGATCATCACTTGCAGGAGTTCCTGATCGTCCCCGCCAGGGAACCTCTCCTGGTCGTGGGTCAGGAGCGGAGCCGGATCGAAGCCGATTTCCTCCAGGAGGGAAACGTAACAGGCAAAGCCCCACCGCCTGACCCTGTGCACACAGCCGCTCTGGCCAACCTCTACCTCCAGGCAGGCAGCGGTACAACCTCGGGGCAGTTCGACTGCCACCACCCCTTCCTGCAAATCACCCCCTTCGGTGACTGTCCAGTAACGGGCCTGCCAGTCCTCGGTTGGATAGCGGCCGGGGTAATTGTTCACAACTTTGGTATCAGGCGCAGCGCTGCTACACCTCAAGATATTGCCTGCATCTCTAACCATTGGCCCCCCACTACTCGTCGCAATCAAAGACAGGCTCGACACTATTATACCACAGAACTTGTATTAAGAGTGAACCTTAACAATTCGAAGCCAAACGACTTCCCGTCACCATCCTCGCGATGTGGGTAAAGTCAAGCGGTAGAGGTTCACTGTGTAGGTTGTCAAGTAGAGCCAAAAGTGGTAAAATGACGTCATCTAATACTTTCAGGAGAATTGGCTCAGCAATGGCCGTTCAGAACGGTCCCCAGCCGCGAGACTCTACCGAGAGACGAATTAATGCTCTGACAGCTCTTCAGAACATATCGCGCACCCTGACCTCAGAGTTGGATCTGGATCGTCTGCTACGTAAAATCATCCACGCTGCGGTCGAGGTCTTGGACGCCTCTACAGGCTCGTTGCTTATCTGGGACCCAACCGAAAACAGCCTGATCTTTGCCGTAACCGAAGGGGGTGAAGGCGAAGGAGAGACTTTGAAACTACGCCGCATGTCCGCTGATCAAGGCATCGCTGGCTGGATTTTTACCCATCGCCAGCCAGTCATTGTCGAGGATGTATCGAAAGACGAGCGCTTTTTCAAAGGCATAGATGAGAGCCTGGGCTATCGCACTAGTTCCCTCGTCGGCGTCCCCCTCATGACCCAAGGAGAGATGATCGGCGTCATCGAGGTTCTGAACAAGAAATCAGGAGAAAAATTCGATAAACAGGATTTGGATACCTTGAGCGCCCTGGCTGGTCAGGCAGCTATTGCCATCGTCAACGCTCGCCTCTACTTGCAGATACGTGAGGAGAGAGACAGGATGCTGGGCATTGAAGAAGAGGTGCACAAAAAGTTAGCCCGCGATTTCCACGATGGGCCAGCCCAAACCCTGGCCAGCCTGATAATGGATATCGAGTTCATCCAGAAACTACTGCACAGGGAACCTTCAAAGGTCGAGGTGGAACTGTCGCAACTGAAAGAAAAAGCCACCAAAGCCATGCACCAGACTCGCACCACCATGTTCGAGCTTCGGCCCCTTGCTCTTGAAACCCACGGGCTTAAAGTCGCTTTGGAGTATTATGTCAAACAGTTGCGCCAAACGGAGAATATGTCCATCCATCTCCAAATAGAAGGACTAAAGGAGCGCCTGCCACACAGAGTCGAGGACATAGTGTTTGCCATCGTGCGGGAAGCGCTCAATAACATCAAAAAGCACGCCAGGGCTAACAACGTCTGGCTAACGGTTATTCGTGACAAAAAGGAACTCTCGACCACCATTCGGGATGATGGTCAGGGCTTTGACGTGGAAGAAGTGGAAATCTCTTACGCTACACGAGGTAGCATAGGTCTGCTCAATCTATACGAACGAGCCGGAATGCTCGGCGGCCGGATTTCCATAGAGTCGGCCCCAGGCCAAGGCACAACAGTGAGCCTGATGGTGCCTCTCCCTTCTATCCAGTTATGATAACACAGCCCTGTAACAGATCTGCTGGATTGCTCTACTGAAGTACCCTTACTTGTCCACCCTCTTGGTATTCCGGAGATTACCCATATCCCAAGGAGTGCTCAGATATAGAGGATTGCAGGCACATTTCACCACAAGATATGAGGGTAGCGAACCCGCCTCAACTGTCCCAAATGGACTTGTGGGTAATCTCCAGTGGTGTTGCCTTATCTGACAGAATGGGATATAATAGGGATGTGATGAAACGTCTTGTCTTCAGCCTGTTCCTCTGCACCCAGATTCTCAGCGTTTGTGCCTGTCCCATACTGCCCCGGCCGACCCCTACTCCCACTGCCACCTGGACTCCGCTACCCACTGCGACGCCAACAGTTACCCCTACCCCAACGCCGACACCGACCCCGGTCGCTTATTCCATTGCTTTTGCCTCAGATCGTGAGGGCAACGGCGAAATCTACCGCTTCGATGGCGAAGGCTCTCTCATCAATCTGACCGAGCATCCAGCTTCCGATTGGGACCCAGCCTGGTCTCCCGACGGCACCAAATTGGCCTTTACCACCCACCGCGATGACAACAGCGAGATATACGTCATGGATGCCAACGGGGATAATCCCTTCAATCTTACCAACAACCCGGCCTGGGATTATATGCCGGTCTGGTCGCCAGACGGAACCCAGATAGCCTTCGTCTCGGAACGAGATGGGAACCAGGAAATCTACGTCATACACGCAGATGGCACAGGTGAACAACGCCTGACCGTAAACGAGGTGAGACAAGATGATAGAAGTCCTGCCTGGTCGCCAGACAGCAAGAAGTTGGCCTTCGCCGGTGTGCGTAACGGAGTGGAGGGCATCCACGTCATGAACGCCGACGGCTCCGAAGAGACCATCCTGACCGTCTGGCCCTTGAAGGGGACCAGTCCAGCCTGGGCGCCCGATGGCAGCCAAATCGCTTTCGTCGGCTGGGATGAGGAGGACAAACCTGGCCTCTACGTCATGAGTCCCGATGGCTCAGATGTCACCTGGCTCTTCCGAAGCGAGGCCTGGCTGGGCTCGCTGACCTGGCCCCCTGATGGAACCTGGCTCTTTTTCACCTCATGGCAAGATAGCAACCACGAATTGTACGTCCTGCGCCGTGACGGCAGTGATCTGCAGAGACTCACCAACGACATCGCCTGGGACGACACACCAGCCATACGGCCGGGCAAAGGGAATTTCCCAAGCCCGCTGGATCCACCGCCAGTGGGTCCGGTGGCTCAGCCAGAACCATCTGCTACCTTACGCTACGGCGTCAACCTGGCCGATCTGGGCAAGTCCTATCTGGTGCGGGACATGGGGTTCAAATGGGCCAAGAGCTATGTGGATTGGGGGGGCGTAGAGCCCAGCAAAGGCGAATTCAAGTGGCAGGACCCTGACAACATCACCAAGGCCTTTAGCGCCCAAGGGTTAAACATCATGATGCGGGTGAACATGGGTCCCCAGTGGGCACGCCCACCGGACACGCTGCCTACTCATCCTCCCAGCAATCCCCAGGACTTTGCCGATTTCATGAAAGCCCTGGTGAGCCGTTACAAGGGCACAGTAGCCGCTTACGAGATCTGGAATGAGCCTAATCTGAACTATGCCTGGGGGATGCGTGAACCTAACCCAGCCGAATACGTGCCTATGCTCAAAGCTGCCTATCTGGCCGCCAAGGAAGTTGACCCGGATTGCATCATCGTCACCGGAGGTCTGTCCACCACTGGTGGTGGCGGGCCAGGAGCTATGGGAGACCTGGACTATATCCAGGGCATTTACGATGCCGGCGGTAAGGGCTATTTTGACGCTTTGGGCTCCCATCCCTACGGTTTCGGTCACGAGCCCGACCACCATGATCCTTGGGGGCTCTCCTTCACCAGGGCCCAGGCCCAGCACGAGGTGATGGTCGCCAACGGCGACGGTGAGACGCCCCTGTGGGTGACCGAGCTAGGCTGGGTGCTGCAATCCCCCTGGGATATGGGAGAACACCAACCCACTGCCGTCAGCGAAGCACAGCAGGCTGCCTATCTGGTGCGGGCCTACCAAAAGGCTGCCGATGAGTGGCCCTGGATGGGAGCTATTTTCCTGTTCAACCTGGACTTTAGCAGCGTACCCTGGTATGATTCGCACGAGATCATGCGTTGGTACGCTATCCTCAATCCTAATCGCAGCCCCAGGCCGGCATACACCCAACTGAAAATGATGATTTGGGGAAAAGAAACAAAGTGATCGCCATCACACAACTGCCGGATGGAGCCTCTAGGTCAGGCGGGATTCGCTTTCAGAGAAACTTGCCTGGCCCTTTTTTCATTTCGGCCCTCTCACCGCTCCAAGGCCATTCAAGAAGCAACTCTAGGAATTCCAGGGCTTTTTTTATTGGCATTCTTGTGGTATACTATAGTAAAGAGCCCAAAGCCCGAAGAGGCCACAGGAGGTACAGCGTGGTTGGAAAAAGAAGTGCGTTCGAAGAGGCCATGAAGAGAGCTTCGAATTATGCCTGGGACAAGCAATGGAGCAAGGCCATCGTAGAGTATAAGAGGGCCCTGGCAGAGTTTCCTGATGACTTGACTGCCCTGGTCAGTCTCGGCATGGCCTACCTCCAATCCCACCAACTGGAAGAGGCACTCAGTGCCTATCGGAAAGCCAGCCAGCTTACGCCCGATGATCCTCTGGCCTGGGAGCGCGTGGCCGACGTCCAAGAGCGCCTGGGGCATTTAGATGAGGCAGCGGAAACTTATGTAGCGATGGCCAACATTTATGTCGAACGGAAGGCAATGGGTAAGGCCATAGAGACTTGGCTGCGGGCGACACGCCTGG
>SOHZ01000491.1 GCA_004377365.1 Anaerolineales bacterium | reverse complement strand
CGCCGGTGATCATGTTCTTGATATAGTCCCGGTGCCCAGGACAATCAATGTGGGCGTAGTGCCGCTTCTCCGTCTCGTACTCTACGTGGGAGATGGAGATGGTCAGCCCACGGGCTTTTTCCTCCGGAGCGTTGTCAATGCTATCAAAAGGCATGAACTCAGCCAGCCCCTTCATTTCCAAGACCTTGGTCATGGCCGCGGTCAGGGTGGTCTTGCCGTGATCCACGTGCCCTATCGTCCCCACGTTTATGTGAGTCTTCGTGCGCTCAAATTTCTCCTTCGCCATTTATCGTTTTCCTTTCCTTGAGAATTGATCGTTTGCCGAACCCCTACCAAAATCAAGGGGGATATCAACTACTTCAGCATCAGCCGCCCAAGGCAATGCGCTCCGCCACCTCGGGCGACACTTCATCGTAGTGATCAAATTCCATAGTGAAGACGCCCCGCCCCTGAGTCATTGACCGGAGGTCGGTGGCGTAGCCAAACATCTCGGCCAGAGGGACATGGGCCCGCACAGCCTGCACACCGCCGGCACGAAGCTCCATGCTCTCTATATGCGCCCCACGGGCGTTCAAATTGCCGATGACGTCTCCGGTGAACTCTTCGGGTGCCACCACCTCAACCTTCATAACCGGTTCCAAGAGAATCGGTCCCGCCTTCTGCACTCCATCTCTGAGAGCCATAGAACTGGCGATCTTGAAAGCCATCTCTGATGAATCCACATCATGGTAAGAGCCGCCCACCAGAGCGACCTTTAGATCCACCAGGGGATAGCCCGCCAAGACCCCGCTCTCCATGGCCTCCATGACACCTTGTTCCACGGCTGGGACGAACTCTTTAGGTATCAGTCCTCCGACGGTCCCATCCTCGAACTCAAAGCCCTTACCCTTCTCCAGCGGCGCTATCTCCAGCCAGACGTGGCCGTACTGACCCCTCCCGCCTGTCTGACGGATAAAGCGCCCCTCGGTTCGCGCCGGCTGGGTAATAGTCTCCCGATAAGCTACCTGAGGCTTGCCTACATTGGCGCTGACCCTGAACTCCCTCAACATGCGGTCCACCAGAACCTCCAGGTGAAGCTCGCCCATGCCGGAGATGAGAGTCTGACCGGTGTTCTCATCAACGCGCATCTGAAAGGTAGGGTCCTCTTCGGCTAAACGGGCCAGGGCGCCAGCCATCTTGTCCTGATCGGCCTGGGTGCGGGGCTCAATGGCCACTGAAATGACGGGTTCGGGAAACTTGATAGACTCCAGAACGATAGGGCGGCGGCGGTCGCAAAGGGTCTCGCCGGTGAAGGTTCTTTTTAGGCCCAGTACTGCGCCGATGTCGCCAGCCGGGACCCCTTCGATCTCCTCCCGACGGTTGGCGTACATGCGCAGCAGCCGGCCAATCCGCTCTTTTCTATCCCGGGTGGAATTGAGGACTCCCCTGCCGGAAACCAAGCGACCCGAGTAGACCCTGAAATAAGCCAGGCGTCCCACATAAGGGTCGGTTACGATCTTGAAAACCAGAGCGGCCAGCGGCTCTGATTCATCGGCCCTCCGGCTCTCCTCTTTTCCCGTCTTGGGACTAACCCCCACAATAGGAGGTACATCGAGGGGTGAGGGCAAATAGTCAACCACTGCATCAAGCATCGGTTGCACGCCTTTGTTGCGCAGGGCTGCACCGCAGAGAACGGGCACCAATTTGAGATCCAGAGTGGCCTGGCGCAGGGCCCGACGCAACTCACCTTCAGAGATTTCCTCGCCTTCCAGATACTTCACCGTCAGAGCCTCGTCAGTTTCGGCCACCTGTTCGACCAAACGCTCCCGCCATCTCACAGCCTCCTCCCCGAGCTCCCCAGGGATCTCCGTAGTATCCAGGCGTGTGCCCAGGTCGTCGGTGTAGATGATAGCCTCCATCCGGATCAGATCAACGACGCCCCTAAAAGAGCCTTCGACGCCGATGGGTATCTGGACGGCTACAGGATTGGCCTTCAGTCTATCTTGGATCATAGCAATGGTCCGCCAAAAGTCGGCCCCGGTACGATCCATTTTGTTAACGAAACAGATGCGTGGCACGCGATAGCGATCAGCCTGCCGCCAGACAGTCTCTGATTGGGGTTCCACCCCAGCCACCGCATCAAAGACCACGATACCCCCGTCCAGAACGCGCAGAGAACGCTGCACTTCGGCGGTGAAATCAATGTGCCCCGGTGTATCAATGATGTTAATCTGATGATCGCGCCAGAAACAGGTGATGGCCGCGGCGGTGATAGTGATGCCGCGTTCCCGTTCCTGCTCCATCCAATCGGTGACCGTCGTACCCTCGTCCACATTGCCCATACGGTGGGTACGGCCAGTGTAAAAAAGCACCCTCTCGGTCGTGGTCGTCTTGCCCGCGTCAATGTGGGCGATTATTCCTATGTTGCGCGTCCGTTCCAGAGGGTACTCTCGGTCCATGGGAAAACTCACTTCGCCCAATAGCTCATCGCTTATCGCAGATCACTCATCACCTGGAGGATAAAGCCAGGCAACAGGCAATGAAGCGAAGTGAACGATAGGCGATGGACAACTACCACTGTTGCGGTACAGGTTACCAACGATAATGGGCAAAAGCTCTATTGGCTTCGGCCATCCTGTGAGTGTCTTCCTTCTTCTTGATGGTAGCCCCCTGACCCTGAGCCGCATCCATCAACTCAGCAGCGAGCTTCTCGGCCATGGACTTGCCAGTGCGATTGCGAGCATTCTGCACCAACCAACGCATGGCCAGCGAGAGTCGCCTCTCTGGCCTGACTTCAACCGGCACCTGGTAGGTGGCTCCACCTACCCGCCTAGGTTTTACCTCCAGGACAGGCGTGGCGTTATTGACAGCCTGCTCGAATATATCCAGAGGACTCTTATGGACTCTACTCTCGATTATGTCAAAAGCATCGTAGATGATATGCTCTGCAGTGCTCTTCTTGCCACGCATCATCAACTTGTTTATGAACCTGGCTACTATGACGCTATCGTATTTGATATCTGGTTCGATTTCCCGCCGAGGCGGACGGCTGCGTCTTGGCATTTCCTGCTCCTCTCAGTATATGGCCAATAGCATATAGCAGATAACGTATGGCGTATAGACCATCAGCTATCAGCCATCGGCCATCAGCCATCGGCCATCAGCTAGAGAACTGCTTTCTCCTTCGGACGTTTGGTGCCATATTTAGAGCGCCCGCGATTGCGCCCCTCGACGCCGTCCGAGTCCAGGGTTCCACGCACGATGTGGTAGCGCACGCCAGGCAGGTCCTTCACACGCCCGCCACGGATCAGCACCACCGAGTGCTCTTGCAAGTTATGTCCCTCGCCAGGAATGTAGGCCGTCACCTCAATGCCGTTGGTCAGACGAACACGGGCAACTTTACGAAGGGCAGAGTTAGGCTTTTTGGGAGTAGTGGTTTTGACTTGAGTGCAGACACCTCGTTTCTGAGGATTCCCCCTACCCCGGGTGGTACGGCCAGTAAGAGCATTGTAACTGAAGCCGAGAGCCGGTGACTTTCCCTTCTTGGTTACGCGTTTACGCCCCTTCCTCACTAACTGATTGACTGTTGGCATTTGCTCCCCTCCCCATGCAGCAATTACACACCTTTTCTTCCCAACCATCCTCATGAAACTCACCACGTTCACGCACTTATCGTGGCTTAAGAGAATGTTAGTCACGAACGCTTATTATACAAGGGTTTTCCAAAAAGTCAAATTTACCGCACAAGTATGTCCACAATCCCTCACTTTGCACCCAGCCTTCCCTCTCCCCAAACTTTTGACCTAACCCCTCCCTCTCCTTCTCCTAAGGGGGGGCAAGTTCAATCCCAGGCCCAATTTGGGCAATTTCTCCTCACTATCCTCCCGACCAAATGGAACCATCTCATTGTTCTCGTTGAGAACCTCAATGAAAAGACCCAGAGCCTGAAGTTCCTTGATCAGCACCCGGAAAGACTCGGGCACGCCAGGTTCGAGGATATCCTGGCCCTTGACAATGGCCTCATAGGTCTTGACACGTCCTATGACATCATCGGACTTGACGGTCAGCATTTCCTGGAGAATATGGGCTGCCCCATAAGCTTCCAGGGCCCAGACCTCCATCTCGCCGAAGCGCTGGCCGCCGAACTGGGCCTTTCCCCCCAAAGGCTGCTGGGTCACCAGCGAATAAGGGCCAGTAGAACGAGCATGGACTTTATCCTCGACCAGATGAGCCAACTTCATCATGTTGATCACCCCCACGGTCACTGGCTGATCGAAAGGCTCACCCTTCTTACCATCGTAGAGGATCATCTTGCCGGCCGTAGGCAGTGGTTCTCCAGTGGCCCGACTGACTTGTAAAGCTACCTCATATAGCTTCTCATCAGCAATGGTTTCGGGATCAGGAACCAAAGAAGGAATACCATATCCACCCTCTTCTAATCTCCAGGTCTCAGTTTCCACTTTCCAGGTCCCAATTCTGGATTCCTTCTCCCTCATGTGCCTCAGCCACTCCCGCAGGCAAACCCCACGTACACAGCGGTCCGCTTCCTCTCGTTCGGGCAGGGAACGCTCATCTCCTTCCAGAACAATCAGTTTGTCCGAGTCGTAACCGCGTTCCCTCAGCCACTCCCAAAGGGTAGCCCGACGGGCATAAGTCTGGTCAAAAGCCAGGAGATCCTCATCATAACCTTTATCTCTCAGCCACCAGATGATATAGAGAAGACGAGCCTCATCATCATCTCGTATATCCTGCAGACCATATCCTGCCTCCTTTAACCATTGCCAGGCACGCTCCGTTACATCCTCCCAGGCTCGCCCCATCAGCCAGGCCCTGGCCAATTCAGCGGCGATTTCTTCCTCATCAGCTCCGTCGAAAACCGAAGAGATGACTCGAAAACCCAGTTGGTCAGCAGCCCACCCAAGGTGCGTTTCCAGAATCTGGCCGATGTTCATACGAGCTGGCACTCCCAGGGGATTGAGGATGATCTCTACTGGCGTGCCATCAGCCAAGAAGGGCATATCCTCAATAGGCACCACTTTGGAAATGACACCCTTATTGCCATGGCGGCCAGCCATCTTATCACCTTCGGTGATTTTGCGCTTCTGGGCCACACTCACCCGCACCAACTTGTCAACGCCAGCAGGAAGATCACGGTGCTCTTCTCGGCCAAAAACCTTTATGTCAACCACTTTACCTTTTTCGCCATGAGGAAGGCGTAAGGAGGAATCCTTGACCTCGCGAGCCTTTTCACCAAAGATGGCTCGCAGCAACTTTTCCTCGGGAGTCAACTCAGTCTCACCTTTAGGCGTGATTTTGCCCACCAGGATGTCACCAGGGCCAACCTCGGCCCCAATGCGCACAATGCCGTTCTCATCCAGGTCCTTAAGGGCGTCCTCACCCACATTGGGAATGTCGCGCGTGATTTCTTCGGGGCCTAATTTGGTATCGCGAGCCTCTACCTCATGTTTCTCAATATGGATGGAGGTAAACTTGTCTTCACGCACCATGCTCTCGCTGGTAAGAATGGCATCCTCATAGTTGCCACCTTCCCAGGACATAAAAGCCACCAGGATGTTCTGGCCCAAAGCCAGTTCACCGTGCTCGATAGAAGAGCTATCAGCGAGGGTATCACCTTTTTTAACCTGATCACCTTTATCAACCACAGGCCGCTGGTCAATACAGGTGCTCTGGTTCGAACGATTGTACCGACGCAATGGATAGATGTGTAAGCCACTCTCCTCCATCACCACGATTTGACGACTGGTGACACTCACCACTTCGCCATCCTCTTCGGCTACCACTACATGACCCGAATCCAGGGCCGCTTGCCGTTCCATCCCCGTACCCACAAGAGGAGCCTCCGGGTTCAGAAGAGGTACAGCCTGACGTTGCATATTGGAACCCATCAAAGCCCGGTTGGCGTCATCGTGCTCCAAGAAGGGGATGAGAGCAGCCGAGACGCTGACGATCTGCTTGGGTGAGACATCCATAAAGTCCACTTTTTCGACAGATTCCATGAGGAATCTCTGGCTGCGCCGCACCGAGACCTTGCTATCAACAAACTGCCCTCGCCCATCCAAACGGGCGTTGGCCTGGGCAATAGTGTACGTGTCCTCCTCGTCAGCCGACAGATGGACGATCTCATTGATAACGATGGGCACGATCTTCACATCTTCCAACGGAAGAGAAGCGATACGATCGGCCAGTTCAGCGGTAACAAAGGTCCCCGCTTCAGCCACCACCTCACCGCTCTGCAGATCCACGATCCGCTCTCGTAACGTTTTCTCCAGCAGTTGCTCATACTCATTGGGCACTGTATTGACAACTTTAGAATAGGGGGTTTCGATGAAACCATACTCGTTGATCCGGCCATAGGTGGCCAGGGAGCCGATCAACCCGATGTTGGGGCCTTCTGGCGTCTCGATAGGGCAGATACGGCCATAGTGAGAGTGATGGACATCCCGCACATCGAACCCGGCGCGCTCTCGTCGGAGGCCACCAGGCCCTAGAGCGGAAAGGCGCCGCTTGTGGGTCAGTTCAGCCAAAGGATTGGTCTGGTCCATGAACTGGCTGAGCTGACTCCCGCCGAAGAATTCGCGGGTGGCAGCCACCACGGGGCGGATGTTGATCAAGGATATGGGGATCAGTTGCTCTGGGTCGCGGATGCTCATGCGTTCGCGAACTACTCTCTCCATACGCAACAACCCGATGCGCAACTGGTTCTGGATGAGCTCACCCACCGTCTTGATACGCCTGTTGCCCAGATGGTCTATGTCATCCGGAGAATCCACCCCGTTGTTGACCATAATTATGTGCTCCACCACTTTGACCAAGTCTTCTCTGGTCAGAGTCCGATGGAAAAGGGGGACATCAAGATCAAGGCGCTTGTCAAGCTTATGGCGACCTACCTTGGCCATATCATAGCGCCGGCTGGAGAAAAACAGAGAGGTAAGGAAGCTTCTGGCGTTATCTAAGGTGGGCGGATCGCCAGGGCGCAGCTTTTTGTAGAACTCAAGGAGGGCCCGATCAACACTTTTGGTCGGGTCACGCTCAATGGTTGCTTTTATGTAGGAGTGTTCCGGCATACTGTCGTGCGGGCTGAAGAGCTCTATGAGTTCCTCATCGTTGCCTTGATAGATGTGATAGCGACCACTGCACCGATGACTAAAGCGACTTTCACCCACCCCGATCCAGGTATTGTGGGGGCCTTGGCACCGGCCGTCATGAGAGCAAATGTACCAACCACATTCCGGGCATAACTCATCCACCTGGGAGCTAACTCGATGGTCAGTGTTCCCCCAGCAGCGCTCGGTGTAACCGGCAGCCTCCTGTTCCAGGCGATACTCAGTATCGGCTCGCACTATGGCCTCTTGTTCGGCAGAGAGAGGCTGTCCCCACCCTATCCACCAGAGCCTCTCGGCTGTCAATTCATCAATCAGATGGTTCCACTCTTCCTTCGAAGCCGGGTCTACCTTCCTGGCCCGGTTCCAGAGTTCTTTCCAACGGCGTCGCCTTTCGGCCTCGTCCTTGTCGAACTCTATACCCAGGACAGCCCGCAGCAGGACAGTGACAGGGATTTTGCGCTTGCGGTCAACCTTGACTGAAAGGACATCTTTCTTGCCAGTCTCGAACTCGAGCCAGGCCCCTCTGTTAGGGATGAGCTTGGCCATACATAACTGCCGCCCCGTGGCACGGTCCTCCCCAACGGTGAAATACACGCCGGGGGAACGGATCAACTGGCTAACTACCACTCGCTCAGCTCCATTAATAATGAAGGTGCCGTTCTCGGTCATAAGGGGAAAATCGCCCATAAAGACCTCTTGTTCCTGGATCTCCCCCGTTTCTTTGTTAATCAGCCTGACCTGCACCCACAGTGGGCTGGCATAAGTCATATCTCGGTCGCGACATTCCTCTTCGGTATATTTAGACTCATCGAAGCGATAGCTCAGAAAATGCAACTCCAGATTCTTGTTAAAGCTGACTATCGGTGAGATTTCATTGAAAAGCTCTTCCAGGCCCACCTGCTGGAACCAGCGATACGAATCCAATTGCACCTTAACCAAATTGGGAAGAGGATGGACATCAGGTATTGTAGTATAACTTTTGCGCAACGCATTATTGACCATTTCTCATACACTCCTTCTCACAAAACCCTCACAGAATAGATGCATGACACCCCGACACGCCAGACACGTAATGAGAGACAACGCCTCCCACACCCAGCTGCTTTCTTTGGAGCGATCATTCTTGCTAAAGGGAAGCTAGGGGAAGATTGTCGATCAGACAGGGAGTCAGTCTAGCGCAAAAAGGGCAAGCCCTTATTACCACATCCTACGGAGAGGCTACGCAAGACGGCCCGAGGGAAAGCTCTCGGGAGAGCGAACCTGTCAAGAGCGCCAGCGAAGAATAGCAGCAACCATCTGCCTGGCGCTTATTCAAGAGGGCCGCCCGCTGGCTTCAGCCCTCGACCCGCCTTGTTGGGGGGGATAGTAATGCATCCGAAAGATGCTATAGACCACACCGGCTTCCCCGAAGCCCAGGTCAGGGGAAAGTTAAACACACCGGCAATGGTTCGTGACATAACGATGCTCTGTATATCACAATAGAGTATTATACCAAGTTTTTTGGCAAATGTCAATAGTCTAACCTTAAAATTTTTGCGTCTCTGCCAAGTTCGTCCCAGCCGAACTCAGACAACAAACTGAACTCTCCGAGAAAAGCCACAAATCCAGCTAGCCTTACAGACATAGATATGATATAATATAATAGCTGAGGAAATGAGCCAAATAGAACATGGCATGGCAAATATCAACCTCAAGGAGACTGACTGTGACCACTGAAGAAAAAGCTGACTTTCAACCCTTTCTGATGGAACGGATGATGTCCAAATGGGAAAACGTCGTTGACTACAACCTCTCGGAAAGCGGCGTTCATCCCATGACAGTCCGCGAACTGGTGGACGATCCGGTAGTCATCGAAGAACTGCTGTCCACCGAGCTGGGCTATGCCCAGGCCAACGGAGTCATCGAGTTGCGGGAGCGGATCGCCGCCCTCTACCCCGGCGCTACCCCTGACAACGTGCTGGTCACCGTGGGCTGCGCCGAGGCCAACTTTGTTACCCCCCAGACTATGCTCCGGCCAGGGGAAGAGATGGTGATGATGCTGCCTAACTACATGCAGATCTGGGGCATCGCCCATAACCTGGGCTTCCAGGTCAAATCCTTCAACCTCAAAGAGGAACGAGGTTGGGCCCCTGACCTGGACGAGTTGAACGATGCTGTCTCCGAGAAGACCAAACTCATCGCCGTCTGTAATCCAGATAACCCCACCGGCTACATTTTGACCGAGGCCGAGATGGACGCCATCGTGGCTGCTGCCGACCGGGTTGGGGCCTGGATTCTGGCTGATGAGGTGTATAGCGGTGCCGAGCGGCTGACCGACACCCAGACCCCCTCCTTCTGGGGTCGCTACGACAAGGTGCTGGCCCACAACAGCCTGAGCAAAGCTTATGGCATCCCTGGCCTGCGCATCGGCTGGGTGGTGGGACCGGCGGACACAGTAGATGAGATCTGGGCCCGCCACGAATATACCACCATCGGCGCCACCATGCTGTCCAACAAACTGGCAGCCATCGCCCTGTCGCCCGAGGTGCGCCCGCGGCTTATCAAGCGCACCCGCGACTACATCCGCCGGGGCTACCCTATCCTCGACGCCTGGATGGAGGATCATGAGGGAACATTCACCGTGGTCCCCCCTCAGGCAGCGGCCATCGCCTTTGTTCGCTACCACCTGGATGTCAACTCCACCGAGTTGGTAAATCGGCTCATGCGGGAGAAGAGCATCCTGATCGTACCCGGCGATCACTTTGGCCTCGACCATCACTTTAGGATAAGTTATGGCCTGCCGCCGGACCACCTGAGGGCAGGGCTGGACCGCATCCACGAATTGATCGTCGAGTTGGGCGGTTAAATAGCATAACTACGTCGTGTATACAATCGACGGTCTCCCGCTAGAGGGATGACGTGCTTGATTGTTAATTGCTCTTTTCCAACCAAGATATGGTCGACAACCAGGCGTAACACCTGCTGTTGTTCCTCTGGTGTTGGTGATTGGGCATAGTTTGAAACTCGGTTGATCGGCATATCAGGCAGGTGGCTACACATTAA
>SOHZ01000174.1 GCA_004377365.1 Anaerolineales bacterium | reverse complement strand
GATCTCCTGCGGGAAGATCGTCTGCCACACATCTGGTGTTCGGGGTGTGGGATCGGCACAGCCGTGACCTGTTTCATCAGCGCCCTGCTGAAATCAGGCTTGGATTTGGACAAGGTGGCTGTCGTTTCTGGCATCGGCTGCACGGGGCGGGTTGCTGGTTACATCAAGCTGGATTCCTTTCATACCACCCACGGGCGGGCTATCGCCTTTGCCACCGGGCTCAAGCTGGCCAACCCAGAGCTCAAGGTGGTGGTTTTTAGCGGCGACGGCGATCTCATCGCCATTGGCGGCAATCATTTCATCCACGCTGCCCGACGCAACATTGACTTGACCGTCATTTGCGTCAACAATTTCAACTATGGGATGACGGGCGGGCAGGTAGGCCCCACCACACCTATTGGGGCCAGGACCACTACCTCGCCCTACGGCTGCTTTGAGCACCCTTTCAGCATCCCCTACCTGGCGGCGGCCAGCGGGGCGGTCTATGTGGCTCGCTGGACCATGCTTCACGTACGGCGTCTAGAGAGGTCCATCGGCGAGGCGCTGGACAAGCGAGGCTTCAGCCTGGTTGAGGTCATCGCCCCTTGCCCCGTCAACTATGGCCGCCGGCAAAGGCGGCGCACAGGGTTGGATTCACTCAAATATTACCATCAGAAGGGCGTCATTCAACACGGCGCCGACCCCAAGGATGTGGACATAGACCTGGATGGCGAAATCATTGAGGGTGTGTTTGTGGATGTTGAGAAGCCCACCTTCTCCGACTTTTGCCAGGAGGGGTTAAGCAAGGCGATGGGCGGCAGGGAGTGAAGGGAGGAGAGTATGAGTCGGGCAGAGATCAGGCTGAGTGGCTTCGGCGGTCAGGGCATCATCAAGACGGGTTACATTATCGGTGAAGCGGTGGCCATCCACGATGGCAAGAACGCGACTTTCACCCAAAGCTACGGGCCCGAGTCGCGGGGTGGAGCCTGCGCTGCCCAGGTCGTCATCTCTGATGAACCTATCAGTTATCCCCATGTCATTGACCCGACGATTCTGGTGGTCATGTCGCAGGGGGCCTACAACAAGTATGTGCCTGGATTCAGGAAGGACGGCCTTTTGATTATTGATGAAGACCTGGCAGAGACCGATGAAGCGGCCGATGGCTTGAGAATTCTCTCTATCCCGGCCACCCGCCTGGCTGAGGAATTGGGGCGCAAGGTGGTGGCCAACGTAGTCATGCTGGGCTTCCTCATTGCGGTTACCGAACTGGCCTCGGTGGAAGCGATGAAAGAGGCGGTGCTGTCCTCAGTGCCCAAAGGTACAGAGGAGCTTAATCTGAAAGCATTTGAGCGAGGGTATGAGTATGGGCAGCAGGTGACAAAACGGCGCAACAGTGCCGAGGACGAGTAGCAAGGGTAGGTGGCTGGAGGGAACGTAGCGTTGAGAAAGGGCGTTTTGGTGATCGGAGGCAACCTGGCCGGCGTGCAGGCGGCCCTCGATTTGGCCCAGTCGGGAATTCAAATCTATTTGGTGGAGGAGTCACCGTTTCTCGGTCATGGGAATGAGGGCAAGGTCTCTCCGCATCTGTTGACCGCTGATATGCTGGAGGCAGTCAAACATCCTAACATCGAAATTCTGACTGACGCCAGGGTGGCTGACTTGACCGGTCAGCGGGGGGATTTCCAGGTTGAGGTACAGCATAGCCCGCGTTATGTGGACCTGACCAAGTGTACTGCCTGCAGGGATTGTGAGCAGGTCTGTCCGGTGACAGTTTCCGTCAATGGCAAGCCTCGTAGGGCCATCTTTGGCCATGGTTATGGGGCTGTGCCCAATGTCTTTGCCATCGAGAAGCGGGGAATCGCGCCCTGCAAGGCGGCCTGCCCTGGCGGCATCCACGTCCAGGGCTACGTGGCCCTCATCACCCAAGGTCGCTTCCAGGAAGCCCTCGACTTGATCCGTGAGGCAGTGCCTTTCCCCGGCGTCCTGGGCCGGGTGTGTCATCACCCCTGCGAGGAAAAGTGCCGGCGCGGCACCGAGGTGGACGAGCCGGTGGCGATATGTGCGCTGAAGCGATTCGTAGCCGACTGGGCGCTGAGTCCTGAGCCCTACCCTGAGCTTGCCCTGAGCCGAGTCGAAGGGCAAAGTCGAAGGGTTGTCGAAGGGCCTGTCCTGAGCCCCTCGACTTCGCTCGGGATAGACTCCGTCGAAGGGTGGAAAAAGGGTCTGGGGGAACTGGGGGAGACTCTTTCAGCCCTTTCAGCTTCCTCCAAACGCGTGGCCATCGTTGGCGCCGGCCCTGCTGGTCTGACGGCGGCCTATTTTCTGGCTCGCCAGGGTATCGCCAGCGAAGTCTTTGAAGCCCTGCCTGTGGTAGGAGGGATGATGGCTGTGGGCATCTCTGGCTATCGCCTGCCGCCCGAAGTGTTGCAGCGCGAGGTCGCAGCCATCGAGGCCCTGGGGGTAAAGATCCATCTCAATCACCCGGTTGACAGGGACGAACTGGAGCGGCTGCGGGAGGAGTACGACGCTGTCTTTGTTGCTGTGGGGACCCATCAGGGCTGGACCTTAGGCATCCCTGGGGAAGACCTGAAGGGTGTGCTCTCTGGTGTGGACTTTCTGCGTGCGGTGAATCTCGCTGCTCCAGGGGCAGACACGGCATCTCCCTCACACCTGGGCGCGAAAGTGGTGGTCGTCGGCGGCGGCGATGTGGCCATTGACTCAGCCAGGGTGGCACGACGGGCCTGCCTTGCTTGTCCTGAGCAAAGTCGAAGGGTCGGAGGGCAGGAAGTCACTGTCCTCTACCGCCGCTCACGGGCTGAGATACCAGCGGAGCCCTGGCAGGTCCAGGAGGCTGAAGAAGAAGGGATCAAATTCCACTATCTGGCTGCCCCGGTGCGGGCCCTGGGCCAGGATGGGGTGCTCGCTGGCCTGGAGTGCATCCGCATGGAGTTGGGCGAGCCCGACGAGAGTGGACGGCGGCGGCCCGTGCCCATCGCAGGCTCCGAGTTCACCCTGGAGTGCGACACCTTGCTGGTAGCCATCGGTCAGACGGTGGACACTCCTTTCGAGGACTTGTCCCTGGCGCGGAGGGGCACCTACGTGGCCGATCCGGTGACCTTGCAGACCGACATGCCCGGCGTCTTCGCCGGGGGGGATGCCGTAAGCGGCCCGTCCAGCGTGATCGAAGCCATCGCTGCCGGGCAGCGCGCCGCCGAGTCCATTCTCCGCTACCTGCGGGGCGAGGACTTGGCGCTGGGGCGTACCACTGAGGAACCTGACCTTTCGGCCATCGAATATTACACGCCTGAGCAGCCCGTGCGGCGGCCGCGGGCCCAGATGCCCCGTCTATCGTTGGCGGATCGGTCGAGCTTCGCTGAGGTGGACCTGGGTTTTACCCAGGAGCAGGTTGTGGCCGAGGCTGAGCGCTGTCTCTCCTGTGGGGTGTGCTCCGAGTGCCTGGCCTGCATGTCGGCCTGCCAGCCATGTGCCATTGACCACAGCGCCGTGGGAGAGTGCCTGCCCCTTGACATTGGAGCCGTCGTCATCGCCGATAGCCAGCAGGCCGCTGGCGAACTGCTATCAGGCGACGGCATCTACCACATTCTATCCGGTGATCCACTGGATGTGTCTGCAGTGGCGGCCAGAGCCATGAGTGATATGGCTGCCTACCGTGAGCGACTTGAGGTCCCGGTGACCGCGGTGGCCATGCCCCTCGCACCGCCACGGGTGGGGGTCTTTGTGTGCCGCTGCGGGGGACAGATTGACGGCGTGGTGGACATGGATCGGGTGGTCGGTTTCTTGCGTCAGTTGCCCCGTGTGGTCTGCGCTGACGATCTGCCCTTCTCTTGCTCTGAAGAATATGCCCAAGTCATCCAGCAGGCCGTGGCTGATTACCGTCTCAACCGGGTGGTGCTGGCGGCTTGTTCGTGTTGTTCGCTGGATCAGGTGTGCTACAGTTGTACGACGCAACGCGTACGGTGCAAGACGAACCTGGGTGTATTGGCAGCAGATAGCGCCAAGCTGCGGGAAATCTACGCCGATATATCTCCCCGATTCGAGTTCGTCAACATCCGTGAACACTGCGCCTGGCTTCACTCCGACGATCCTGTTACGGCGACAGCCGAAGCAGAGCGACTCGTTGCGGCGGCAGTGGCCAAGGCCAGTCTGTTGCCACCAGTGGCGCGCTCGGTCATCCAACTGGACAGTCGAGTGTTGGTGGCTGGCGATGGGGCGGCTGCTGGGGTCTGCGCCGGCGCCCTGATAGCTCAAGGCTTTGCTGTGGCACGTAGCGAAGAGCCACCTTCGGCCGTGGTGGGCTCCCCTGGACGGTTCATGGTCACCTGGGGGGGGAATGGTGGCCAGCGTCAGGTGGAGGCGGACGCTGTGGTCCTGGCCCCTTCGGAAGCGGGGCAGTTGAGCGGGTTGCGGGACGCAGTAGGTATCGCCGAGCCCGCAACCTCGCTGACGACCAGATTGACTGGGGTGTTCGTCTGTCCCCCTGATGGCCAGGCGGAGGTGACGGGCGCAGCCGTAGCGGCCAGGGTGGCGGCCCTGCTGGGCCGTGGCCAGATGGTGGCGGAACGTGACGTGGCCCGGGTTGATTCACAGCGTTGCCGGGCCTGTGGCACCTGCGAGAGCATCTGCGAGTTCCACGCGCCCAGGTTGGTGGCGGACAGCGAGCCCTCCATTCTCCAACCTCCAACCTCCAATCTATTGGTGTCTCGGATAGATCCGGCCCTCTGCCGGGGCTGTGGCACCTGTGTGGCCCACTGCCCATCCAATGCCATCACCGCTGGCTATTCGACTGATGAGCAGATCGAGGCCATGCTGACTGCCATGTTGGCCTAGCAGGGGGCACACATGAGCTTTGGGCCAGACTTGGGAGACATTGAGGCTGTCCTGTTCGACTTGGACGGCACACTGGTGCATTTGACCATTGACTTTGGGCGGATGCGGGCTGAGGTAAAAGCCCTCCTGCCCCAGTACGGTCTTTCTATGGAAGGGCGGAGCACCCTCTATATTCTGGAGTTGATCGAGGACGCCGTGCGGGAGCTGAAAGCGCAGGATGAGGAGAGGGCGCGGGCCTTCCGGCGGGAGGCCGAGGCGGCTATCGTGGCTATAGAGTTGGAGGCAGCGGACGAAGCCCAGGTGTACCCTGAAGTGCCAGAGTTGCTCCGCAGGCTGCGGGAGCGGGGGATCAGAGTCGCCATCGTCACCCGCAATTGTCGGGCAGCGGTGGATCGCATCCTGGCGGAGAATCCGCTGGTCTACGACGTACTGCTGACGCGAGATGAGGTGGCAGCGGTCAAGCCGGACCCGGAACACCTGCTGACAGCCCTGCGACTGGTGGGCGTAGAGCCCCAGCGGACATTGATGGTCGGCGATCATCCGATGGACGTGCAGGTTGGCCGCGCGGTGGGGGCCAGGGCCGCAGCAGTGCTGACAGGGGTCGGTACACTGGAGCGTTTCTCTGAGGTGCAACCGGACTTGATCTTGGCACGGGTAGGAGACCTCAGCGAATATTTGACATAGGTTTGCAAAGGGGCAATGAGCAAATCACGAGCTAAGGCTTGTCCTGAGCGAAGTCGAAGGATCATAATTTTCACTTGCAACTGGAATGCCTACAGTGGGCTGGAGATGGCTGGCTACGAGCGGTTGTCCTTGCCAGCCGGAGTAAGGCCCATCAAGGTAATGTGTCTGGGGCGTTTGCACCCTGGCCTCGTCCTCAAAGCCTTCGAGCTAGGGGCCGACGGCGTTTTGATGGTGGGCTGCCCGCCGGGCGAATGTCGCTACGAGTTCGGCAACTCGCGGGCCGAGGATCTGTTTAAGGAGACCAGGGCTTTGGCACACTTGTTAGGCATCGGTGAGGAGCGGTTGCGGTTGGATTGGGTGGCTGCGGGCGACGGCAAGGCTTTCACGGAAAAGGTCCGCTGCTTCGTGGAGGACGTGGGAGTGGACACGAGATTATGAACAGGCTCATCACGATCAAACCTGGATGGGCTTTTGCAATTTACATGGTCCTTGATACAATCTGCGTTGGGATGGGAATGGGGGTCCCAATCTTCTGCATATTTTTCGGCTTTTTGGTCGGCTGGTACATCGTCAGGATGATCGTTGCCACGACAGAGCAGATTAGGGAAGTCCTCAGAAAGTTTCTTCTGTATGCAGCAGTTGCTTCAGCTTTTACTTTCGTCGTGATGACTGTGATTTGGGGGAGATGCTTTCTCATGCTATTCGATCCAGGTATGGATTATGCGAACTTTGGGATTCCGATGATCCTGTATGATCCAAAAGCAAGCTTTATCGGCTGGCTGGTATTGATGATCGTAGTCTCGCCATTTCTGCAGCTTTTGGCGACGCTCTTTGGATCACACTTGACATTACTGACTTGGCTAAAAAGCAGGGCGTAAGGATGACGATTGCTGGGTATGAACTTGAGGACGTTATCAGGAAAACGCGCTCGTATTACTGTCTGGAATGTGGCAAGTGTACCGCCGTGTGTCCCATCTCGCGGCGGGAGATGGCCTTCTCTCCCCGAAGCATGGTGGAGGCGGCTATCACCGACCGGGGTGGGGAACTGTTGCACGACGGGAGGCTATGGTCTTGTCTGACCTGTCGGCGGTGCAGCCAAATCTGCCCTTCAGACGTTCGTTTCTCCGAGTTCACTCGCGACCTACGGTCTGTGGCCCGGGGTGTGGGGCAGGAAGGGCATTGCTCCCATGGGGAGACCATCCAGACCTGGATGCGTATGATGGCCGACCCGGAGCTCAAGCAGAATCGCCTGGAGTGGTTGGATGGGGAACTGCGTACCTCCACCGATTCCGGCACGATCTATTTTGTAGGCTGTCTGCCTCACTACGACGCGCTCTTTAACAGGATCGGCGCTCAGGGCCTGGAGATCGCCCGCAGCGCGGTGAAGGTGCTCAACCATCTGGGCATCGAGCCTATCGTCCTGGCCGACGAGCGTTGCTGTGGCCATGACCTTTTGTGGGAGGGAGATATCGAGAACTTTCGCAAGCTGGCCGAGCTCAACAGCGCCCTGTTGCGCGAGACAGGGGCGCAGCGCGTTGTCACCACCTGCCCCGAGTGTGCTCGTACCTTAAAAGTGGATTATTGGTCTTTTGGCGGCGGGCTGGACATGGAAGTGTTGCCCATTTCCCAGTTCCTGGCCCAAAAGTTGGAAACGGGTGAATTGGAATTGGAGGAACTGGGTGGTCGGGTGACTTATCAGGACCCCTGCCGCCTGGGACGCTATCTGGGGGTGTACGATGAGCCCCGGCAGGTGATGGCGGCTCTGGGGCTAGAGTTGGCCGAGATGGAGTACAACCGTGGGCGTGCTCTCTGCTGTGGCACCAGTGCCTGGACTAACTGCGGAGCCACGGCCAAAAGCATCCAGGTGGATCGCCTGCGCGAGGCCAGGGTCACCGGCGCAGAAATGCTGGTCACGGCCTGCGCCAAATGCCAGATCCATTTCCGGTGCGCTATGGACGATACGCAGCTTGGGGACGAGATAAGGATCGAGGTCAAGGATTTGATCACTTTGGTGGCCGAGGCTCTGGATAGGAGAACTGAATCGGCTGGCGGCCCATAACTCTGGAGGTTGAGGGAGCGGAGGGTAGAGTTATCCCAGGAGAACGCAGATTGACAGGAAGCCGACTTTCTGATATACTGTTTCTCAGAAAGACAGAATATCAGGAGACGTGACATGTCTGACACGATAACTGTGCAAGTAGCTCAGCGGGGGGTCGTGACCCTGCCCAAGTCCATCCGCGAGGCTTACGGTCTCCAGCCTGGTGATACACTTACTTTGCTTGACCTGGGAGGAGTGCTGCTCTTGAGCCCTCGCCGTTCGGAGGTTGACGCCCTGGCTGAGCGCATCACCCAGGCTCTCACCGAGCGAGGTGAAACTATAGAATCCATGCTGCACGCTCTGCGCGAGGAACGGGAGCGTTATGCCAGCTAGCCCCCGCGTATTTCTCGATGCCAGCGCCTTGTTTGCGGCTGTCTGGTCCAGCGAGGGAGGAGCCCGCATGATCCTCAAACTGGGGGAGGCCAGTGCGATCCGTTTGCTGGTGAGTTCTCAGGTGTTGGACGAAGTGGAAGGAGCGCTGCGACGCAAAGCACCGGAGGCCCTGGGGGCGTTCGCTCTCTTGCTGGATCGAAGCAACATCGAGGTTGTCCCCTCGCCAACCGATGAAGCCATCCGTGGTTGTCTGTCGGTCACTGGTCACCGGGGCGATGCCGGGGTACTAGCCGCGGCTTTGGATGGTCAGGTGGACTATTTCGTGACTCTGGACCGCCAACACTTCTTGGACAATCCGCGCATGAGTGGATTTACATCATTTCCCATCGGGACGCCAGGCGACTTTCTGGCTTGGTTACGCGCCCGATGGGCATAAGTGCGTCTTAGACAGTAAGGCACCGATGGAGGAACAATTAGAGACTGCCTATGGCTGAAATGAAGAACATCGTTGTGGTCGGGATGGGTTATGTGGGCATCCCTTGTGCAGCACTCTTGGCGGACGTGGACAGGTTCAACGTCATCGGCGTCCAGCGCCGCTCAAAGCGCTCCGGCTGGAAGATTGACTGCTTGAACCGGGGTGACTGTCCCTTCAGCGGCGACGAGCCCGGCCTGGCCGAACTCATTCGGCGGGTCGTGGTGGAAAAAGGCACCTTTCGGGTCACCGACGATCTTTCTGTTTGCAAGGACGCCGACACGATCCTGATTGACGTTCAAACGCCCACCGACTCTAACCGAATCCCACAGTATGTCTCCCTGCGCGAGGTCGGTGCTAGAGTGGGGAAGCGCCTCTCAAAGGACACCCTGGTGATCATCGAATCTACCGTGGCCCCTGGCACCACCCAAAACATCGTCCAGCCCATCCTCGAAGGTGAATCGGGGCTCAGGGCTGGGGTGGATTTCTACCTGGCCTTCTCTTACGAGCGGGTGATGCCAGGTAAGCTGCTGGAGTACATCACCGATTTCCCACGGGTAGTGGGGGGCATTGATCCGAAAAGCACCGAGTTGGCGGTGGAGCTTTATCGGCACATCGTCAAAAAAGAAATCACCGCCACTGATGTTCTGACCGCCGAGCTGGCCAAGACCATCGAAAACGCCTACCGGGACGTGAACGTTGCCTTCGCCAACGAGATGGCCCTGATCTGCGAGAGCATGGGGGTGGACGTTTACAATGTCCGCGAGCTGATCAACGCCCGCCACGACCGGCACATGCATCTGCCGGGGGCGGGGGTAGGGGGTCACTGTCTGCCCAAGGACTCCTGGCTGCTCCGCTTCGGTGTTCAGCAGTACGGCTCCCGAACGGCTGGCACCGAGATGATCGCCTTGGCACGGCGCATCAACGACGGGATGCCTTGGCACATGGCCCGGCTGGTGGAAGAGGCCCTGGCGGAAAGGGAAAAGCCGCTGAATGAGGCCAGAGTGACGGTGTTAGGGATCGCCTACTTGGAGAACTGCGACGACACCCGCAATACCCCCGCTCAGGGGCTGATAGATGCCCTGAAGGCCAAAAGGGCCTCGGTCATCGCCCACGATCCCCATGTTCGGGAGTACGATGGGGTGGAGCTGACCAATGACCTGGAGGCGGCTCTGCGGGGGAGCGACTGTTTGGTCATTGTGACCAAGCATCGAGGATACTACGACCTGGACCTGGAGCACGTAGCCGAGCTAATGAGGACACCGGTGATCGTGGACGGACGGACCGTGTTCGACGCCAGGGTCTGCCGAGAGGCGGGATTTGTGTACAGAGGGGTGGGGAAAGGTTAGGGAGCTATGGCGGAGCGGTACAGCACCACAGTGATGGATCACTTCTTGAATCCGCGCAACGTGGGAGACCTGCCCGATGCCCATGGGGTGGGGATGGCCAACAATCCCCACGATGGCGACACGGTGCGGTTTGCGATCCGGGTGGAAGAGGGCGTCATCGAGGCGGCGCGTTTCAAGGCCCAGGGGTGTGTGGCTGCTATTGCGGGCAGCAGCGCTCTGACGGAACTGGTGCAGGGAAAGGATCTGGGGGAAGCCCTGACGCTCACAAAGGAGGATCTGGCGGCGGCGCTGGACGGCCTCTCGGAGCGAAAGCAAGCCTGTTCGCTGACTTGCCTGGAGGCGCTGCGGTTCGCTGTTGAGCAGTGCGAGCCGAGCCTGGTGAAGTAGTTTGCCGGGCTCAAGTCCATTGCACAAATAGGAGTGTTTTGCGCCAAGTGCAAAAAGCAGTAGCAAGGAGACCGGATGAGAATCGAAGGAAGCATTTGGCTCAGAGACGTGGTGGACAAGCTCATTTCCAAACACCACGTCGAAACATACGAAGTTGAAGAGATGCTCAAC
>SOHZ01000474.1 GCA_004377365.1 Anaerolineales bacterium | reverse complement strand
GATCGGTGATCATCCCACGATCATGGAAAGGGTTATCAGGCATGGCGGCCTCCTCACAACTTTCCTAACCTGCCATAATTATAGAACATTCCCGTCATCTTGTCAATGATAGCCTTACCTTAAGCTTACATTTCGCACCCTTGAAATTTCTATTCGAGCCCGCTGGAGTCGAGGCTTTCGCCGGTTCTCTGCCCAAAGACCCGCCTAAAGGCTCCACGCCAACTCTCAAAAACGCTTTTGGAAACGGATAGGATAGCAGCGGGTGCGAAAAACAGGCTCTGAACTCATTATATCATGGTTCTCCCGAGTAGGACATGAAGGTTGCATGGAGATTGCCAACAGGCTATTGAATCCAGTTTGTTGCATAACTCCTCTATCGTCCCCTGTTGACGTAATCCAGTATCTGCTTCGCTTTCATCTCCGCCAACCCCAGGTTCTCCATGTTGCGTCCTTCGGTCCAGAAATCCCGGCCATACATCACACAGGCGACATCAACGATGCTCCGGCTGGCTGGCGTCGGGATGCCAGCCGTCTGAGCGAAGGAAGCGATGGGCACCAGCCCTGTCGGGATATCCTCAAAAATGTAACGGACCTTCAATGACTTTGGCCCTTTGATCCCCTGGTAGGCCGCACAGCTCTGGAGCCGCTCGTATAGGTTGTCACCACGTATGCCCTCGTAGGCTTTGGCCAGCCAATCCCGGGCCGAGTCAACCTCGACGCCGTAGGCTTTGGCCGTGGCTACCCGCTCGCTGTCCACGGCTTCCAGAAAACCAGCCACCATGGGGGTGATGCTTGAATAAAAATCGAACTCTTCACCGGCCTCGATGCGGCTGGCGTTGAAGAGCGTTGTACTTGGGTGGAAGATGGCGCCGATGTTGCTAAAGCTGGTCTCCAGAACGTTGGCGGCGGGGACGAACTCGGGGAAGAGCTGGCGGGCCACCGCCAACACCACATTGGTGTCGGTGGCCGGGAAGGCCGCCACAGGCACCTGTCGCTTGATGCTGTTGATCCGCACCCGGGCCGGACCTGAGATGCGGCAGGCATAGATCAGGGTCTGGGCCTCGGCCACTTTGACCTGGGCTGTCACCCCTTTTTCTCTCAGCACGTTGGCGAACTCTAGGGCTCCTCCAGTACGGCCAGGGTTCAGGACCACCACCTGTCCGTCCTGCAGGTGGGGGGCGCAGACCTCGGCCAGGAAGCGGTGCACAAAGGCCGGCACGACCACCATGATGGCGCGGGCTCCGTCGAGAGCTAAAGCGATATCCGTGGTTGCCAACTCCAACCGGCCAAACCCCTCGATGGCCCCTTCCACCGTGACACCGCCCTGCTCGCGGATGTGCACGATTTCCTCTTCAAACTTGTTGTAGAGGCGAATGGTGAATCCCTTGAGGGCGAGATGACCGGCCATAGCGTGGGCGCCGTTGCCAGCCCCCAGAATGGCTACCTTGCTAAAATGGGAGGGCTCATCCAAGATTTAAGACCTCCTTCAACATGGATTTGTCAAGTCCAATTGGGATGCGTCAACTACGGAGTTTCGCACCGAGTACTATCTAGGCGGCCATTGCAACAGATTGGACAGTGTCAAACAACGCCATAACAGATCTTACTAGTTCTTCCAACTTTCTTGGAGGTTCCAACCCGTATCTAAGCATGGCTTGATAAGGGATAAATGCGATTATTTCTGGATAGTCCAACCCAAGAGAATATGCGGATGTTGTTAGGTAGCTAAACCTGTTCTTACCAGGATTCACATTCACTTCAAGATAGTACAAACCAGTGGAGTCACCTCTCAGATCAACCCTGACCATGTCTCTGCAACCAATCTCTCTGATGATTCTTCCCACATTGGAATGTATTCTTCTGACGATTTCTGGTGAAAGCTCTGCCGGTATCTTTAGGTAGTATTTTTCGTCTTTTATGTCATGAGTCAAGAACCTAAACCTTCCCTGCGCAACAGGTATCTGGGACAAATCAATCTCTGTTATTGGCAGTTCTGCTATTCTTCCATCAAAAGAAATAAACATCGGCACTGTGAATTCTTTTGCGTTCTCCCCTCCGATGTACCTTTCTACGAGGACAGGCTCATCGAATTCGTGGTGTATTCGTCCAACCCTTTCCCTTATTGATCCAAAATCATCAGCACGAACAACAGAGAACTCATCCATCCCCCTGCTGTTTCCTTGAAGCAATGGCTTTATGATGACATAGCTGTTCCAATGACCATTTTGGTAGATGGGTGAATAATCACCAGAATAAACAACATAGGGTTCAGGGGTTGGCAACCCAAGCTTTCTGAAAACATCTTTTGTTGCCTCTTTATTGAGACCTATACCTGATGCTTCAGAGCCTGGTCCAGTGTGCATCATCCCAACCTTTTCTATAACACTGGCAGTGAACATATCTTTGCCAGAATCCGTTGGCATGAACTCGTTAAGCCAGAATGCCAAAGGCTTCGCGTGTTTGTCCATAATCTCTCGAAGTCTGAACTCGAATGCGTCGTCAGCCTCGACAAGCAAAACAGTGTTGCCTGTTTCTTCTAGCAACCCAGTCACGTACTCCACAGTGTCCAGACTTGTCCAAAAAGGGGTATGATCTTCAGGTGTGTATCCCCAACGTGAGTCACAAGTCAAAACTATTTTCATCTCAGATCCCTCCTCGCATTTAACCCGGCCTCCCGCATCCTTTGTATGTTGGCAATGTGCGAATCACCGAGGGAGCTAATGCTGCTTCTGAGCAGGGCGCTCGCAATCCTGGGCGATCCACAAACGCCTTTCGTGACGGCGGTGATGCAAACTCCCTTGGAGCCATATAGCGCAGTCAGTTTCTGGACATTGTGCACTATTCTATCGAGTTCTATCTCTAACCGTGGTGCTGGCATCTCATTTCTGTGTCTTCAGATTGAGTCTCTTTATAGCCGCCCGAACGATTTCATCAAGTAGATCTTTGCCGTCCTTTCCTTCCGCGCGAGCCATGAAGCCAATATAGCTGTGAGGCT
>SOHZ01000044.1 GCA_004377365.1 Anaerolineales bacterium | reverse complement strand
CAAGATTAAATCCGGCAACTCTTCCTGGGCCATCTTTATTCCCGAAAGGCCGTCTTCTGCTTCCAGCACGCTGTAGCCATGGGCTTCCAACAGACGCCTGACGAGCATCCTGTTCATGAGGTTATCTTCAACATAGAGGATCTTGGGCTTTTCGGTCATCACCGCACACTCTCTCTGATTCCTGGGAAACGCATCTGTACCCCCGGCCTAACTACTGGCGGGCAGCGTAAAGGAGAACGTACTGCCCATTCCTACTTTGCTCTCTACCCACAACCGCCCGCCATGCATTTCCACCAGACGTTTGCTGATAGGCAATCCCAGGCCTGTGCCCTCAGCCTGACGAGAGGTGGAACTATCCAACTGGCGGAACTCTTCAAAGACGATGGGGATGTCTTCATCAGCGATACCTGTGCCTGTGTCGGTGACGGAGCAAAGGATGAAGGGCATGGAACGGCGTTGGCCATCAAGTCCTACTTCCTCAGTGATGCGCTTTGCCCTCAAAGTAATAGAGCCCCCTTCAGTGAACTTGACGGCGTTGGACATCAAGTTGAGGATGACCTGGCGGATGCGCACCCGATCAGCGTAGACAGTAGGCAAGTCCTCCTCCACTTCTTCAATGAGCTCGATGTCCTTGTCTCCCACCAAAGCAAGAGTCGTAGACATCACACCGACCACTATCTCTCTGAAATCGAGCATCTCCTTATGTAACTCCATCTTGCCGGCCGCGATTTTGGAGAAATCGAGGACATCGTTGACCAGGCTCAACAGATGCTGACTGCTGGTGTAGATGGCCGTCAGGTCGGTGCGTTGCAACTCGCTCAAAGGACCATCAATCTCGTTCAAGATGAGCTTGGTGAAGCCGATGATAGAGTTAAGGGGCGTGCGCAGTTCGTGGGATATGGTGGCCACAAACTCGCTTTTCAAGTGATCGGCCTCTTTTAGCTTCTCGTTGGCTGCCGCCAGCGCGCGGTTCAACTCTCGCCACGGATTAAGAAGCTGTTCCTCCAGGATCAGATAGGCGTATACCAGTGAGGCCACTATCATCAAGGTGGAGTTCAGAGCATAACGCCAGACAATGGGCAAGCCCGTTAGCACACCCCCCAGCACGGCCAGGGCCCCACCTAACGCGAACAGCAACTGCGACCTTTCAACCATAGCTCCCCGTTGTCTGGCTTTATAGAGAGGCCACAAGAGTACCCCTTCAGCCAGGGCAAAATAGGCCAGACAGTAGGTCAATGTAAATATAAAAAGCCATGCCCCAGCTTTGTAGGGGGAAGCTATGGTGCCATCGGAGGCAACATGGACCTCGCCCCAATAGGTTTCTCCTAGCATACCAGCCCAGGCAACCAGCAGGCCAAGCAGACCAGCGGCTATCGTAGCTCGCCTGAAAGTCGGGTTGGTCAGATCGCCCCCTTCAAGGCTCATCGCGTACAAGATCAGGGGCATGGCAAACAGGCCGACTAAGGATAGCCGTAGCCACGTATTCGGGTCGCCCATCCCAGGTAGCAGAGTCAGGCGCATCATGATAGTGCCGGCGTTCCACCAGGCGATGGTGAACATAAAGGCACAGAAGAGCCAGTTCAGGCGCCGGCGGGCCTGGAGCAGGATCACGAAAGCCAGCCCCAGAGGTATGGCTATGCCAAGCAGTTTGATAACGATGGAAATGGCCAACAGTAACGACATGGGGCCTACCCTTCAAAAGCGAGCAATGTAACTGGCGAGCTTGCGGAAAAAGAACCTCTCAGGAGCTTCGCTTAATCCAGAAAGGCTACCACCATCCCCAATACTATTTTATACCGAAAAGGCGATTTGAGCAAGAAAGGTCCGCCGCCCTAGCGATGGCGTTTGATTTCAGAGGAGCAGCCTGGACAAGAAGCGAGGCGAGAGGACGGTCCTGGGTGATTCGACGCCGATGACGACCAATCCAAAGGCCAGGGCAAAATCTGGGTCTTGTTGCATCCGCCTGACGAGCCGGTTGAGCAACCAGGGGTGCTTGAAGAAAATCCGCAGGAACCTGGCCGCTTGATGGTCAGCCCCGTAACGGCGGTGTAATGTCTGGCCATAGGCTGAGAGGGCTGCCTTGGAAAAGTCGCCGCTTTCCAGGGCGTGCCTGGTGTGGGTGGCTGCCATTAAGAGTGTCTGAAAAGACTTCGGAAGTCTCAACAGAAGACTTCCGAAGTCTAACGCTACTTCCTACCTTTGCCAGTTACCTGGAGTAATCGTAGAACCCTTTGCCCGATTTGCGGCCCAGATGCCCAGCCAGCACCATGCGTCTGAGCAGAGGCGGGGCAGCGTAGCGTGGGTCTTTGAGCTCCTCGAACATGGCATCAGCGATGAAGAGAGTGGTGTCCAGACCGACCAGGTCCAAGAGGGTCAGGGGCCCCATGGGGTGATTCAGGCCCAGCTTGATGGCCGTATCAATGTCCTCCCTGGTGGCCAGGCCGTCTTCATAGATCTTTACTGCGTCCAGGAGATAAGGGATCAGCAGCCGATTGACGATAAAACCTGGTGTGTCCCTGGCCACCACGGTGGTTTTGCCCACTGATTGGCCGAACTCCTGGGCGATGGCCAGGGTCTCATCGTCGGTCAGAATAGTGCGCACCAGTTCGAGAAGGGGCATGACTGGCACAGGATTGAAGAAGTGGATGCCCAGCACCTTGTCGTCGCGTTGGGTGGCGGAAGCCATCTCGGTGATGCACAGCGACGAGGTGTTGCTGCCGATGATGACCTCGGGTCGCAGGATGCCATCCAGTTCAGCGAAGATCTGTTTTTTGAGTTCCATGTTCTCAATGGCGGCCTCGATGACCAAGTCGCAGGGCGCAAAGTCGGCCGTGTCTGTGGTGCCCTTGACACGAGCCAGGGCGGCCTCCATCTCCTCCTGAGTGGCCTTGCCCTTGGACACAGCCCGGCTCAGGGATTTGTTGAGACGCCCCAGCCCCTTCTGCAGGAACTCGTCGTTGATCTCGCTCACGACCACCTCGTAGCCAGCTTTGGCGCAGACCTCGACGATGCCGGAACCCATGAGCCCACAGCCGACTACACCTACTTTTTTGATCTCCATTGTTTCACTACCTCCTTGTAGAATTTATGACGGCGAAAGCCGCGATTCACCTCAATTGACATGGGTGTGTTGCATTTCAGTTGTAGGGCAATTTGGCAAATTGCCCTTGGGACAAGTTACCAACTTGTCCTACAACCCATTCGAAATGCACTCAATTGACAAGCACCGCCCCTCATGTTATACTTGACTTGCAAAGGCATTGGTGAACAGAGGGTAAAGATGCTTGATGCCTCGGGCAAAATCGTTGTCATCCTCTAATACAGGCCCGTTGATCTCCGCCTTCCAATGCGGGCGTATTGACCTGCTCAAACATTACTTCGAGACAATTTACATCCCTGAATCCGAACTCGAAGAATTCAGGCGGCACGGCGCTGACGAAACGATCCGCCAACTCACCAGTGAGGGTTTTGTGGTGTCGGTGTTCTTTTGAGAGCTTGTCGAGACAGTTTGCTGACACCCGATGAGATGAGAGCGCTATTGGCGGATTGTCGCCGCCAGGGAACGAGATATAGCGATGAATTGATCGCCGAAATGTACCACAGATGTCAGGAGGTGAAGCAGGAATGAGCAAGAGCCAATATATTGCCGCTCACGAGCCAGAGGAAGAACTGCTTTCCCCCGAAGATGCCTGGGAGGATTACTTATCGCTGGAACAGGCGCTGGCCGAAAAGCGAGCTGGGAAAGTAACTCTTCAGGTAGATCCGGCGACAAAAGCTTTGGTGCATGACCTGGTAACGGCCGGGATTTGCCAGGACGAGAGCGAAGTTGTGGCCAGAGCGGTGCAGAGCTTCTTTGTGGCCACTTACCCCCAGGCGCACAGGCGGCTTCGCCTCCTGCGTGAATCCAGAGAGTAACCGTTGTCAGTTGTCAACTGCTTTCTGGAGGAGAGCACCAGACGTAAACCTGGCAACCCTGATTGATATTATACCAGCTTTCGACCACCTTGACAATAGACGTTACCAAAACAAAAACAGAAGAGGCTGGCTCAAAGCCAGCCTCTCTATTTACTCTCATCACATCCAGGCATCGCGGCTGGAAGCGCCAGCCGCTTAATCAGCGCGCAGGCGGGGATCCAAAGCGTCGCGCAGGCCATCGCCCAGCAGGTTAAAGCCCAAAACGGTCAGCATAATGGCCACGCCAGGGGGAATGATGACCCACCAGGCACCCTTGGCCAGGAACTTGTAGCAATCGCTCAACATAGCGCCCCATTCAGGTTTGGGCGGCTGTTGCCCCAGTCCCAGGAAGCCCAACCCCGCCGCCGAAAGGATGGCGTTCGCCAACCCCAGAGTGGACTGCACGATGATAGGGGAAAGGACATTGGGGAAGATGTGCCGAACTAGGATGCGGCTGTTTGTGGCCCCGACACATCGGGCGGCGGTGATGTACTCCATAGCGCTGACCCCCAGTACCGTCGAGCGGGCCAGGCGTGCATAGAAGGGGATGCTCACTACCCCTATGGCCACCATGGTGTTATTCAGTCCTGGCCCGCGCACAGCGACGATGGCGATGGCCAGAAGCATGGCCGGGAAGGCCATGAGGATGTCCATGCAGCGCATGATGATATTGCCAATCTTCCCCCCGACGAAACCAGCCACCATTCCCAGCGAGCCACCGATGAGCAGAGCGATGCCCACAGAGATAATGCCCACTACCAACGAATACCGGGCTCCATGAATTAAGCGCACCAGCACGTCTCGCCCCAGGTTATCGTTCCCCAGGATGTGTTCGCGTGAAGGAGGCTTGAGCCGCTCCCTGAGATTGGAGTCTGTTTTCGGGTTGTAGTGATGTACAATGGGCGCCAACACGGCCACCAGCAACAAGACACCAACGATGACCATACCCAGGCGCGCCGTATTGAGGGAAATCAATCGCCGCCAGGCATCGGCCCACAGAGAGCGATGCTTGCGCACCGCAAAATCTATCAAGTCCACTTGACGAGCAGTCGTCTCAGCCATATCACTCACTCAAATCGGATCTTGGGGTTAAGGAAGGCATAGGAAACGTCAACTGCCAGGTTGACCACGGCTACGACCAGAGTAATGGCCAGGACAGCCACCTGCACGACGGGATAGTCCCGGGCCAGGATGGCGTCGTATACCCATTTGCCTATCCCGGGCCAGGAAAAGACCGTCTCAGTCATGATGGCTCCGGCCAGCAGGCTGCCGACCTGCAGGCCGATAATGGTGATCACCGGCAGGAAGGCGTTCTTCATAGCGTGACGTAAAATGACGGTCTTTTCCCGTAATCCTTTGGCGTAAGCCGTGCGGATGTAATCCTCCTGCAACACTTCCAGCATGGCGGAACGGGTCATGCGGGCGATGATGGCCATGGGGATGGTGCCCAGGGCCACAGCGGGCATCACCATATGCTTGAGCAAGATGCCCAGGGCCTGGTGATTGGCGGTGATCAAACTGTTAAGAATGTAGAACTGGGAGATAAAGTCCCACCAGCCCTGCGCCTTTGGTCCTACTTTCATTCCCATGGCCTGGGGAATGGTTTCCATAGGAACGTCAACCGCAATACGGCCATAAGTGGGGAACCAACCCAGCTTGACCCCAAAGAAGTAGATGAGCATCAACCCCAACCAGAAGATGGGCATGGAAACGCCCACCAGTGAGCCGATCATGCTCACATTGTCGAAAACAGAGTTTCGCCGCGTGGCGGAGATGAGGCCGGCCGGGATGCCCACTGCGGTGGCAAAGACCATCGCCAGAAGCGACAGTTCCACCGTGGCCGGGAACTTCAATTTCAGCAAATCAGCGATCGGTGTATGTTCATGGACGGACTTGCCCAGGTCGCCTTGCAGCAGACGGCCCAGGAAGAGAAAGTACTGCGAGTCGAAGAGACCCTTGAACCCTTCACCGATGCTGACCTCACCACGAAAGACCTGGCCTACGGCATCGAGATTCAGAAAGAGTGGCCTGTTCAAACCCAATTGTTCGCGGATACGTTCCACGTTTTCCACGGCGGCGTGCTCGCCCAACATGACGATAGCCGGGTCGCCAGGGATAAGGTGAATGAACAGGAAAACGAGGACTGTCACCCCCAGCAAGGTGGGGATGAGAGAGATAAAGCGGTTGATAATGTATCTGGTCAATGGGGACACTCCTTCCTGCGCCAGCGTCAGCGCAGGCCATTCTGCGACTCAGAGCGTGTCTGAAAAACAGCAGACCAGGCCGTTGCTTGTGCCATTGGAGTGTCATTGCGAGCGGAGCGAAGCAATCTCCCGCCAGCCAGGGGATTGCTTCGTCGCTTCGCTCCTCGCAATGACAGAGTCCGATGAATTTTCAGACACCCTCTCAGGATATGGACTCCTGGTTGCAGCTCAACTTGGCGTTCCATTGAGCAGCAGTCAGGAGGCCACCAGAGACCTCAAAGCAACGATGAAAGGGGGTGCGGGGTTGTCCCCGCACCCCCTTCGGCTGTCATGCGGGGCTCGTGACAGAGCCCAAGCCTGGTGCAGCTAAAGGCCCAGCCTCACCAAGCCTAGTCCGCGATCACGACTCCCTCGTACTTGCAGGCGCCCACCGGCTGTACCACAAAGCCGCTGATCTTCGAAGACAAGATCCACGGGGTGTCGTTGTGTATCACCCACAGGCGGGCGCGGTCCTCGTGGAGCAACCGTTCGACCTCCTCGTAGAGCGGCGCGCGCTTGGCCTGCTCAGGCTCGGTGGCAGCCTGGAAGAGCAGATCGGCCACTTCCTGGTTGGCGTACCAGCCTTCGCGCTGGTCAGGCTCTTTGACCTGACCAGTGCCGCTCAGCCCGCCGAAGAAGAAGTTGAGGAAGTTGTCGGGGTCGCCGTTGTCGCCGCCCCAGCCGAGCATGTAGAGGCCGTACAACTTGCCCTCGCGCCGGGAGCCGAGGAAGGCCGGCCAGTCGCCTTCCAGGTACAGTTCGGTCTCGATGCCGACCTTGGCCAGATCGGCGGCCATGGCCTCGCCGATTTCCTTGGGGCTGGGGTAATAGAAGCGGGTCACCGGCATGTAGTAGAACTTGAGCGGTCCCACTTCTCCGGTGTCCTCGTTGGTCACTTCCGTCAGCCCATCGGGGAAGCCAGCCTCGGCCAGCAGTTCCATGGCCAGATCGGGATCGTAGGCCCAATCCTCGATGTCGGGGCGGCCCCACATAGATGGATGCAGGAAGGTGCTCGCCACCTGGCCATAGTCGCCGTAGAAAGCATCCTTCAGAGCCTGGCGGTCAATGGCGTGGAACACGGCCTCTCGCACCTTTGGATCCTGCAACTCTTTGATGTGGTAGTTGAAAGCCAGGTAGCCCGTGTTCAGGCCTATGGCCTCCACGTACAGGTTGGGATCCGCTTCAGCATCCTTGAGGTCCTCGACGTTGGCCTGCTGCAGGGCGTGGATGTCGCCAGCCTTGAGAGCCAGGAAGCGGGCCGAGTCGTCGGGGATCACACGCCAGATGACCCGATCAATCGTCGGCCTGCCAGCCCAGTAGTCCTCGTTGGCCTCCACAGTGATGTGGTCGTCCTCTACCCACTCCACGAACTTGAAGGGGCCGGTGCCCACCGCTCCCACGGTCGGCATACCATAGTCGGCGCCGTACTCCTCGAGAGCCGCCGGGCTGGAGATGGCGAATATGTCCATAGCCAGGTTGGCCAGTAGGGGAGCCAGAGGTTCCCTGAGAGTGATCTTGACGGTCAAGTCGTCCACCGCCTCGACGCCGGTGATGAGGCAGTCCTCGTCGAAGCCGTTGAACATGTACTCCCAGTACTCGTAGACCTGGGTCTCGAAGTGCAGCGGGTGATCCGTCTTCCACTGGCGCTCGTAGTTGAGAACCACGGCGTCGGCGTTAAAGTCGGTGCCGTCGTGGAACTTGACGCCTTCGCGCAGGGTGATGGTCCAGGTTAGATTGTCGTCAGAGACCTCCCAGCCGGTGGCCAGAGCCGGGATGGGCCCCGTGCCGCCGTCTTCATACTGGAACAACGGTTCGAGGATCTGGCCGGTGACGCGGAAGCTCTCGCCATCGGTGACCACGGCCGGGTCGAGCTGGACAGAGTCACCGCCACGCCCAAAGATAAAGGTCTTCCCTTCAGCCGGCGGTGCTGCTGGGGCCCCGGCGGCGACCCACTCGCCACCCGTGACCATGGAGAAGGCCACGCTGCCGGTGCCGCAGTCGCCGTTCTCGTCGCAAGCGATCTTGCCCGAGAGGCCCTGATGGTCCTTGGTGGCCCGGATAGCATCACGTAACGCCTTACGCCCGATCAGCAGGTTCCCATCGGCATCCACCTGCCCTACCTGCTCGATGGCGTTGACAATGACCATATAGGCGTCATAAGCGTGGGCGTGGAACGGCGCGATCGGCGCCTCTCCGTACTCTGCCTCGTAGGCCTCCAGGAACTTGGGCAGGGCCGGCCCAGCCTCGGCAAGGTCCCCCGCGCTGGCGTACACTCCCTCGGCCCGGTCCCCAGCCGCCTTGATGAACTCGTCGGCCTTGATGCCGTCGGCCCCCATGAAGAGCACATCTTCCATTCCCACGTCGGGCATCTGGGCGGCCAGATACCCACCTTCGGCCACGAAGCCACTCCAGTAGAGCAATCCCGGCTCGCCAGCCTTGATGCGGGTCAGCACCGGACGCATGTCCGTATCGCCCACGTTCACCGCCTCGGCGGCCACGATCTCTCCACCCAAGGCCTCAAAGCCCTTGGTGAACTCTTGCCCCAACTGCTCGGCGTAGGGACTGCCGTCGTGTATGGTGGCTACCTTGCTGACCCCAAGGGTCTCGTACACAAACTTGCCCGCCGCCGGCCCCTGGATCACGTCGCTCCAGCAGGTGCGGTTGAAAATCTCGGTGGCATCGAGAACGGGCATAGTCAGGGCGGGAGCCGTGCAGGACGGCGAGACCATGCTGTAGTGGTTCTGCTCATAGACCTTGGACGCAGGGAGGCAGGATGAGGAGCACATGTGCCCCAGCACGGCCACGATCTGCGGATCGGCCACGAACTTGGTGGCCACCGTCTGCCCACCCTCGGCGCTACACATGGCGTCCTCCACCTGGAGCTCAACAGCAAAGCCCATGACTTCGGGCTTGTCCTTGACGGCCAACTCGGCCCCGCGCTGCTCGTCCAGACCCAGAACGTCAATGCCAGCCCCGGAAAGCCCGGCGGCAAAGCCGACCTTGATGGGGTCGCCCTTGGCTACCTTGACCACACCCCACTCGTCTTCAACCGCCGGTGCTGCCGGTGCTGCCGTTGGCGTCTCTTCGGCTGGTGGTGGGGGCGGCGCCTCCGTCGGTTTAGGGCCGCAGGCTGCCAACCCCAGACTGAAGATGACCATGACTGTCAAAACGGTCCAAAATTTTCCTTTCACTTTCTATTCTCCTCCTGTTCTTTATCTATCGTTCTTTGTTGGATCCATGCCGGGAGCCCAACCCTTTAGCCAAGTTGAGGCAAGTAGCGCTAATATTGTTGTGGAAAGGCCGATCACCCCCTCTCATTTAGAGCCTATCCGAAAAGTACCAGTGCTCCCGCTGGACGACAGTCCAGCGGTGCTTCACTAACAACGAACCAATGGAATTATAGTAGATATAAAGGACTTTGTCAAGCTTGACTGCTCCTATTCCTCTCCCAGGTAAGCCTTGCGCACCATCTCGTTCTTCTGCAGGTTTTCGGCCGTATCGTGAAGCACGATCTCTCCAGTTTGCAGGACGTAGCCTCTGCTGGCTACGGATAACGCCATCAGGGCATTCTGCTCCACCAGAAGGATGGTCGTCCCTTCTTGATTGATCTCTTGAATGGTCTCGAAAATATTCTCGACCAGGATGGGGGCCAGGCCCATGGAGGGTTCATCCAGCAAGAGCACCCGCGGGTGGGCCATCAAGGCCCGGCCCATGGACAGCATTTGCTGCTCCCCGCCGCTGAGGGTGCCCCCCACCTGGCTGGCTCGCTCTTTCAGGCGAGGAAAGAGAGTGAACACTCTTTCCAGGTCACGGGCGATGCCGGCCTTGTCGGTGCGGGTAAAAGCCCCCATTTCCAGGTTCTCGATCACCGTCAGCCGGCTAAAGACCTTGCGCCCTTCCGGGGCCTGGGAGATGCCCTTCCCCACAATCACGTGGGGCGGTAGCTCGTGGATGGGCTCCCCTTCCAGGTAGACACCTCCCTTTCGAGGTCTCCGCAACCCGCTGATGGTATTGAGGGTGGTGCTTTTGCCGGCCCCATTGGCTCCAATGAGGGTCACGATCTCACCCTCATTAACCGAGAGAGAAATGCCTTTCAAGGCGCGGATGTTACCGTAGTAAGTGTCAAT
>SOHZ01000057.1 GCA_004377365.1 Anaerolineales bacterium | reverse complement strand
TTGTGGGAATCTGCCCGTCAAAGCGGTTTGCTCGTTTTCCCGGATGATTTGCCGGCGATGTTGGCCGCGTGGTCAAGCGTGCGCTGACGTGGCTCATGATGCAACGGTGTTTTCTTTGAAACGGCCCTGCCTGACAACGCCCCCTTCGCTCGAAGCGGAGGGGGCTTTTCAACCCATGGCTGGTAGTTGACTGCTGTTTTGACGTTCCACTCTTCCTGTCTTATAATGTATAGACACAACCTGTTGAATGAGGTAAACATGGATCGCCTCTGGTTCAAGTTCTACGATGAGGGGGTCCCCCACACGTTGGAGGTTCCACCCATCACCGTCCCCGACTTTTTGCGGGAGTCGGCGCAGAAATACCCCTGGCAGGTGGCCACGGTTTTCATGGGCGCCCGGCTGACCTACCGCCGGTTGAAGGAACAGGTGGACCGCTTTGCCGCTGCGCTGACGGACCTGGGCGTCAGGAAGGGTGACCGGGTCTCTATCATGCTGCCCAACTGCCCGCAGGTGGTCATCGCCTACTACGCGACCCTCTCGCTGGGCGCAGTGGCCGTGATGACCAATCCGTTGTACGTCGAGCGGGAACTGGAACACCAGTGGACCGACGCTGGCGTCGAAACGGCCGTCGTCTTGGACCGACTCTGGCCGCGCGTCCAGAAGGTACGCCCCAGGACACCGCTCAAGCGCGTCATCGTCACCGGCATCCAGGACTATTTGCCTTTCCCCAAGAACCTGCTCTATCCTCTCAAAGCCCGGCGCGAAGGGACCTGGGTTGACGTCCCACGCCAGCAGGGGGTGATGTCCTTCAAGCGCCTGGTGGCGCATCGGCCCAAGGTCGGGCCGGAGATTGAGGTCAAACCGGATGACCTGGCCTGTCTGCAATACACCGGCGGCACCACCGGCACCCCCAAAGGGGCCATGCTCACCCACAGGAACCTGGTTGCCAGCGTGACCCAGATCCGCCGCTTTCTGCTCCACAAAAACGAAGAGGCGACGGATCGGGCCATCGCCGTACTGCCGCTTTTCCACGCCTACGGCATGAACGGCGTGATGAACCTCGGCCTTCACCTGGCGGCGACTCTCGTGCTCCTACCGCTTTTCAGTATCAAGATGCTGATGGATGCCATCCGCAAGGAGCGCCCCACTTTCTTTCTCGGTGTGCCGGCGCTCTACGTAGCCGTAAATACCTACCCTGGCGTGGACAAGATGGACCTGACTTGCATCAAGGCCTGCTTTAGCGGCGCTGCGGCGCTGCCTGTAGAAGTGATAGAAAAATTCGAAGAGCGCACCCAGGCACGTATCGCCGAGGCTTATGGCATGACCGAGGCCTCTTCCGTCACTCACGTCAATCCCATGCACGGCCTCCGCAAATACGGCAGCGTTGGCGTGCCCATCGTCGGCACCGACGCGCGCATCGTGGACCCTGACACTGGCACGCAGGATTTGCTGCCTGGGGAAGTCGGTGAATTGGTGGTCAAAGGACCGCAGGTGATGAAGGGTTACTGGAACCAACCAGCCGAGACGGCTGAGGTGTTGCACGATGGGTGGCTGTACAGCGGTGACCTGGCGCGGATGGATGAAGATGGCTACTTTTACATCGTAGAGCGCAAGAAGGATCTAATCCTGAGTGGTGGCTTTAATGTCTACCCCCGTGAGATCGAAGAGGTGCTCTACGAGCATCCCAAGGTCCTGGAGGCGGCCGTCGTTGGCGTGCCGGATGCGGTGCGGGGTGAGAAGGTCAAGGCTTTCGTCGTCCTCAAGTCGGGCCAGACGGCCACCAGGCCGGAGATCATCAGGTTTTGCCGGGAGCGTCTAGCGCCTTACAAGGTGCCCAGGGCCGTTGTCTTCCGCGACGCTTTGCCCAAATCGCTGGCTGGCAAGGTCCTGCGCCGGGCGATACGAGAGGAGGAAGCGGCCCTCGGTGCAACAGATGATGAATCCGACTTTGCTGGCAGTTGACTGCTGATCGGAGCTATGCTAGAATAGGTTTAGCCCAACTATCGCTAGCACAGGTTGAGTGTGAGAGGAGAAACCCGGTGAGTGTCTTGCCTCTGACCCAGGAAAAGGAATCGCTCTCAGTCCCGGTGGTGGTCGAGTTTCTGGAAGAAGACGGTGTGTACATGGTCAGTGTCCCCTGGCTGCAAGGCTGCCGCGCCTGGGGCGATACCCTGGACGAAGCTCTGCGGGCGGTCCCTGACAACATCCGCGCCATGCTCAAAGCCCGTCACGCACATGGTGACCCTCTCCCACAACCCCTCCAGAACGTGGATCTCTCCCGTCCCTTCACCTTGCGAGTCTCTGTCGCATGAAGTACAGAGAGCTGGCCAAGCGGCTCAAGAAATTAGGTTGCGAATACCTCAGACCTGGTCACGGCTCTCACCGTATCTGGTGGAACCCTCAGAATGGTCAGTACACTACCATCCCTGATTGGGGCGGCAGAGACCTGAAACCTGGCACATTGCGGACAATCCTCCGCGACCTCGGCATTGATCCTCAGGAGCTTGAGAGCCGTGGGTGATTTCTTCTCTAGAGTCTACCGTCTGGTCTCGATGATTCCCAAAGGCAAAGTCGTCTCTTACGGTCAGATTGCGCGGATGCTGGGCAGTCCCCACGGCGCGCGGACCGTGGGCTGGGCTCTGCATGGCCTGCCCGATGGCACCTATGTGCCTTGGCAGCGGGTCATCAACAGCCAGGGCCGTATCAGCACCTCTTGCCTCCAGCACGACGCTAACTTGCAAAGGCAGCTTCTTGAAGCTGAGGGCGTTGTCTTCGATGAAGGGGATCGGGTCAATTGGGCGGTGTATGGCTGGGAGGGGTTGGCTTGGGCGGAACTGGATGCGTTGTGGCATGCAGACTGACCAGGCTGAATCGAGCCAGGTGCGACGCACTTGCCAAGTGCGTCGCACCTTGATTAGGCTGCCTTTGGTGTTTCCTCCCAGTTATGGTATAATCAGTACTTGAGAAAAGTGCGGCTTTGACGTATCATATTCCCATCCTTGC
>SOHZ01000191.1 GCA_004377365.1 Anaerolineales bacterium | reverse complement strand
TGATTGCACTGATTCAGTGCCGTCATCCCCCTCAGTGTTTCAGTGGTGCCAGGGGCACGGCGGGCTTTCGACGGTGAAAACGAAAAACGCTCATTGCTGCGCTATGCGCTTGCAACGGCGTCTATCTACGGCGTTTGCGGCTGCGAGCCATCCGGCCCTACGCCCACATTCGCTGGCGCGGACTTGTGCCGGGGCCGTTATGCGCCACTGAGTGTAAGGAAGATGATCATGAAGAACACTGACTGTACTGATGACCAAGTAACGAAGTGGACGCACCGTTATGACAAGTACCTTCTGCTGAGTTGGAAACGAGTTTTGATCATAGCTGGTGCTTGGGTATTGTCAGTGGTACTCCACAATGTGGTTTATGGCCTATTCTATGAGTATTTCAGGCGTACGGGGGGCGATGAAGCGGTGTTCTTCATTCTTGCTATTTTCGTAATCCCCCTCTATTTCATCATCTCCCTTATGTACACTGTGATTAGGAAGCTGAGCAAGCTGGTGAGGAACAGGACCGGTTGAAATAGCGGTTCGCTTTGCTCACCCAAATGCCTTCGACACTTGGCAAGCACGCGAAACAAGTAACACGCATTGCGCTGATTCAAAAAGAAAGGAGATGGGAAAAGTCCACCATGAACGCTGGGTTTGAACCCAAAATCGTTGGCTTTCTATGCAACTGGTGCAGCTATGCCGGTGCCGACATGACCGGCACCAGCCGCATCCCCTACCCGCCCAACATCCGCATCATCCGCGTGCCTTGCTCGGGGCGCGTGGACCCCCTGTTCGTGCTCAAGGCCTTCCAGGAGGGAGCCGATGGGGTGCTGGTGGCTGGCTGTCATCCCGGCGATTGCCACTACGCCGACGGCAACTACCACGCCCGCCGCAGATACGCCCTGATGCACCGCTTCCTCGACTTTATGGGCATCAACGCCGGGCGACTGCGCATTGATTGGGTCTCTGCTTCCGAGGGGAAACGCTTCGCCCAGGTGGTGGCGGAGCTGACGGACCAGGTGCAACAACTGGGCCCCTGGCAACCACCCCAAAGGGGGAAAGCATGAGCGAGAGCATTGAGACGACTATCCAGGTCAGGGCCAAAGACCTGCTGGAACAGGAAGAGGTCCGTTGCGTCATGGGTTACGAGCGCGGCCCCCGCGGAGACGTGCGGCCAGCCTTCATCTACCAGGCCGAGGACGCCGAGCGTCTGGTCTGGAACCAGGAATGTAGCCAGAACCTGATGGTCTATTTGCACGACCGCAAGCGGCCCCTGCGCAAGGGGGAGGAGCCGCCCAGGGTGGCCATCGTGGCCAAGCCCTGCGACGTGCGGGCGCTGAACGTGCTCCTGCATGAAGAACAGGTGGCGCGGGAACGGGTCTTTGTCATCGGGATAGCCTGCCCCGGGATGTGGGAGAACGGTGCGGGCAGCGAGTTGCAAGCCCGCTGCCGACGCTGCAAGGAGCGGGTGCCGGTGCTCTACGACACCCTGGTCGGGGAACCGCCGGAGGTCAAGGACGTGGAGGAAGACTGGGCGGACCTGGCTGAACTGGAAGCTATGACTGCCGAGGAGAGGCTGGCCTTCTGGGTCAAAGAGTTCCAGCGCTGCCTCCGCTGCTACGCCTGCCGCCAGGCCTGCCCCGGCTGCTACTGCTTCGAGTGCGTGGCCGAGCAAGTGGACCCAGCCTGGGTGGGAATCGCCATTGACCTGCCGGAGGTTTTCTTCTACCACGTGATGCGCGCCTACCACCTGGCCGGGCGCTGCGTGGAATGTGACGCCTGCGAGCGGGCTTGCCCGGTGGGCATCCCTTTGAGCCTGCTCAACCGCAAATTCGCCAAAGAGGTGGCCGACCTGTTCGACTATCGGCCGGGGGGCGATCCTGAGACCCGGCCGCCGCTAGCTACCTTCAAACGCGACGAAGACCTGCCACTGTGATAGGGGGGACCATGAAAGCTACAACCAGAAAGGACCTGGTCACCTGGCTGACCGGGCTGATGGAAGAGTACACCGTCATCGCGCCCACGGTGGTGGAGGACAACATCTTTTACAAGCCTGTGGCCTCGACCGATGAAATCGCCTTTGACTTTACCCGGACGGACATGTCGCCCAAAGAACACTTTTTCCCCAGCACCCAGACCATCTTGTCCATCACCAAAGGGCACGGTGAAGTGAGCCTGTCCGAGCCGCCGCTGGAGAGAGAACAGGTCATCTTTGGGGTGCGGCCCTGCGATGCGCGGGGTTTGAAGGTGCTGGATGCTTTGCTACTAGAGCACGAGCCGGCCGACGCCTACTACACCGAGCGCCGGGAGAAGACGACCCTCATCGGGCTGACCTGTCCGGAGATGTGGCCCGGTTGTTTCTGCACCAGCCTGGACGGCGCCCCCAACGAGACGGGGGACGTGGATGTGATGCTGACCGAAGCCGGAGACAGCTACCTGGTCCAGACCGTCACGGAGAAAGGGAAAAAGTTGGCCAGCGGTCTAGCCCTGAGCAAGGCCAGCCAGAAGCGGCCCCAGCCCAAGCTCAGCTCAGAGGGTGTGCCCGCGCCCTCGCAGGAGGTCTGGCGTCAACATTTTGACGATGAGTACTGGGCGCGCCTGGCCGACCGCTGCCTCAGTTGCCGGGTGTGCACCTACGTCTGTCCCACCTGCCGCTGCTTCGACGTGCGCGATTACGTCACCCAGTCGGGCGTCGAGGGCAGCGTCATAGAGCGCTTTCGTGCCTGGGACAGTTGCCTCTCCGAGGGCTACCGCCGCATTGCTGGTGGGCACAACCCGCGCCCCACCAAGATGCAACGCCTGCGCAACCGCTTCTATTGCAAATTCCACTATTGCCCCCAGGATTTCGGTCCCGTGGCCTGCGTGGGTTGTGGCCGCTGCATCGTCGCTTGCCCCGTCAGCATTGATATCGCCGAGATGCTGGGAGATGTGACCAGAATCAAGAGTTAAACACAAGTACAGGGAGTCCGTCCGTCTGTCAAAAAAACTATTTCTGATTTGGGTCACTACAATATCCTGTGGTCTATTGTTGAATCTACCTATATATAGGGGGTTCAAATTCAGATATCGAATTCGCTGAATCAGGGGCGGACTTCCTGAAGTAGTGAAAGGGTTTGCTGATGATGGAAACGACGAATCCTATGCGCCCATATCTGGGCACGCTGGTCGGGGTCAAAGACCTGGCCACCGACATTAAACTATTTCAGGTAGAGTTGAACGACTCTCAGGCTTGCGAACGCTTCACCTATCGCCCTGGTCAGTTCGCTTTCCTCTCGGCTTTTGGGGTGGGCGAAGCTCCTTTCGGCCTGGCATCCATTCCCTCCCGGGGTCCAGCCCTGGATTTTGCCATCGCCAAAGTAGGCACTGTCACTACGGCGCTGCATGCCATGGAAGAAGGGAGCATCGTCGGAGTGCGCGGGCCCATGGGCAACTGTTTTCCCCTGGAGGAGATCAAGGGCAAGAATGTGATCGTGCTGGGTGGAGGCATCGGCGGCGCGCCCCTGCGACCGGTCATCCACACCATCCTGGACCAGCGGGAGGACTATGGCCACCTGACCATCCTCTGGGCAGCGCGCGATCCTTCCTTGCTGGTTTTCACCGACGAGTACGACGATTGGCGTGCTGCGCCGCGTACCGAGTTGCACCTGACCGTTGACCAGGGCGACGAATCGTGGACAGACAACGTGGGCCTCATCACCGAGCTTCTGGAGAAGGTGGCCCCTTCCCCGGAGAACGCGGTGACCATCACCTGCGGCCCGCCCATCATGATCAAGTTTGTAATGCTCACCCTGAAAAAGCTGGGCTTTACCGCCGAGCAGATGATTACCACCCTGGAAGCCAAGATGAAGTGCGGCATCGGCAAATGTGGCCGCTGCAACCTGGGAAAGAAATTCGTCTGTGTTGACGGCCCCGTCTTTACCTACACGGAAATCTCTCAGTTCCTGGAGAGCTTTGTGTGACCCGAGATGAGAGCCTGGAGAAGCATGGGAGGGAAAGAATGGTTTCAATTGATGCCTTGAGGCAGTGCGAACTTTTCGTTGACCTCAACGACGAGGATTTGGGCAAAATCGCCCAGATCTGCTGCGAGGAGACTCACGAGCCACAAGAAGTCATCTTTGGAGAGAGCGAGGTGGCCGAGAAAGTCTACATCCTTCAAGAGGGACGGGTAGCCGTCCAGATGCGCCTGCGCTCCGACCTCGAACCCAATGGCGACGTCACCATTGAGGAAGTCACTCCTGGGCGGATCTTTGGCTGGTCGGCGCTGGTCAGACAGCGTCGTTTCACCGCGTCTGTGCGAGCTTTGGAAAAGGCGAGGGTAATCGCTATCAAGAGCACCGATCTCAACGCCCTGTTCGAGGAGAACTCTCACATCGGCTTCGTGGTGATGAAGCGTCTGGCCGACGTCATCTCGTCGCGATTGCGCCGCACCCGGCAACAACTCGGAGAAGCCAGCAATTAGCAACTCTCCTTGACATTTATCAAGTTTGGAATATAATTCAATCAGCACATTATGTCACGTGCCAAGCAAAGGAGGCCCAATGACCACCAAGGGAAAAGTTCTGATCATTGACGATGATCCCGATTTCGTAGAGGTAGTGAGGACAGCGCTGGAAACGGACGATTTTAAGGTTTTCTCCGCCGCTGATGGTTCCCAGGGGCTGGCACTGATGCGCCAGGAGAAGCCAGACCTGGTCTTTCTGGACGTAATGATGGCTCATCCCACCGAAGGGGTGGACGTGAGTGAGGCGATGATGGAAGATCCCGATTTACGGGATATCCGGGTGGTCATGATCACTGCCATCACTGATACCCAGTACGTGGGCGACTTTCCCACTGATCGCTATTTGCACGTTGATCAATTCCTCACCAAACCGGTGCCGCTCTCCGAATTGCTGGAATTGACTAACCGCATATTGAAGAAGAAGTGATTTGCCCCCAGATCACGATTCTTTAGACACGGTAGATCACAAGTCGAGCGGAGCAGGCAGCCAGGAACAAATCGTGGAAGAACAGTTCCCCCTGCAAGCCGAACTAATAGAACGCATTGACTGGCTTATCAGTCTACGCTGGCTGGCGGTGGTGGGTACCTTACTGACCATCGTCGTGGTCAATTCCTATTTCCCTGGCCTGCTGCTGCAAGGCCCTCTCATCGCTACCACTGCAGCCATCGCCCTCTACAACTTGTTCTTCTTTCTTTACGCCCGCTGGCTCCGCACCCATCAGTCAACGGCGCTGAGGTTACGCCAATCTACCGTTTTTGCCTGCGTGCAAATAGCCCTGGACCTGATAACCCTCACCATGCTCCTGCACTTTTCTGGTGGAGTGGAGAATCCCTTCGCCCTCTTTTTTGTCTTCCACATGATTATTGCCAGCATCCTCCTATCCCCTACAGTCAGCTTCCTGGTAGCTCTGCTGGCCTCCTCACTTTTCGCAGCCATGGCCCTCCTTGAATACAGAGGCATTGTCTCCCACTACAACCTGGTGGGCCTCATCAACCCTGATCTGTATCGTCATGGGACCTATGTTCTGGCCAGCATTCTGGTGATGACCACCACCCTGTTTCTGGTCGTCTACATGACCTCCTCTATCAGCGCCAGGCTGCGAGCCAGAACCAACGAACTCCTGGAGGTCAGCCAGTCTCGCGAAGCCAAAAGCCGGGAGCTGGCGGAGCTCAACACAAAACTGCAAAAGTTGGATGCAGCCCGAACAAAGTTCATGGTGACCGTCACCCACGAGTTGCGGGCTCCGGTGACCACTGTCTACAGTTGCCTGGACCTGGTTCTGGGGGGCTATGCCTCGCGGGAGAAAGAGCGACAGATTCTGGAACGGGCCCAACATCGTACTACCGAGCTCCTGGACCTGGTGAAGGACCTGCTCGAGTTGACCGGAGCCCGACAGGCGGAGGTTCGAGCAGAAGAGGCGGAGGCGATCCAACTGGCCGACGTGCTGCGTAACGTTGAGGAGCTGATGAGGGTAGAGGCAGAGAACAAGGATCTGTTCCTGAGCGTTGACATTGCCCCCGGCCTGCCCCTGGTAAAAGCCGAGCCAGATCATATCAAGGCCATATGGACCAACCTGATCAGCAATGCCATTAAATACACCGAACCGGGCGGCATCGTGGTGGCATCTCTGACCCACAACCCCGACTATGTAGTCGGCATGGTGCGTGACACCGGCATTGGCATCGCGGCTGAGGATTTAGCCAGGATCTTTGAAGAGTTCTATCGCACGGCCAATGCCAAGGCCACCTGCCCACAAGGCACTGGCGTGGGACTGGCCATCGTCAAACGCATGATCGAGAACTATGACGGAAAGATCTGGGTAGAATCAGAGTTGGGCCGGGGCAGCAAATTCACCTTTATGCTGCCCAAAGCCCGCTAAAATGTGGTCAGCATTCAGCCATCAGCGGGCCGCTTTCAGCTTTTGGATAAACATTGCTTGCCCGTCATCACTCATTAGAAGCCCACAGCAACGGTTGACCTAGCGTGTGGGCGTTTCTTTTGGCGGGACCCTTTCACAGCTCAACTTCCGACTCTGAAATGCTATGCGAAGGACTGGTGAGCCGAACCTCCCACGCCCCCTGACCCGCTGGGCAGGCCAGGAGTCAAGACCGCTTGACATTGTTAAGGAATGTGGGATAATATGGGGGAAAGGCTGTGGTTTCCCTTCCACCCACATCTACCAAGTGAGGGAAGGCTAAACAAATGATCCATCAAGGAGAACAGGACATGAATGCGTGTATTGGAATTCGTCGAGAGGACAAAAGCCGCTGGGAACGCCGCGTTCCGGTGACCCCTGAAGATGCCCGGAAACTCAAGGAGGAACACGGCATAGAAGTCTGGGTGCAGCCTTCCCCCATCCGGGTCTTCTCAGAAGAAGAGTTCACCCAGGCCGGCGCTATCGTGCAGGAGGACCTCTCCCCCTGCCCCGTCATCTTTGCCGTGAAAGAGATGCCTCTGGACTTTTTCGAGGCAGGAAAGACCTACGTCTTTTTCGCCCACGTCATCAAGGGTCAGCCCTACAACATGCCCATGCTCAAGAAGATGCTGGAATTGGGATGCAACCTCATTGACTACGAAAAAGTGACCGACGAGAAAGGCCGCCGCCTGATCTTCTTCGGGCGGCACGCCGGCATCGCCGGAATGATCGAGACCTTCTGGGCCTTGGGGCAGCGCCTGGACTGGGAAGGGATTCCCAACCCCTTCAGCCAGCTTGGCCATACTTACGAGTACAAAGACCTGATGGAAGCTAAGGAAGCCATTTCCAAAATAGGTGAGAAGATCAAAACTGAGGGCCTCCCCGAGTCGGTGACCCCCTTGATCTGCGGAGTGGCTGGGTATGGGAACGTCGCCCGCGGGGTCTGGGAGATCCTCGACCTGCTGCCTATTGAGGAGATAGAGCCTAAAGAGGTCGCTCCCCTTGCCGAAGAGCCTGCCCTGAGCAGAGCGAAGGGCTCAGACTACGCAACGAACGTCATATACAAGGTGGTGTTTAAAGAAAAGCACACGGTGGAGCCTATCTCCCCCGACCATCAATTTGAATTGCAGGATTTCTACGATCACCCCGAAAAGTATCGGAATAAGTTCGAGAGCTATGTGCCCTACCTGACTCTGATCGTGAACTGCATCTACTGGGAGGAGAAGTACCCCAGACTCGTCACCAAGGAGTATCTCAAGCAACTGTACGGCGCGGGCAAACCCCGTTTGCGGGTCATTGGCGACATCAGTTGCGACATCGAGGGGGCCATCGAGTGCACCGTCCGCTCCACCGAACCGGACGAGTCCGTCTTTGTCTACAACCCTTTCACCGGTGAAACGACCGACGGCTACGAAGGGGAGGGACCGGTGGTGATGGCGGTGGACATCCTGCCCAGCGAGTTGCCTCGGGATGCGTCGGTGGATTTCAGCGGGGTGCTCAGAGAATTCATCCCGGCCATTGCCAGGGCCGACTTTTCGGTGCCCTTCGAGCAACTGGAACTGCCGCCAGAGATCAAGAGGGCCATTATCGCCTATCACGGGGAGCTTACACCGGATTACCGGTACATTGGGGGGTTTCTTTAATAAGGGCCTTTCGCAGGTGGGATGTTAGACGCCATGCCGGACTCAAGGCAAAAGCGGCAAATTGGCTGAAGGAGGAGGATGTATGACCCAGGTAGAAATTCTGGAGGAATTCAAAAAACTTACGACCACAGAGCGCCTGGCAATCATCGAGGCCGCTTTACATCTGATTCGTGAAGACTTTCAACAAGTAAATGAGCAATTGCAACGAGTCCATGTTGAGCAAGCTCGTCGGCGCGAGCGCAACGAACAAATCGAGAAGGCTGTTGCAGGGCTTTTTATGTTATCTAAGACCTGGGAGGATCTCTGGCAGAAATTGGAACAGATGCTGCAGCAGGTTACTGTTATACTAGGAGCAAATCACGCTGCATTCCTACTCCACGAAATCTCTGAGGATGGTGCCCGAACAACTAGGATTCAGATCACCGCCAATATGCCGACATCCATTAGGAAGGGCCAAACTTACAAAAAACATGACGACTTATTCGACGGTTGGACGGAGCCAGAGGATGTTCATGGATCCCGTTTCGAAGCCTCCGTCCCAGACACTCTGTGTTGGGATCTGGAGAGAGTTCGTTCGACCACTGCTGCACCGTTGCATACCATAGTTAGTGTTCGGTGTCATCTGAGCGACAGAATCAAAGGGCTGATTGTTTTCTTTTTCGAAGAGAGAGCGGCAGCGGAGTTCAACGTGGACGAGGAGAAGATTTGCTTGAATTTGATCTCGAGTCGTATTGCTCAAGCTTACCACAACACAGGCACTTATATGGCACAGGTTACCGAGGAAAAGCAAATACACGAATGGATCAGACGGGTCAGCCACCAGATCATTGCGCCACTGAATGGTTTGATTGGCCACGCAGGCAGTCTTCTAGAGCGATTTGAGCGCTGGCGACAACGCAGTCCCAGCCGGTTTGCGGGCTGGCCAGAAGAGGATTTGGCGCGATGGCATAATGCCCTGGATTCCATCTTGTGGACTGCTGATTGGGCAGCGCGCCTGACGCGCAACCTGGCGTGGATGGCCGAACCCAAGACGGATCGAAAGAAACTGATAGAAGCAGATCTTGAGACCATACGTAACGTGCCAGACTTTCTCATAGAATGCGCCAGGTTTATGCAAGGCGCTGCTCGTGAGCGAAGATTGCGTATGGTGCATGTGGACAAAGACTCTGTGACTAGCCTGAATGGAAGGCTTCGGGTGTATCCAGATTACTTTCGCCAGGTTTTGCTGAATCTGTTGGACAACGCTGTAAAGTACTCTAACCCGGGAACGGAGATCATCGTGGATGGCCTGGCGACGAATGGACATTGTCGAATCCGAGTAACCAATTATGGCATTCCTTTGAGCGAACAGGATTACGAACGTATATTTGACTACGAATTTCGCACATCTGAGGCGAGCAGGCGTTACCCAGCCGCAGCCGGCATTGGCCTTCCCGTAGCCCGTGAGATTGTAGAGATGCATGGAGGAACTCTGACGGCTGAGCCCTCGCAATTGACCTCTCAGGGTTGGAGAACTACCTTTACTATCTCACTTCCTTTGGCGAAATGAAGATAGGGATGCGGCGAGGTATTCCCTGCAGTGTTCGACTAACATTGACGAGGTGCAGCCATGACACTCCGCATTTTGTTTGTAGACGATGAACCAGAGTTCGTTCGAGCACACATTAACGCCCTTGAAGATGCAGGATACAGTGTGAAACATACCAGATCGTATACAGAAGCACTCGGAACCTTACAACGACAAAGCTTTGATCTGATCGTACTAGACTTGATACTACCACCTATCGATGCTTATTGGGAGCTGGAGTATGAAACGGCTGAGCCTAGTGCGGAGGTTGGGCTTGGTCTACATAGAGTCATACGAGAAGAACTAGGCCTAATCCAAGTGCCGATTGTTTTCTTCACAGTAGTAGGCGAAATAGAGGCCCGCCGTCAAATCCAGGAGACCGAGGCAAAGTTTAGCCTAAAGCCGACAGTCCTAATCAAGCCAGCCTTGCCCAGTAAACTGCTCGTCCAAGTACGTGAGTTAGTTGGAGGAAGAGATGAGTAGGAAAGTTGGAGCCAACACCCCAATGTACGCCATCCTGGCACTGGTTGCAGCCATCATCAGCATGCTCGTACTCACGTTGTTTGTGTCTTCCCCGTCCCTGGCGTCTCCTCTTCCAGCTGCTTCACCCACAGCAAGTAAGGTAGTTCAGGGATCTGCCACGCCCACACTAGCCCCCACCGTGACCACTGTTCCAGTTCCGACTTCTACTCCAGATTCAGATAGAGTGACTCAACAGGAGCTTATGGCAGTCTACAAAGATCTAGCAGAGGCCAATGCGCAAGCGGTTGAGTCTGCCCACCACACGCTAAATCTTATTCTGGTCTTGGCTGGCATTATCGGTAGTATTCTCACCGCAACTGGGATAGGGGCAGTCGTTAGTGCTAAGGAAGCCAATCGATTGGCTAAGGAGGCCAATCAATTAGCCAAGGAGGCCAATCAATTAGCCAAGGAAGCCTCTCAGCTGACAACACAGGTTTCGACTAACCTGCAGGCGTTGGATTTGGGAAAAAAGCAGATGCAACAGGATCTAGAGAAGGTGCTTAATCAAAGTTTGGATAAGATCCAACAACTTGAACGGTTGCAGATGGAACTAAGAGATCAGATCAACAGTGATGCAGAGATCCTAACACGACTTCACGCACTTGCTGAGGTGGATAGATACGCCATGGGGTTCTTTGGGGATGATACGATGCGCCGGAAAGCGGCGAAGAAAGGATTGCTCCAGCTATCAAAAAACCCCGACCCCATTATTCGCCGAGAATGTCTTTGTGTCTTTGCGGTGATGCCCGATTATCTTGAAGATTGGTTCGATGAGGAGATTGCCGCTCAAATCGAGCATATGGTGGAAAAGGATAAGGAACGCGGTGTACGAAAGGAAGCTGAAGCGACAAAGAGGAAATGGCAACGTCTGAGGGGTAGACGATTGAGGAATTAGGGCCTATTAGGAGAATAGTTTGCTTTGGCGCTCTTCGACCGTGACCACGCCAAGCTACATTGGAGGACACACTCATGGAAAGGCGACTACTGAGGAAAAGAGTCAGAGCGCTTCTATGGTTCTTCGTCGTGGCGCTGGTCTTGAGTGGAGCTACAGCGTTCCCTCTCAAATGGGAAATCAACATCGGTATATAATTTGGCCAAGGTGAGGGAAAAACAGCAATGGTTAAAACGGCAGCCCAGGTGACAGACAAAGAGATGGCCGTTTACCGGGCTACGGCCCGGCAACGGGAGGAGCAGGAGCGCCAGACACAGGCACAGCGAGCCCGGCGCGCCTGGACGCTGGCTCAGCAGGCGGCTGCACTGCTCAAAGATGGATTCGATGCCAGGCGTGTGGTTCTTTTTGGATCACTGGCACGACGTGATTTCTTCCACCGGCGTTCAGACGTAGACCTGGCTGCTGAGGGCATAAAAAGCCAGGATTTCTGGCGGGCGTGGAGCGTGTTGGATACGTTAGGTTGTGAGTTTAAGATAAACCTGGTGGACGTTGAGACCGCTTCGCCTTCGCTACGCCTGGAGATTGAACGAGAGGGGGTTGAACTATGACAGCCCGCTGGAAAGCACTGGCTCAGCGCATTCGTCTGTGCCGCAATAGTGGCGGATGGAAATTTAGGGGAAGAGTACCAGATGTCTGACGATCTGCAGATTATCGAAAAGGCCGTCAATATCCTGAATGATGTCAACTGGGCCGCTTACGGCGACCACCAGGCCACCGATTATCTGGCTTACATTCAAGGCCAGCACAGTGACGAGATCGGCCTGATGGATCGCCTGCTGGGTGAGTTCTTGGAGCAACTGCTGGGTTTCACACTGCATCAGGATCTGCACCCGCAGATGACGGCGAAAACAACCGGCAAGTGCCCCGATTACATCCCCGACGATACGCACCTGCACCCTTTCGTCTTTGATGCCAAAGGCTCCGACACGACCGACCTGGGCCAACACTACGACCAGATTGCTGGCTACATGCGCAGCAAGGGGCTGCGTTACGGCGTGCTGACCAACATGCGCGATTTGGCCGTCTACGCACTCCACTCACGGCAGCCCGAAGCGGACTATTGTTTCAGTTTCCGCCAACTCTACCAGGACTACCAACAGGACCCGACGGCGGCGTTGGAAGCCCAGAACACGAAACACTTCCTGGCCTTCGTCCACCGCTTCCAGCGGCGCGAGCTAGACCGGGCGGCCAAGATTCAAGCCATCATTGACGCCCGTCACGGCCTCCACGACGCCGAGCTCGATCTGGATGACCTGGTGCGCCGCCTGCACGAGATCGTCGCTGTATTACATGAGGATGCCCGCCAGCAGCGTAAATACCCCCCGGAGCGCTACAAGTACATACTGGAACGTCAACAGCAGATTGCTCTCGAGATTGACACCATCGCTCGTGAGATAGCCCCCGACTTGCCGGAACGTAAGATCAAAGCCGCCACGTTAAAGACGCTGCTAGGCGCTGCCGGTGACACTACGGATGGTCAGGCCACTGACCGCTACCTCTATCGCGTGGCCTACTTTGCCATGACACGAATCTTGCTGGCCCGCGTCTGGGAAGACATTGGGTTCATAGATCAGGCGCTCTACGACGGCGGTTTTGAACGCCTGTACGAGTGGCTGGGAAATCAGGTCCAGCGGGTACTGAGCCAAGCGTTTTTCTTTGCCAGCGAACGGTACTCCTGGCTCTATGGCCTGGAGAACAACTATACCTGGTACATCCCCTCGGAAGATGTGCTCATTGACGTGCTCTATGATTTCTCCCGCTTCGATTTCCGTCACCTGGATGCCGACGTGTTGGGTGCGGTCTACGAAGCGTACCTGGACAAGACCGACCGCAAAAACAAAGGGCAGTACTACACTCCTCGGCCGATGGTGCAGTTTATCTGGGATCGGGTGGGTTTCAACACGCCGGGCAGAGTCTTTCGCTTCGAGGGCGGGGAACGCAAACCCCGGGTGGTCCTCGATTTTTGCACTGGCTCGGGCGGCTTTCTGGTCGAAGCGGCGCGACGGATTCGAGAAACGGCGCTGGGGGCCGATTTCGACCCCGAGGACCCGGCCCGACTGGAAGCGGTCAGCCTGGACGATTTAATCCTGGTGATGACGGCTCTCATCGAGGGGTTGCGCGGCAGTGAGATCAATGCCTTTGCCTACTACCTGACCGAGGTCAACTTGCTGATGCAACTGACGCCGATTATCGCCGCTATTCTAAAGAAAGCGCCCCACGCCTTGCGCTTTGGGCGAGACTATGCCCTGGCTGTCATCCACCAGGACGCACTCAAACTGTACAACCGCCTTCAGCCCACGCTGAACGACAACGAGGGCAACCGTGTGTCCGAATTCGTTCGCTCTGACGAGGTGTACGAGCGAGATCGTCGCCATGACATCGTCATCCTAGATGGCTACAAGTACATCGCCTACAACTGGCTCAAAAGCGCCACACGCGAAGCCGATTACGTCTGCTCCAATCCACCCTACGTGGGGGAAAAAGGGCACAAGGAGCTATTCCGCTACTACAGGGAGAAATTTGATTACTGGGACAGGTACTACCAGGGCAAGATGGACTATCTCTATTGGTTCATCATCCTGGGATTGAGTAAGCTGCGCGACGGCGGGCGGCTGGGCTACATCACCACCAGCTATTGGCCCACCGCTGACGGCGCGGCTATCTTGCGCCAATACATCCTAGAGCGCGCTAAAATCGTGGGGATGATTGACTTTGGCGAGACGCGCATCTTCTCTGATGCACCTGGTCAGCACAATATGGTCTTTGTGCTGGAACGCTGTGATGACGAAGAGGCACGGGCCGCCAACCGCCCCTGCCTGGTCAGGGTGGAGCGGGAGTTTGAAGGGGAGACGATTGAGGAGCGATTGACCAGGTTGCTCGCTCACATTCAGAAACACATCGTCGTTGCGCCCGACCAGGATTTTGAGGATGATTACATCAGCGTCTTCTGGAGTCCGATGACCCAAGATGCTCTATCGTCGTCCAGTTGGAACTTTTTCCTATCGTCTGGTGCTGAATTATCGGATATTGTAGCACGAGCTGGGACAACGGTCTCATCTTTCTGCCAAGTCATCAAGGGAGTCGAAACGGGGGCAAATTCTGTGACCCGTAGAAATGTAGAACATCTAACAGATAAAAGTCTCCTAGGGGCAGGTATTTTTGTCCTCACCCAGAAAGAACTCGATGCTTTGGGATTGTCACCTGATGAAGCAATCAGGCTAAAGCCCCTGGTCCGAGCTGAGGACTTGGGTTACGGCCTGGTTGACAAGGCGGATGAGTTGCACTTGCTGTATATAGATGACTCGACTGATTTGAGAAAGTACCCCCAAATAGCAACCCGCTTGAGGAAATTCCGTCCTATTCTCGAAAACAGAGCAGAATTTGTTCGCAATCCTAACCGAAAATGGTACGCGTTGGCCTGGTCGCGAGACGAAGCATTGTTGCAAGGTCCCAAGCTCATTGTTTCGTATCGGGGTTCCGGAAACAACTTTGTGTATGATGAATCTGGCTCGTTTGGCCTGTCTGGAATGTATTTCATAGCCACGAAAGCCAAATCGGCCATATCTATCAAGTACATCTCAGCGTTACTCAACTCGAAACTTCTTGACTTTTGGTATGCCCATAAGGGAAAACGAAAGGGAAAACAACGTGAGTACGTTGAGAGACCCATCAATGATATACCCATTCGTGGTATCAGCTTCGACCCGCCAACAGAGGAGGCCGCCAGGCGAGCAGTGTTGGACAGCCTTAAAGCCCACCTGGACGCTGGCGACTATGATGCCGCCTACGCTACGCTGCACCAGGCCCTCGACGCCGGGCAAGAGGATGCGGTTCACGATGGGCTGGTGGAACTCGTGGACCAGATCATCGCCCTCAAGACTGACCTGGCGACTTACAATCATCACTTTAGTACGCGCCTCACTCGACTGGAAGAGAACGACCCACTGCCAGAGATCGAACCGTTAGCTGTGCTGCAAGGGCTACCCGCCACTGAGCAGTGGAGCGTGGACATGCACATCCAAAACGGCACGCTGAGCGCCACACAAGATCTCTTTGGCGCGCGCGACGATTTCTACTTCCATCGGGTAAAAGCCAGCACTACCACCAGCATCACTCTGCAAGCCAGGGGACGCAAAGCCGACACGCTCACTCTCAGCGGCGACCGGGCACTGATCGGCTACCTCAAAGCCGTCCTGCCGGCAAAGCAAGGGCAGTTCTGGCGTGACGTCAAAAAGACGCTCATGCCAAAAGATATTGGCGTCTACCAGGACGAAACCCAACACATCGTCAACATCGTGGCCGATATCCGCAATAAGGTCGCCGGGCGGCAAGCGGTCATAGACTGGCTTGTGCTCGACCTGTACGGCATCACCGGCCCGGATGATCGCAAGCTGGTCTTGGGCAAAACTGCTTAAGCAGCTCATTATTAAACATCTAACACATATCAAGGAGGATATGAAACATGAAAAAGGTTCTCGTTCTCGGCGCTGGCCTGGTAGCCGGTGCCCACGTCCGGTACCTGCTGGACCAGCCGGATTTTCACGTTACCGTGGCCAGCCGTACCCTCAGCAAAGCCCAGGACATCATCAGGGGCCATCCTGAAGGGGAAGCTCGCCAATTGGATGTGAGCGACGAAGCGGCATTGGAGGATTTGATCCGCCAGGCCGACCTGGCCGTCAGCCTGTTGCCCTACGTCTATCATCCGCTGGTGGCCAGGCTCTGCGTCAAGCACCGCAAACACATGGTCACCACCTCTTACGTCAAAGAGCCCATGGCCCAACTGGACGGGGCCGCCAAAGAAGCAGGGGTCATCCTGCTGAACGAAATCGGCGTGGACCCCGGCATTGACCACATGACCGCCATGAAGGTCATCCATCGCGTTCAGAAAGACGGCGGGGAGATCACTAGCTTCACCTCCTGGTGCGGCGGGCTGCCGGCGCAGGAGGCTAATACCAACCCCTTCGGCTACAAGTTCTCCTGGAGTCCCAAAGGTGTGCTCTTGGCAGGCAAGAACCCAGCCCTCTATCTGAAGGACGACCAGGAAGTGTCCGTCCCTGGCAAGGAACTCTTCGACCACTATTGGATTGTGCCCGTGGAGGTGGAGGGGAAGGTGATAGATTTCGAGGGCTACCCCAACCGGGATAGCCTGCCCTACATGGAGACCTACGGCATCACTACGACGAAGAGCATGTTCCGCGGCACCCTGCGCTACGTGGGATGGTGTCCGACCCTGAGAAAGATCGTGGATCTGGGCTTGCTGGACGAAGAAGAGCGGGACGACATCGCCGGACTGACCTTTGCTCAGTTCACGGCCAAGCTCATTGGTAGCACCGGTGATCTCAAAAAGGACCTGGCCGCCTACCTGAAGGTCGAGGAAGATTCGCTGGTCATCAGCAACCTGGAGTGGCTGGGCCTCTTGAGCGATGATCCACTGCCATTGCAGAAGGGCGCACCCATAGACATCCTGACCGCCCGCATGTTGGAGAAGATGCAATATGAAGAGGGCGAGCGGGATATGCTCATCTTGCAGCACGAGTTCCTGGCCGAGTATCCCGACCCTTCGATAGGCTCAGGACAACGTCGCAAGGAAAGGATCACCTCTACGATGATTGACTTTGGGATCCCCTATGGCGACACCTCCATGTCGCGCACGGTCGGTTTGCCAGCGGCTATCGGTGTCAAGCTGATCTTGCAAGGGGAGGTCAACCTGACCGGCGTCCATACCCCCGTGGTCCCAGAGATCTATGAACCGGTTTTGAAAGAGCTGGAGCAATTGGGCATACACTTCACCGAAAAATGGGAAACGATCAAGAGGTAACGGGAGGTTTTACGTGGAAAGAAGACCCTATCGGAGTATTCCCCTGTGGGAGGACGTGGACGAGGCGCAGTGGAACGACTGGCATTGGCAGCTTGCCAATAGAATCGCCACCGTTGAAGAACTGGACCAGGTGATCAACCTGACAGATGAAGAGAGAGAAATCATTGAAAGGTCGCTGAATACCCTACGGATGGCAATCACCCCCTACTACGCCAGCCTGATGCACCCTACTGACCCCACCTGCCCCATTCGGATGCGGGCCGTGCCCACCATCCTCGAAACACACATCAGCCCCGAGGATGAGGTTGATCCCTTGCACGAAGATGTGGATTCGCCTGTGCCTGGGATCACCCACCGCTACCCTGACCGGGTGCTGTTTCTGATCACCGATCAGTGCTCCATGTATTGCCGCCACTGCACCCGGCGGCGGATAGCCGGAGAGACGGACAGGCCACGCCCGCAAGCCGAGATTGACGAGGCAATCGCTTACGTGCGCAATACCAAGGGTGTGCGTGACGTCCTCCTAAGCGGCGGCGACCCGCTGACTCTGTCAACCGAGAGGTTGGAATACATCGTGGCCAAGCTGCACGAAATCCCCCACGTTGAGATCGTCCGCTACGGCTCATCCATACCGGTGGTGATGCCTCAGCGGGTCACCGACGAACTGCTGGATATGATGAAAAAGTACCAGCCGGTCTGGCTCAACACCCATTTCAACCATCCTAAGGAGATCACGGCAGAGTCCCGGCGGGCTTTGGCCAGGCTGGCCGATGCCGGCATCGTTTTGGGCAATCAGAGCGTGCTGCTGAAAAAGGTCAACGACTGCCCCTACATCATGAGGGAACTGGTCCAGCGATTGGTGCAGAACCGTGTCCGCCCCTATTACCTCTATCAGTGCGACCTGTCGCGGGGAATCGCCCACTTCCGCACTTCGGTCAGCAAGGGGATAGAGATCATCGAGCATCTGCGGGGCCACACCTCCGGCTTTGCCGTGCCTCAATTCATCGTGGACGTTCCTGGGGGCGGCGGCAAAACTCCGGTCGGCCCCTGTTACGTGCTGAGTAGAAATGAACGCACGGTGATCTTTAGAAACTACGAAGGGGTGATCTCCAAATACGTGGAACCCGAGGATACCCGTTTCGGCGGTTGCCCGGAAAAGTGCCAGATATGCGAGAGCCGAAAGCAGCGCGGTCTTGACCAACCCAGGGTGGGCCTCGAAAGCCTCTTCAGTGGTGATGTGGCCAGTCTGGAGCCGGCCCACCTTGCCCGGCGCGAGAGGAGCAAGCAAGCAGAATAGTCCCCTCTCTCCTTTAGAGTCAACATAGATTCGAAGGGCCAGACCTGACAGTTTTTGGCATAAACCTGTCAGGTCTTGCTTTTTCTTCAAACTGTGATACAATGGACAACGGAGAGGCAAGTAGATGGGGCCCACTTCGGGGAAAGGAGCAGAGATGCTGGCTAAGGTACTCAGTTGCGCCGTGATCGGCCTGGAAGGGGCCATCATCGAGGTGGAGGTGGATATATCGCGGGGCCTGCCCAGTTTGACCATCGTTGGCCTCCCCGACGCCGCTGTCCAGGAGTCCAGGGAGCGGGTCCGCTCTGCCATCAAGAACTCGGGGCTGGTCTATCCGGGCAGCCGGGTGACCGTGAACCTGGCCCCGGCGGACCTGCGCAAAGAGGGTCCGGCCTACGACCTGCCCATCGCCGTGGGCCTACTTATCGCCTCGGAGCAGATCGCAGCCGACGTTTCCTCTTCTCTCTTCGTAGGCGAGCTGTCCCTGGACGGTAGTGTACGTCACACCAACGGCATTTTATCCATGGCCAGCCTGGCCAAAGAGCGTGGCCTCACCACCGTCTATGTACCCATGAGCGATGCACCAGAGGCGGCACTGATCGAAGGACTTGAGGTTTTTCCGGTGGACAGCCTGGGCTCTCTGGTAGCCCACCTTCTAGGCTACGTTCTGATCCCCCCTTATCAGACCGATTTTGACTTTGGCGCCGATGACCTGCCTCCTTACGAGGCTGACATGAGCGAAATAAAAGGGCAGGAACACGTCAAGCGGGCCTTGGAGGTGGCAGCCGCTGGCGGGCACAATGTCATTATGGTCGGCCCTCCCGGCGCAGGCAAGACCCTCCTGTCCCGTTCCATACCGTCCATCCTCCCCCGTCTGGTCATTGATGAGGCTTTGGACATTACCCGCATCTATTCGGTCAGCGGCATGCTTCCTCCAGAGACACCCCTCATCGTGCATCGTCCCTTCCGCGCCCCGCATCACACTATCAGCCACGCTGGATTGGTGGGCGGCGGGCGCTGGCCCCGCCCCGGCGAGATTTCCCTGGCCCATCGGGGCGTATTATTTCTGGATGAGTTGCCAGAATTTGGCACGCGGGTGCTGGAAGTGATGCGGCAGCCCATGGAGGACAAGATCGTCACCATCAGCCGCGCTCAGGGCACCCTCACCTTTCCCGCCAATTTCATGCTCATGGCTGCTATGAACCCCTGTCCCTGCGGCTACTTTGGAGATCCAGTTAAAGAGTGTACCTGCTCGCTCTCCATGGTCAGCCGCTACCAGAAGCGCATCTCTGGGCCGCTGTTGGACCGCATTGACATCCACATCGAGGTGCCACGGGTGGACTATGACAAGCTATCCAGCGACCGCCTGGGGGAGCCGTCCGCTCAGATACGGGAACGGGTGGAGGCAGCGCGAGGAATCCAGCGCCGGCGGTTCGAGGGGACAGAACTGGCCTGCAACGCCGATATGGGTCCGGCCGAGGTACGGCAGTACTGTGAGGTGGACCAGGCGGGTAAGAGCCTACTGCGGGCAGCCATGCAACAACTGGCCATGAGCGCGCGGGCCTATCACCGCATCCTGAAACTGGCCCGCACCATTGCCGACTTGGCTGGCTCGGAGCGCATTGAGACGGCACACCTGGCTGAGGCCATCCAGTATCGGCCCCGGCGTCAGATGTAGACCTGGATAGCAGAGAGACGAAAGTCAACTCCTTGCAGCGCCAACACTAAGTTTTGGGGATCGCCAGAAAACAAAACCGGGGCGGCTTCACGCCGCCCCGGTGCCCTTGCATCTCCGCCCTCTCACATACCCTGCATAGTCCAGCGCGGGGTATCCATCACGGCCGCTGCCCCGATCATTGCTCCACCAATCGGATCCAGCAGTCATCCTCCCCCGCCTGACCAAAGTGAGTTGCTTCTCCATTACGCGAGTGAGCCCAGTGCGGCGGCCATGGCCTTGATATGGGCTGGCGTGTTCCCACAGCAGCCACCGATGATCTTGGCGCCCAATTCTGCGTAGCGGAGGGCGTATTCGGCCATGACCTGGGGCGTGACGTCATAGACCGCTTGATCATCCACCAGGTGAGGCAGGCCAGCGTTGGGTTTGGCCATCAGCGTGGCCTCCGGAACGGCCTTCCTCATCTGGCGCACGACCTCTTCCATGTCTTCCAGGGTCTGCCCACAATTACCCCCGATGGCGACCAGTCCCAGCGGCCACAGTTCCTTGACGGCCCGGCGGGGGCTGACGCCCATCATGGTGTGCCGCTGGGTGTCAAAGCTCAGGGTGCAGAGGATGGGCAGATCGGTGGCCTGTTGAGCCCCCACGATGGCCGCTTTGGCCTCGTTCAGATCGCTCATGGTCTCCACCAGGATCGCATCCGCCCCACCCTCGGCTAGGGCTTCCGCTTGCTCAGCGAAGGCCTCCAAAGCCACCACGTAGGACAGGGTTCCCAGCGGTCTCATCAATTCACCGGTGGGGCCCATGGACCCGGCCACAAAGGCCCCCTGCCCAGCCGCTTCTTTAGCCAGGGCGGCCGCAGCACGGTTCACCTCGCGCACTTTATCCTGCAATCCCTTCTTCCCCAACCGAAAGCGACTTCCCCCAAAACTGTTGGTCAGGATGATCTGCGACCCGGCCTCCAGGTAGGCGCGGTGCAGGTCCAGGATCTTCTCCGGGTGGGTCAAGTTCCAGGATTCAGGGGCTGCGCCTTCGGGGAGGCCAGCTGCCTGCAACATGGTGCCTGTGGCCCCATCGGCGACCAAAACCCCCTCACCCGCAAGACGCTGGCGTAACGTTTCAGGCATGTCTCTTCCTCCTAATCATAATCAACTTCCATCTTTGCTCAGAAAAGTAGGGCAGGTTTCCATACCTGCCATCAGTTCGGCGGCTATGGAAAGCCGCCCTACCATGAGTCTCGTTTTCGTCAAACAGGTACAGGAGCCGTCACCGAGCTGAAAGCTAGAACCAACTCTCTCTGTCTGCCGTGCCGATCAAGTCCGTTGAGTACAATGCGGTCAACGAGCCTTTCGTCACCGTGAGTTAGACAGAAATCGAACAGAGCATCGAGGGTTTCAAACACCTCTGCTGCCTCATACAAGATGCCTTCCTCATCCCATCTCCAAAAGACGACAGTCCCCTCTATCACTCTCGCTGACATTTGCCCTTCTCCCTTACCATGATGTACCCCCTCAAGGTCGAGGTCGGCATTCACACCCAACGTTTCTCTATCACCTGGACCACGAAATCTGCTCGCTGGCCAGGCCCCTTTCAGCATAACTGCTCCACGCGGGGGGAGTGTAGGTACCATCAATCAAGTGAACTAACTGCACGTCGCCGCCATCGGCAGCCATGGTGTAAAGCCCCCACTGTCCACCTCTGTCAGAGATGAAGGCAACCCTATCGCCATCCGGCGACCAACAGGGCAACCCTTCATTCGAGGGATCCATCGTCAGCGGCTTGAGGCCACTGCCGTCGCTCCCCATCACGTAGAGGTCCCAATGGCTGCTCCGGTGGGACATGAAAGCGATTTGCTCCCCCATAGGCGACCAATCGGGTGAAGTATCGCTGGGGTCGTCGGTCAGTTGCCGGGCATTGGAGCCGTCGTTGTTGATAACGTAGAGCCCACGGTTGTCCATTCTGGCATCGTGACCCCGATAGACAATCTTGCTGCCATCCGGAGACCAGGCCGGGTCCTCGCCGTAGACCACCTGACCGTCTCCGTGCTTCAGGACCTTACTCTCGCCGCCCAGGGCGTCGGCCACATAGAGGCGCCAGGTACGGTCAGTTTCCTTCTGAGAAGCGTAGACGATGTATTTGCCGTCGGGCGACCAATCGGGCCAGGAGTCTTCGTGGTTATAACTGACTACCTGCTGGTCCCTGCCGTCCAGGTTGCGGTGGGCAATGCCCCGATGGCCCTCCCAACTGCGGAAGGCAATGCGCCGGCCGTCGGGGGAAAAGGTCGGCTCGCCGACGCTGTCCTCGGTCAAGATATATCCCCCTGTGCCATCGGCATGGATGATCTGGATCTCGTAGACCTGGCGGCCCAGGTTCCAAAATGAGAAGGCGATCTTGCCAGCCGGAGCCGCTGCCGAAGGTAGGACGGTGGGCTGGGGAGGTGGTGCAGCGATCGGGGCTGAGGGGGATGGCGTGGCCTCCGGGCCGGGGATGGCCAGCTTCCAGCCGGGGAGGATGAGCCTGGGGTTTTCGATGCAAGCGTAGCCGGGGTCCTCAGTGTGTCTGGCATTGGTGGCAGCCACAATCTCACCGTACCGGTCCCCGTCGCCCAGGAACTTCTCAGCGATGGTCCAAAGATTATCATCCAGTTGCACGGTATAGTCCGTACCCTTCTGGAAGGGCAGGCTGGCACTGGCCGTCGAAATTGCCAACAGTAATAGAAACAGACCGGTCAAGGTAGCAACGGACTTTTTCATCTATTTCCACCTCAATTTCCAATTCAGACAAAGGCACTCTTATAAGTGTGATCAATTATACCTCCAAACCCGATTGGGGGCAAATGCACATTGTGTGCAACGGTCGGCAGGCCTCGAATTGAATTTTCCGGCAAAGGTGGTATAATAGGTTTGCCACCGACTCCATCGTAGCGGTGAGCACGGACCTGTCGGCCAGATCTGTATCCCGTCGAACAAGCTAAGCTGTCGCTTGGATCGCGGCGCGACCGAGACGGCAAGTCAAACCGGTCCTACATCAAGACGCCTGGGACGTCTTGTCTTGCCTTTGGATTGCGCCCAAAGGCATTTTTGTTTCGCGATCAGAGGATTACACAGAGGAGGAAGCTATGCTACTGTGCATTGACATTGGCAACACCAATATCGTCCTCGGATTTTACCAGGGTGAAGAACTGGTGGCTCACTGGCGCATAACAACCGACCATCGGCGGATGCCTGACGAGTACGCCGTGACTCTTCGAGGTCTCTTCCACCATAAAGGGCTATCTTCAGCGGACGTGAGCGGTGTGGCTATATCCAGCGTGGTCCCCCCGCTCACGGGCACCTTTGAGAAGCTCTGCCAGGATTACTTTCATCAACAGCCCATCGTGGTGAACGCTGGCGTCAAGACCGGGCTGCGCATCCGCTACGACAACCCCCGCGAAGTGGGGGCCGATCGGGTGGTCAATGCTGCTGCTGCTCTTCGTCTCTATGGTGCGCCGGCCTGCATCGTAGACTTTGGCACGGCCACTACATTTGATGCCCTCTCAGCAGAGGGTGACTACATAGGTGGGGCCATCGCCCCGGGCATCTTTATCGCCGCCGAAGCCCTTTTCGCCCGCACGGCAAAACTGCCGCGCATTGACCTGGTACGGCCGCCCAAGGTCATCGGCACCAACACGGTGCACAGCATGCAATCGGGTATCCTTTTCGGCTACGTGGGATTGGTGGAGAGCATGGTAAGACGCTTTCGAAAAGAGTTGGGGGAAAACATGAAGGTCATCGCTACCGGAGGCTTGGCCCCCGTCATCGCCCAGGAGACAGATGTCATAGAGATCGTTGACCCCTGGTTGACGCTTAAGGGGTTGCGGCTGATCTGGGAGATGAACCAAGGGAGATAACCCCTGTACCGCCTGTACCGCAACAGCGCCACTCCTGCACCGCAACAGTGGTGATTGCAGCACAGGTGATGCAACAGTGGCAAATGAAGGAAGCTGCCCCATGACGACCTTACGCGTCGGTGTGCTGGCCGACACCCACATCCCATATCGCCTGCCACGGCTCCCGGAGCAAGTGTTCGCTATCTTTGATCAGGTGGACCTCATCCTGCACGCCGGTGATCTCGACGAAGAGGAAGTCTTGGCCGAGTTGAGCTACATCGCCCCCACTCTGGCCGTGAGAGGCAATCCCCATCTCCGATACGGGACCCTGGGTTCCCCCCATCTGCCAAAGGCTATCCATTTGAACTTGTATGGCCACAGCCTGGTGCTTGTCCATGGCCGCCCACGGCTGGCGCTTGGTTTTCTGGACAAGGTTCGGGCTTTTCTCTTCCGCAGGACCAACGAGGACCTCAACCGGGACCTCATTGCCGGCTACCAGCGGGCGTTTCCCACAGCCGATGTCGTCGTTTTCGGCCACTCCCATCGAGCGTGTGCCCAACGGGTGAGTCGCACCCTGTTCTTCAACCCCGGCGCGGTGTGCCGCACTCGCCTTGAGCCCAATCCATCGGTGGGCTTGTTGACCATCGGGCCGACAGGCATCGAGGCTGACATCATCCCTTTGGCGGAGCCATAGCCTGAAGATAAGAAACCAGGTTTTTCCAAAAAACCTGGTTTCTGAGGGGAGGTTAAAATGACCCAAGTATTGAGAGACAAACATATCATCCTGGGCATCACCGGCGGCATCGCCGCCTACAAAGCCGCCGAAGTGGCCAGTCGCCTGGTGAAAGCCAGGGCCACAGTGGACGTGGTCATGACCGAGGCGGCTACAAAATTTGTGACCCCCTTGACCTTTCAGGCCCTCACCCACCACCCGGTGATCACCGAGATGTTCGCCCTGCTGCGAGAAACAGAGATCGGACACGTCTCGCTGGCCCAGCGGGCGGACCTGCTGATCATCGCCCCGGCTACGGCCAACACGATGGCCAAATTGGCGACCGGCTTGGCTGACAACATGTTGACAGCCACCGCTCTGGGTACCCAGGCCCCCATCCTGCTAGCCCCGGCCATGGAGACGAAGATGTGGGAGAACCCCCTGACCCAGGATAACATGGCCCGCCTGCAAAAAATGCGGGACGTGACGGTGGTAGGCCCTGGAGCAGGGCGTCTGGCCTCCGGGGGAATGGGACCCGGGCGGATGGCCGAGCCAGCGGAAATCGTGGCTTGGGCGCGGATCATCCTGGGACGCGGAGGCCCCCTCGCCGGGCAGCGAGTGCTGGTCACCACTGGCGGCACACAGGAACCCATTGATCCGGTGCGTTTCATCGGCAACCACTCTTCGGGCAAAATGGGCTACGCCCTGGTCCTGTCAGCCCGAGATCGTGGGGCGAAGGTGACCCTCGTCTCAGCTCCAACGGCGCTGCCAGCACCTGTTGGAATGCAACTGGTGGCCGTGCAGACCGCGCAGGAGATGCAACAGGCGGTGCTTGAGGCTCTGCCGGAGAGCGACGCTCTGATCATGGCCGCCGCGGTAGCCGACTACCGGCCGACCGTGGCCGCTGCCCATAAAATCAAAAAAGGCGAAACAGGTTTAGAGTTGGAATTGGTCCGCACCTCTGATATCTTGGCCGAGGTGGCTACCCAACGCGCTGAGTTGGGCTGGCCACGGGTGGTGGTGGGCTTTGCCGCCGAAACTCAGGACTTGGTGGCCAACGCCCAGGCAAAATTAAAGGCCAAGCGTCTGGACCTGATGGTAGCCAACGACGCCCGCCAGGCCATGGGAGCCGATGTCAACCGGGTGACCCTGCTCGATGCTTCGGGGGGCGTCGAGGAGCTGCCGCTGCTGCCCAAGGAAGAAGTAGCGGAACGGGTGATGGATCGGGTCGTCGAACTATTGCGAGGAGGGCTGTCAACGGATTAAGGGAACGGACGTTCGTGAGCCTCAGTCGAACGATTGAACGGAAAAGGAGGAGGCAGCGATGAACAAACAATGGAACAACACCATAACTGATATGCCCGGCACAAAAGTCGGCACGCCACCAATGAGGAGGCTCTGACCGGCTGCACGATCGTCCTTTGTGAGGACGGCGCTGTAGGTGAATGGACCAGCGCGGTGGTGCGCCTGGCGTGCGGACTATCAAGACCGCTGAGGGAGTGGCTGGGCTGCCAGCCCGGCGGGACCTAAAGGATTTATGAAGAGAGGAGGGATTGTCATGCCTCTAAAAGTGCCGACTCGTCACAATGAAAAGCTCAAACAAGTAGTGAAGCGCGTCAACCAGGACGTGGAGCTACAACAGCTCTGGCGCTGCGCCAACATCAACGCCGTGGACCGCTCCAGCATCACTGATCATGGTGAGGTGCACGTCCGCATCATGGCCAACGCCGCCCTCAAGATGCTGCGCCTCCTGGCCGAGGCCGGGGTGCAGATGAGTGTTGAGGCCGACTATCAACTTACCAAAGAGGACGCCGAGGTGGTCGTCGTGTTGGCCGCCTGCCTCCACGACCTGGGCATCGCCATCCACCGCGACAACCACGAACAGTACAGTCTGACCATCGCTTACCCCAAACTGCGCGAACTCTTGGCCGACGTCTACGAAGAGCCGGAGAGGACCATCATCACGGCCGAGACGTTGCACGCCATGATCGCTCACCATTGGGACCATCGCTGCCTGACCATCGAAGCTGGCATCGTCAAAGTGGCCGACGCCCTGGATATAACCCAGGGCCGCTCTCGCATCCCCTTCGAGGCTGGCGATACCGGTATCCACGCTGTCTCAGCAGCGGCTATTGACAGCGTCTCTCTGCTAAAGGGCAAAGAGGTTCCCATTCGCGTTGAGATCGCCATGAGCAATTCGGCTGGCATCTTCCAGGTGGATGAACTGCTAAAGCGCAAGCTGCGCAATTCCAGCATCGCCCCGTATGTAGAAGTGGTAGCCAAGATCGAAGGGGAAACAGAAAAGAGACTGATCGAGTTCTACACCATGTAGGTGCTAAGTCCGGCCGGACCAAGTGCGTCGCATCTAACTCGATTAAAAAGAAATGGCCCCGCCCATGACCTGGACAGAGCCATACTTGACAATGCTTGGCCACCGGCCAATTTACGCCTCGGCCTCGTACTCCTCCTCAGTGATGAACTGGCCGCCCGTGATCTCCCTGGCGATCACCTTGCGGTTAGCGTCAAAGGTTAACTCGACCTCGATGGGCTGAAAGCAACGCTTGCTGCCCACGAGGGTCTTGCGCACGAAATAGGTGACGCCCTGCCCGCCCTCGTCGTATATAGGACTCAGGTCGTGGCGCAAGTGGATGTGCGTCCTGAGCGCCTCACCACACTTGTCACAGCGCACGTAAAGCCCCAGGGTCTCCATGTCAGTTGGCGTGGCCGAGAGAAACGAAGCCACTTTCTTGAAGAAGCCCATTCTTTTCACCTCACTTCCGCTGTCTGCGATCTGTCATTCTGAGGAGCGAAGCAAGCCTGCCCTGAGCAAAGCCGAAGGGAAGAATCCCGTTCCTGGCACACAGGCAATCTGCTGTGCGGAGAACGAGACCCTTCGCTTCGCTCAGGGTGACATAAGCAAGCGCGACTTTTGCCTCAATGCCAAGAGACCTTGTAACCTCTCAGGCTCCACCTGTCATGCGGGCAATCTCCTCTTCGACGATGCTTTCATCCAGCTTCTTGAACAGAGGCGCTGGCTGGCGCAGGGCCTGACCGGGGGGCAACTGGCTGGGAGCCCACTCACCTGTCAGCTCGCTGGCATCGTATCGCAACGCCAGGTGGGAGCGAGTCTCCTCTTGCAGCGTGTCAATGTAGATGCGCCCGATGATGCTTCCCTCGTAGCCCAGATACTCGTGCAACCGTTGGCAGGAGAAGGGTAGGAAAGGGGTGAACAGGGTCTTCAGCGAATCAACGACCCGTAAAATCACGTACATCGTGGTGGCCGTTGCTTCTTTGTCTTCTTTGATCTGCAGCCAGGGGGCCTTCTCGTCGAGATAGCGGTTGGCCTCGTGGGCCAGGGCCATGACCTCCGTCAAGGCAGCCTTGAACTTGCAACTGTCAATGAGTTGCCCTACCGTCTCAAAGGCAGCCTCGGCCCCGGCCAGGATGGCCTTGTCAGCCTCACCCAGCTCGCCCGGCTCAGGCACCTGCTGGTCAAACCGCTTGTAGGTGAAGGTCAGGACGCGGTTGGCCAGATTGCCCCAGGTAGCCACCAACTCCTCGTTGTTGCGGCGCAGGAACTCTTCCCAGGTAAAGTTGACGTCGCGTCCCTCAGGCGCGTTGATGGTCAGCATGTAGCGCAGGGGATCGGGGTCGTAGCGCGACAGGAAATCGGGCACTTCGATGACCAGGCCACGGCTGGTGGAGAACTTTTTTCCCTCCACGTTGAGATATTCGTTGGCTGGCACATCGTAGGGCAGATTGAGGTCCCCATAAGCGTAGAGCATCCCCGGCCAGATGATAGCGTGGAAGGGGATGTTGTCTTTGCCGATAAAGTTGTAGATGCGCACTGCGGGATCCTGCCACCACTCACGCCATCTCTCGGGGTCGCCGGTGATTTTGGCCCACTCCTTGGTTGCCGACAGATAACCGATCACCGCGTCGTACCAGACGTAGATGCGTTTGTCTTCAAAGCCCTCCACGGGGATGGTGACGCCCCAATCAATATCGCGGGTGATGGGCCGCCCACGCAGCTCGCCGCTCTCCAACTCGGCCCGGGTAAAGTTGAGCACATTGGGCCGCCAATGTTCTTTATCCTGCTGGATCCATTCCAACAGCGGCTCGTTGAGCTTGCCCAGGTCGAGGAAGAAATGCTCGGTCTCGCGGGACTCGATGTCACTGTAGCCGCAGTTCTTACAGCGCGGATTAATCAACTCGATGGCGTCGTAGATGTGGCCACAATGATCGCACTGATCGCCCCGGGCGTCCTCGTAGCCGCAAAACGGGCAGGTGCCCTCCACGTAGCGGTCGGGGAGCCAGCGCTGGCATCGGGTGCAATACAGTTGCTGCGTCGTGTCGCGATAGATGTAGCCTTTCTCCAGATGGCTCAAAAACATATCCTGGGTCACCGCCCAGTGGTTCTCGGTGTCTGTTTCGGTAAACAAGTCAAAACTTAGACCCAGGTCCATAAAAGTCTGGACGAACCGACTGTGATAACGGTCCACCACCTGGCGTGGGGTCAGTCCTTCCTGCTCGGCGCGCACGGTGATGGGCGTTCCGTGGGTATCGGAGCCGGAGACCATCAGCGCTTTGCGGCCTTGCAAGCGCTGGTAGCGGGCAAAGATGTCGGGGGGCAGATAGGCCCCGGCCACATGACCCAGGTGGCGGTCTCCACTAGCATAGGGCCAGGCAACGCAGACCAGTATCTTCTCATTCATCTCATCTCTCCTTTAGTTTTACGTTTCACGTTTCACTCTTTACTAACGTGGTCGCGTGTTTCCATCGGCGGATACTTTGGGCAATGGTTAACGTGGGGGCGGGGCCCCCATATTGCCCTTGGCCGCCGACGCCTGGCGGTATTTGATTGTGCATACGAATTGGGCGTGAGGCATTTTCCTCTCCTACAGCCTGCGAAAGGCTTGCCCCATTTTACCACATTTGGTGAAGAAAGGGAAGTGGTCGGAAGAAAAACCGCCTGACCCCTATGTGAGGGGCCAGGCAATCTGGGCTCGGCCGGAGACCTCTTTGCAGATCCTGAGCCAGCGGTGGTGAGGTACCAATGCGCTGGCTGGCGCCCACTGGCGGTGTGAGCACTCACCCCTTCAGTAGCTGCTCTACCTCCTCGATCAGCACGTGGAGATTAGGACGGCTGAAGGAGAGTTCGGGCGCGGGGATGCGGTGGTGCTTGATGCTGAGTGGCCTTCCACCTTTGCTACAAACGGGCCGATGGTGTAGGCAGTGAGAGTGGAAAACTGGATGGACGGAAACTGATCAGGCAGGCTAGCGATCAGGCGGCAATCCTCTTCGAAGGTGGGAAGCACGTCACGCCTCGGTCTGGGTTGAGAAATGCGGGCGCAGTGGGAAGGGAGTACCAGCATTGGCGCTGCGCAAGGCCAGCAGCCGCTCACGCAAGGCAGCCGCGTACGCGCGCTGCCGCTCCTGCCGCAGTTCACAGTAGCCGACCCAGCGGATCAGGTCACGGCTCTGTTCCAACTCACCCAACCGGTACACCGTGTACAAGTCCTCGGAGAGCAGCCCATATTGTTGTTCGAGTTCCCACAATCGCGCGTCCAATCCGTGGATGTCTTGAAGGATCTCTTCCAGTGTCATTGCTATATCCTTTCCTCAGCGCCCTGTAAATCGTCAAGGTAGGCATCCAGTTCCTCCAGACGAGCAGTCAAGTTTTCGGTGACGATCAAGTCTTCCCAGGCGGGATGTTCTACCACGACCCCTTTAGCAGCAATTCCCGTTTTGGCTTTCGGCTTGATATTTGCAGGCATTTCGCCTAT
>SOHZ01000598.1 GCA_004377365.1 Anaerolineales bacterium | reverse complement strand
GGGCGGCCGTAAAGGCCGTCACGATGGCTGAATGGATGATAATCCCTCGCCACCCCTTGCGCTTCATGGCTACCAGCATCAGGGGTTGGGCGACAAAGTCGCCTAGCATGTGGGCCAGCAACAGGCGGAGCATAACCGGCATAGGGTTATCCTTCCATCTTGCCAGAGTCCGTTCCGTCGCTGGCCTGGAGGGGCACGATCAGCTTGACCAAAGTGCCCTGGCCGATGGCTGACTCAATGGAGAACTCTCCATTGAGCATTTCTGCCCTTTCTCGCATCTTGAGCAAGCCCAGGCTGCCACACTGGTCGTAAGATCTATCCACTCGGGCCACGTCAAAGCCCTGGCCATCGTCACGTATGGTGACTATCAGATTTCCATCCTGCTTGGCCATTCCCAGTTCCAGGTGGCTGGCGTGAGCGTGCTTCCTGGCATTGCCAACCGCCTCTTGCACAACTGAAAAGATAGCCACCTCTGCCTTGACATCCAGTCTCTCGGAGAAATCCTTTATCTTCAGGCTGACAGCAAAGTCATCAGCCAAGCGCAGGCGCTCGACGTATGATTCCAGCGTAGGTACCAGGCCATGGGTCGCAAGAGTGACTGGACGCAGATTGAAGAGCATGGTGTGTACGTGATGGAATGCTTTGGTGGCCAGGAGCTCCAATTCTTCCAGCTCTGTTGTCAGTTTGTCCAGTTTCTCAGGGGTCCTGGTTAGGATTTGTTTTGCGAACTGGGCGCTCATGACAATGGCTGACAACAACTGGGCTGGCCCGTCGTGGAGTTCGCGGGCCAGGCGTCTGCGCATTTTTTCCTCGCGAGATGCAATTCTGTCCCTTTCCGCGTGCAGGGCAGCGATACGTTCCCTCGCTGCCTCGTTCTCTGCCTTCAGGGTCTCGTTTTCAAATAGCAGTTCCTCAATGCTACGCTCTTTTCTTTCGTTCAAAATCACTTCCCCTCGCTACTATCCTTTCCGCCGTAGACTGATCATCTCTTTAATTCTACCCATCTCCTGCTGAGCAGCCTCTTCGCCCAGGCGGATGATCTCTTCAGCTTTGTCGAACTCCATGAAACTGTAGATCCCAACCCTGGGATTGATGACCACATCTACCGGCATCATCTTGGTCTTGATGATCTCCCGCTCCATGATACCCATCATGTTCATCACCACCCCCAGGAAATTGGGAGAAGACTCTTCCTTCTTCTCTCGTCGGCGACGGGCCTGTTCCTCCAAACCGGAAATGACGTTAGAGGCGATGATGATGTCCGCGCCCTTCTGGGCCAGGATGCCGGTGGGCACGGGGTTAACCGCTCCCCCGTCAATCAGGTGACGGTCCTGCACGAAGGCTGGCGAGAAGATACCGATAACGGAGATGCTGGCTCGCACAGCCTCGGCCACGGAACCGCTGTCAAGGGTGACCTCTTCGCCAGATATGACGTCGGCAGCCATGATGTAAAGGGGCACTTTAAGGTCGGAGAAAGTCTTGTGGCCCAGAATCTTGTCAATATAGTCCAGAGTTCGCTGGCCACGGATGAGCCCGGAGCGGGGAGGGAGGTTAAAGTCCCAGAGGCGGCCTCTGAGATCCACCTTGTCTTTCAGGCCTAGGGCGAAGGCAGTGATCTCATCGAGGCTCAGCCCGGCAGCGTAGAGGGCGCCGAAAAGGGAGCCGGCACTGGCGCCGGCTATGAGATCAATAAGGATACCTTCTTCTTCGAGGACGCGCAGGACGCCGATGTGAGCGATGCCACGCGCCCCGCCGCTGGAGAGGGCCAGGCCCACGAGCCGCTGGGCGATGCGCCGAGCGGCGCGGTCAATGGCCGCCGGTTCATTGGCCACGTGCCAGTGTCCTTTGATAGCCGTTTGCTTTACCCAGTTCTCTTTGCCCGGCCCGATGTGGACGGTCACGTCGGCCAATTCTACTGCCTTGATAGCCACTTCATCCTTCTGGGGGAGGATGCACAGCAGAACCCGGTCGAATTTTTCGACCAGAGAGCCCAGACTCTCCGCCAGGCCTCCTGTCATGAGGTAGGAGGTTGACTGACTGTCTAGCAGGGTGACGCCAGGATGGGATAGGGCCTCCAGGTCCAACTCGGAACGGCGTAGACCCCCCAGGTCGAAGAGCAGCACCCGTTCTCCCGTCTGGCGGGCCAGGCTGAGGGCCAGGTCTCCTATTCTCTCACCTATGACGGCCACGACACGGTATTCGTGACGTCTGGTGGGCTGTTTATCGGTCTCCCGTAGGCGGCGGCTCAGCTCTCGGCTGATGGTTACGGCAATAGCTGGATACTGTTCCAGCAATTCGTCCATGTCTGCCTTATGCAAAACCCATAACTCAGCATCAATGTCTACTTTGACCGTGGCCGACCGCGGCTCGCCTAACAGGAGAGCCATTTCGCCGAAAAAGTTACCCGGGCCCAGGTAGGCGAAGAGCCTCTCCTCTCCATTCATATCGGAGACGACTTTCACCTGTCCAGACTCTATGAGATACATAGAGTCACCCGAGCCACCCTCGACAAAGACTACCTCTCCTTTCCTGTAGCGTTCGAGATGCAGCTTAGCTGAAATGGCCTTCAAGACATTGCCTGGGAGTTCGCTGAAGAAAGGTATACGTCGCAGATTCTGGTGCATTGTTGGTTGTGTTCTCCTGACCGTTATGCCCAATACCCTGCACAGCAGGCCCAGGGTATGTTTCTCCGCACCGCCTACAGTGGTTGTTTGAATAAAACTTGTACATTAATTATACTACACAACCAGAGGATGTGCAATGGTACGAGGGTACTCTACACCCAATCTCAACCAACCCTTAACAGAATCTTCACACTCTTTGGTTCCAAAGCCAAGTCGTGGTAGAATATGATTATGTCTGGCATCTTTCGCAAGGCTGATCGCGATATAACCGGGCGTAAAGTGCGCTCGTCTTTGATCACCCTGGGTATCCTCATTGGTGTGGCGGGTATCGTCACTATTGTCTCCACTTCTCAAAATCTGACCCGTGCCCAGGCCCAGGCGTTCAGCAATAGCTCCCAGGCTGACACGACCCTGTGGGTTTGGGACGCCCCACCGACCCTCTATCTCCGCCAGCGCCCGATCCAGATCCTCCACGCGAGTGAAGCGGGATACCGTTTCCAGGAACACCCGCAGCGATGGACTGGCGCGGCGCAGGCGGGTCACCTTGGGGCCGATGGGGTCCACGGCGCTGGGAGCCGTGGCATAGGAGCCGTGGAAGGCGAAGTAGGCCTGGTTCAGCTTGCGCAGCGCGTAGCCATGAGCCACGAATCGCTGTCTCTGTGCCTCCATGAAGGCCTCTGCCTCAGCCACGCCTCCCTCGGCCAGCAGCCTGTCCACCTGGAGGCGGGTGCGACGCATCTCCCTGTTGAAATCGAAGCGGGGTGGCACAAGCTCGGGAATACGAAGGGGGTGCACTTGCGAACCGGACGGGCGGGGTGCTGGCACCTGTTGCGGGTAGTATCTCTCCAGCACGCAAGCGCCGATCTCGTCGCCGACGATGGAAGCCACCGTCTCGTTCAGGGTCACGGTGTCTGAATCGTCAAAGTAATGCCAGCCCAGGGGCCGAAAGGCCAGGTAGTTATGCGTCCACTCATGGGCGATGGTGCTCAGTATCCAGGAGAGGGAGGCGTTGTCAATGACCATCGTCGGGTAGGCGCCGCCGAAGCCACCTATGTCCTCCGCCAGGGAGACATGGTCGGGCAAGTGGCTATCCACGGCGGCCTCGGTATACTCTCGCTCGGTCAGGCTCAGGTCGGCCCGCAGGTGGACCCCCTTGCGTAGGGCGATCTTCTGGCGCGGGGAGACGATGAGGTACAACGGCGGTTCGCTGAAGTGGAATTTGAGTGGCGGCCAGAGCAGGCCCAAGGTCGTCAGCCCTTCCTCAGCCAGCACGGTTGCCGTCTGGCTCTCCAGGATCGCCTCGACGACATCACGCCGCTCGGCTTGCCGATGGAGCAGCCTGAGGAGTTCCGCTTGCCAGGCGGCGATGGCACGCTCAGGGTTTGGCTGCTGCGGGTCGCTGAGCACACGGGTGATGGTTCCCTTCAGTTCGCCGATACGCCGGGCGGTGAGCACATAGTCCAATACGAGCTGCCGCGCGGCGGCATCATCATCCAGATGGGCCGCGGGATCAACCACCAAGTCTTTCAGCTTGCTTGTCAGCGCCCCAACCTCCCAAAGGGCGAGGTTGAAGCCGCGGCCGCTCACCAGCGCCGCCACCTGGTAATCCAGCGCTTTGTCGGCGGGGATGGTATCCGCCGGCAAGAGCGGCAGCAGAAGCAATAGGACAAGGATCAGGGCGATTCGTTTGCGGAAGGGCATGGCGTGTCCCACGTGTCGTGTCTAAATGAAAAAGCCTTGCTACGGACAGGAAGGTGGTGAGAGTCTTGGAGGGGAGGAGCATTCGGGAGGTCGAGGTGGTAACGGGGCTTTCCAACGAGAGCGAGACGGAGATTGTGGAAGGGTTGGCAGAGGAGCAAAAGATAGTGATAGAGTGAAGCAGCCCTCAGAATCCTGGGCCTCTCTCGTATGTGGCAGTGGGCATACATTCATGTTTTCTTCATGCTAAAGTAGATTTTTCGTAGGGTAGCCGTAGAGCAGGCGTCTAGCAATAAATGCGGAAAAGTGGTATGATGTAAGCGTAAAAGGCATGGTTCTTGGAAGGGCATCCCTACATTGGTTTAGCATCTGCGAGGGCAGGAAGTTTCTTTCAATGTAAGGTCATAAGAAGCCATGCCGTCCAATAATCTCTTCTTCTCCTCCTTTTTTTAAATGAGAGCTAGGGTTGGGCGTCCCTAGCTCTCTTGTTTTTGGAAAAATGGAGGGTGAAACGGGGGACACACCCCCATACCCACGCCCCAACGGAGCTCCAGCTCTTCTTATGTCATAGGGGTTTGGTTATATAATCCACGGCCCCAAGCTTCAGGCCAGTGATTACGTCTTCGCGTCCATTCTGTTGGGTGAGGAAGATGATAGGCGTACGACTGGTCTGTAGGTTGCTGCGTAGCTCTTGATAGATTATGTCGTCTGGATTCAATAGGGAAATTGCAGCTCAGGTCCTGAACTGGAGAAGGTTTCCCTACGACGGCTGGTAGTTGACTTGCTTTGCCTTGGTGAGTGCTTCTCTGATTTGCTGTACTTTGGTGAAGGAAGCATCTTTGTTAGCGACTATACTGACTGATATAGACATTAAGGGCACTAGCTTTTCATCCTCAGAGGATTCTTCGACGAGTCCCTGAGCCAATTCTCGATCCCTGATAGGATAGAAGTAATTGATTGCTCTCATAAGACGAGTCACACCTTTATCTCTTAGTTCTTCTACCTTGGCGGGCACAGTGATCATGATAAAACTGGCCCCTCCAGGATGTCCTACGAAATCCTCAAGGGTTCCCACCTCCTCGACAGCGTTGTTCAGGATCAGCCCCACAGCTCGTAGCACATCATCTCCTGCCACAAAGCCGTAGGCTTCGTTAAAGGCCTCTAGTTCGTTGACGCTAATGCTCAAGATAGCCCATTCGCTTTTTTCCAGCAAGAGCTCTAACTGTTCTTCGACCAATCTGCCACTGGGTAAGCCAGTAATAGGGTTGACCAGACTCTCATATCCAACCCGACGTAGCGCATTGCGTACTCTCAGCCGGAGCTCCTGTACATCGAAAGGTTTGGTGATATAATCAACCGCCCCTAACTTCAAACCAGCTATTTTATCCTCTCTCTCCCTCTTTTCGGTCAAAAAAATGAAAGGGATCTGACTAGTGCGCAGGTTATCACGTAGCCGTCTGCAAATCTCATAGCCATCAATGTCCGGTAGTCTGATATCTTGGATGATCAGATCCGGTAGCGTTTTCTGGCAAATCTCCAGAGCATCGCTTCCCCAGGCTGCGGTCAGGACCTCGTATCCCTGGGCCTCAAAATAGACGCGTAACATGTCAGAAGTGTCGAGATCATCTTCGACGATCAGGATCTTGTTTTTCTTCATTCTCCCCTCCCACTCCGATTTAGGTGAGACGATTGAGGCCAGATGCTTGCCGATCTAGAAATCGTGGCCCTATCCTATAGGCTCTTTATCTATGATAAAAGTACAGGTGGGGTCTCCTGTGGCTATGCATAGGGTTTCCTCCACTCTAAAGTCCTTTCCCCCGCTAACCCAGCGCAAACCCTCCTGTAGAAGTCCGGCGGCCTGAAAGCAAACTGGCCTGTCGGTCTTTCGTCCCCAGCATACCGGACAACGCTCGATAGTGTAGGTGAACTTTTCCTTATCCTCTTTCACTCGTGAAGTTTGATCACTGATCTTGCTAAAGGTTTCGGCCATGGCTCTGACGCCTACTTTTAGCTTTGTGCTCAGGGGCAGCACCTTGAAAGCAAGGTCAGCCATGCCTACCATGGATCCGAAATCTCTGATCACGTGGGAGAAGGAGGCTCGACCCATGCGCATGCCAAGGCCGCGAGCCCCCCGTGGACCATACATGTCCTCCAAAGCCTTGTTGAGAGCCCCAAAATCGGCAAAGTCGAACTCGCGCTTCAAATCGTCAGGGGGATAATTATCAATAAATGCGGCCAAATTGGCCATATTGAGGACAGCACTGATGCCGTTTTTGCCCATCACTTCTTCCAAGGATATAAGGGCGATACGCCCCGCTTTATTGGGATAATAGAATCCGCTTTTATCTGACACAGTTACTACCTCCTAGTTTTCAAGAGTCCCTGACCTTTGCCAGGCCCATTAGACAATTTTGGACAATTCTTGTGCCGAGCGCTTCATATCTAGGAAGAGTAGGCCCAATTTCGCTTGCTGTCGGGCCAGGACGGTCAAGACCGCCTCTTCGCCTACAGACATCAGGAAGACATAGCCATTCTCGCCTCTGATGTAGACCTGATCGAGTATACCTCGTCCTAGCTCAGTGGCGATACGCTCACCCAGAGAGAGCATGGCCGCAGACATGGCCGAGACTCGATCCTCCTCTATACCAGCGGGCAGCGATGAAGCCATGATCAGACCGTCAACGCTGACCACCGCCGAGGCTTCGATGTCAGGGGTGCTCACCTGTAGATCCTTCAGACAATCTATCATTTGCTCTGTCCTTGACCTCGCCATATTAGTGCTCCTCTCCTCGTTGATTTATTGTCAGCCATTGCCTTGGGGCTGGAAAGAAACTGTTTCCTACTAATTTTACCCGTTTTTGGCTCAGACGTCAACATCTTATATAAACCCAATAAAATTGTCCGTGCATCCCATCTCGGCTTCCCTTCTGCTGGCAAGATAGGGAGACTTCAACCACCGTTTGCTCAGTATAGTATACCATAAAAACGCCTAACTGTGAACTACGCCATGATTTCTCTCAACTCTTTGTGGGGTAAAGCCATATCTCTCCAAAAAGAAAAGGGAGAGCCTTTTGCTCTCCACTACGATTTTGTTTTTCAACAAATTCCCTTTGAGAAGTCTACTGTTGCAGAAGCGCTTCCCACACGCCTTCTCCGTCTCCCTCTGCCGCTTTCTCTACCACGTGTAGCTTCACTTCACCATCCTCTAAATCGGCCAGTACAGTATCGCCTTTCTGGAATTCACTTGCCAGCAGTCCTTCTGACAGCGGGTCTTCAATCAGGCGCTGGATGACCCGCTTGAGGGGTCTGGCTCCGAAATGGGTGTCATAGCCCTTTTGGGCCAAATGCTCCTTGGTTGCCTCACTCACCTCCAGTTCAATGTGCTGCTCCTCCAATCGCTCTCGCACCTTGTTTAGCTCCAGGTCAACAATCTGTTTGATCTCCTCTTTAGTCAAGGCTTTAAAGACTATCACACCATCAACGCGGTTTAGGAACTCTGGTCGGAAAGTCCGTTTCAACTCGGCCAGCAACTTTTCCTTCATCTCTTTATAGGCTTCTTCTTGCGTCTTGGCCTCATCGCGGCTTACGGCAAAGCCGAGGGACGTCTGACGGCTGATAAGTCCAGCCCCGAGATTGGAGGTCATGATGATGATGGTATTGCGGAAGTCAACCTTATGCCCTTTGGCATCCGACAAATGGCCGTCCTCCATGATCTGCAAGAGCATATTGAAAGCTTCAGGGTGGGCCTTTTCCACCTCGTCAAAACAGACCACAGAGTAAGGGTGGCGACGTATGGCTTCCGTAAGCTGTCCAGCCTCTTCGTAGCCAATGTAACCCGGTGGAGCGCCTACCAGGCGCGACACGGTGTGGCGCTCCATGAACTCGGACATGTCCAGTTGTAGCAGAGCCTCTTCTGTGCCGAACATGAATTCAGCCAGGGCCTTGGCCAGTTCCGTCTTCCCTACACCGGTTGGTCCCAGGAAAATGAAGGAACCGATAGGCCTCTTGGGGTCTTTTAGCCCGGCCCGGGCGCGCCGCACGGATTTGGCAATAGCTGTGATAGCCTCATCCTGGCTGACTACGCGCTTGTGCAGGCCGTCTTCCATTTCTAGTAGCCGCTCGGTTTCCTCGCCGGCAATGCGCGTCAAGGGTATTCCCGTCCACATGGATACCACTTCGGCGATATCTTCGGCTGTGACCCGGGGGCCATTGGTCATGGTATTCCAGTTCAGGCGTAACTGATCCAGCCTTGCTTCGAGTTCCTCTTCCTTTTCGCGCAAGCTGACCGCATCCTCGTAGCGCTGGGTGTTGAAAGCTTCTTCCTTCTCCTTTTGTATGGCTTTGAGATTGACAAAGGTTTCCTTTAAACCAAGGGCCTGAGGAGCTTTGTACATGCGTACGCGGGAGGCAGCCTCATCAATGAGGTCAATGGCCTTGTCAGGCAGATAACGGTCACTGATATAACGTGCCGACAGGCGGGCAGCCGCTTCAACGGCTTCATCAGTGATCCGCAGGTTGTGATGGGCCTCGTAGCGTTCCCGGACACCCAGCAGAATATCAATGGTTTCCTCGACATTTGGCTCATCAACGAAGATAGGCTGGAAGCGCCGCTCCAGGGCTGCATCACCTTCAATATGCTTGCGATACTCATCCAGGGTGGTAGCTCCAATGCATTGCAGTTCCCCTCGAGACAGGGCTGGCTTTAGGATGTTGGCTGCGTCAACAGAGCTGCCAGCCGCACCCGCTCCAACAAGCATGTGGAGTTCGTCAATGAAGAGGATACTCTGTGTGTCTTGGATCTCTTCGATGACCTTTTTCAATCTTTCCTCAAACTGTCCACGGTACATAGTGCCAGCCACCAGGGAGCCTACGTCCAGCATTAGGACACGCTTGTCAAGGAGGGGCTCTGGTGTTTCACAGGCTACGATGCGCTGAGCCAGTCCTTCAACGATAGCCGTCTTTCCCACGCCTGGGTCGCCAATGAGGGCTGGGTTGTTCTTGGTCCGCCGTGAGAGTATCTGGATGACCCTCTCGATTTCCTTCTGGCGGCCGATGACAGGGTCCAGCTTGCCCTCTTGTGCCTTGGCTGTAAGATCGGTGCCCAGTTGATCGACCAAAGGGGTTCGCTGTTCTTTCCCCTTTTTTCTCCGACCGGCGTAAACCGGGCTTTCCGCCATCAAACGCCCTATTTGGGCGCGGGCCTTTTCCAGATTGACCCCCATGCTCCTGAGAACGTTGACGGCCACTCCCTCACCTTCACGCATCAGACCCAGAAGGAGATGCTCTGTGCCGATGTAGTGGTGGCCCATGCGTCGTGCTTCATCTACAGCCAACTCAATCACACGCTTGGTACGCGGGGTTAGAGTGAGCTTGGAACTGAACATAGTCCGCTGGCCTTGCCCCACCGTTCTCTCCACCATGTCCTTCACCCGCTGCAGCTTCACTCCCAGTTCTCCAAGCACCTTAACCGCTACACCGTTCTCCTCCCGTATCAGACCTAGCAGAAGATGTTCGGTACCGATATAATTATGATTGAGACGCTGGGCCTCCTCTTGAGCTAAGCTCAGGACTCGTCGCGCCCTCTTGGTAAATCTATCAAATTTATCCACCATAGCCTGTATCCTCAGACTTGTTACTATTACTATAGCACATCATTGCTCTCCGGTCAATAGGCCCACCATGGAGATAACGTGAATGTATGCAAGGCTGAAAAAACAAGGCGCTGGCTGCCATGGTAATCCGGATCACAGGGTTTTCACTTCTAACTCGATTTCCTCTTCGACCTCTGAACTGAGTGCCTCTTCAGCCCGCGTCTCTGTTTCAATCTCCTCCTGGGGGCCAGCTTCTTGCATAGATTCGGCCTGAGCCTCTGCTTCTGGGGTGGCCTCGTATGGGGCTGCTATCTCCTCCGCGCCAGCTTTCTCGACTTCGGGTGAGAGCTCGTATTCCGCCTCCGGCCCTTCTAACTCTGCCTCTCCCCCGGCCAGGTCTGAGGCGTATCCCTCGCGCCAATCCAAATCAATGTATTCCCCCTCTTCGACCCGCTTGAGGCTCAAGCCCATACGCCGTCGGTTGGCATCAATACGGATGATCCTCAAAGTGACAACATCTCCTTCCTTGACCACTTCC
>SOHZ01000341.1 GCA_004377365.1 Anaerolineales bacterium | reverse complement strand
CTGCTCCGGCGGGATCGTCAGATCCGCCGCCAAACCCCTGGATCTGGCGATCCAGGGCAAGCAGGGCAACACAGGATTTGTTCAATCAACTGGGCCGATAAAATCGTGAACAGAACGGCAGACCAGCATCTCCTCTTCAGTCTCCACCAAACAGGTAGCCATAGCCTCAGTCTTTTGCCGAAACTCAGCAATGTGGCCCAGGTCCTCTAAAGCTCCCTGCTTACACTCCTCGAAATTCGGACACAGCAACTCCCCCACCTCCAACTCGCTCACCCGGCGTGGTAATGATACCTCAAGTGACACTATCCGTCAAGTCATTTCTTCCAAAAAGGACCTCAATACGTTCAGAACCTACGCCACGATAGAACTTCTGAAAAGAGTTGGCGAACGAAGGTCTTGCCCGCTTCCAGGCTCTCGCTTTCCGAGTCGTTTACGTATACGTGCACCCGAACGGAAAAGAGGCCATCCTCGGGGTAACGCTCCAGGTTGTCCCACATGTACCACCACAACACGATCTGCTTTCTATCTCCCTTTTCAGCCACAAGCCGCCGCACCTCGATTTGCCAGACCCCAGGGGTTTTCGAAAACCCCTGGGGTCTTATTTTTTCTTCCTGCCCCGCCACCGAAGCCGGGCGTAGGCTCCCAAGCCGGCCAGGCCGCTGCCCAGGAGAAGGAAAGTGCTGGCTTCTGGTACCACCCCTGGGCCTAGCCCTGGCGCCTGGGCGACGGTGACCGTGGCCGTAGACCCTTCCACCGAATAGGTAAAGGTGTCCACACCGCTAAAGCCGGCGTTGGGGGTATAGGTGATGGTGCCATCGGGGTTAACGACGGCCGTGCCGTTGGCCGGAGCGACGGTCACGGCGACGGTGCTGACATCCAGGCCCAACAACCCCAGGGCCACGCCCCGGCTGGTGTTTGTATCCGCGCTGACGTTGGCACAGGTGAAGCCGCCGGCCCCATCGCCCAAACAGCGGCGATCTTGACCAAGATTGGCAAAGATCGCATCCAGGTCGTCCACGTCGTTGGCCAGGACGTTAATGGTCACTGGGGTATCGGGGGTAGTGTTGGCCGTGTCGTTCACCGGGCTGGCGGCCTGGGCCACCAGAGGAGGAATATAAGCCAGCGCGGTCAATAGCGCGGCGATGAAGAGGAGATAAAGGGCTTTGGCCAGGGGACAAGCTAGAGTGAGGGGTCTACGAAAAAGTGAGTGAGTGAGTGAGTGAGTGAGTGAGTGAGGAACGTTTGTTCGGCATGGCCGGTCTCCTTTCTTAATCGGCCCAGACCTGACAGGTTTCGGAAACCTGTCAGGTCTATTGTATCACACTCTCCCTCTTGCGTCAACTGCGGTTTCTAACGTATTGGCTTTGTCCTCCGTCATTCCGCGCTTCCGCGTCTCAAATCACAGCCCACCACAACGCGAGACCGCTTCCCGGACCACCGCCAGGCAACCTGGCACGTCCCGACTCAACTGCTGTTCATCGAAATGCAGCACCGTCCAGCCCAATGCTGTCAGGTCGTAATCTGAAACCTGGCGCTCTCGTATCACCCTGGGACTCTCCGCGGCCGGCTGTCCCTCACACATGACAGCCACCTGCCCCTCCTGGCAAAATACGGCAAAATCCACAACGAACTGTTCGCTGTCCGGGCGGAGAACTGTCCCCTCCACCTCATACTGGCGCTCGGCCTCGATCCCCTCCCGTTTGAAGGCCTCCCACAGCCTGTCCTCCCGCGAGCCCCGATCCCACAGGTCGTTGATCTCCTCGGCTCCCAGCAGGCGCTCCAGGGTGGTGGGGATGAAGGTGATGCGCCGCAATCGCTTGCTGGGGACAGGGCGGGGCAGGCGCTGCAACGGACCGATCTCGACCTTGTAGTATGGCTCCGCCGCCCGCGGATGGTCTACCTCTTCCGGCAACAACTGGGCACGGGTGACCAGGTGGTAACGACGGGTGGGCGCGTAGTAGTTGACGGCCCATTTCTCGTCGTCGAAGGCTTTGGTCTGGTAAAAGGCCAGGTAATCGGCCCCCACCCGCCTGGGCGCGCGCTTCAAAGGGATACGGTACCAACTGTCATCGCGAGCGATCTCGAAATCGCGCGGGGCGTTCATCACTGCCACCAGCACCCGCTGGCTGCTGCTCAGTTCTACCTCGTCCATTTGCAGAATACCCCTCCAGTACTACACAGTTGAGAGCCAAACCGTCGGTCGAGCGATGTCCTGGGCTTGTCGAAGGGGAGGCCAAAGGCCGTATCGAAACCAGGTCTGGCGGCCCCTCTAGTGCAGTTCTTGGTCTCGATACACTCCGCTACTCAGGGCGAGGCTCGACCGGCGAACTGCGTACTCCTGCCCTCAACTAACAGCAGCGATGACGATGAGAAGGACGAGAGGAATGACGAGCAGTGAGATCAGCCCGATCAGCACAGCAGCGGGCAGGATGGCTGCCAAAAGCGCCCGTCCAAGACTCAGTTCGTTGGCCACAGCCGTGGCCTTGACGTAGATGACCAGTCCCCAGATGAAAGCGACAAAGCCAAGGATTGCCCCCAGGCAGGGAATGACCTGCAGGATGGTGAGAATCTGGGGAGCGACGTACAGGGCCGTGCAGCCCAACATCTGAGACAGTGTGGCCCGGCCGCCCAGCAGTTTGGCCACAAGCAGAACCCAGAAGGCGTACCCCATCCAACCTCCCAGGCGGAGCAGCGGCGCGGTGACCCACCCTCCCAGCGCCTGCAAAAAGCCCTTCACCGGCCGGGGCAAGGGAGTAGGCAACTGAGCGATCTCGAAACCGATGTCCAGCCCGGCCTGGATGCTGCCCGCGATCATCCGCTCGGTCTCTGCGTCCATCTCAAAGGGAAGGAACTTGAACACCTGAGAGATTTGATCCTCTACTTCCTCTCGCTGGGAATCCCACCTGGGAGGAAGGAATCCCTTGACAGTGGAGACGACAAAGCTGAGGGAACCAGCCAGCAGGGTGATGACCACGACGAGGAGTACACCTTTTCTGAAGGCGTCTCGGGCCTCCCGCTGAGCGACAAAAGTCTGGGTGTCGAGGAACAAGGCTCGCCGGGCCAATTGAAGCATCTCTCCAACCATCACAGCCCTCCTTTCAACGCCATAGGCAACACCCCAAGGAAGCCAGTCACCATGCCTACACCACAGCCCACCAGGGTAAACAGAACCCTGAGGAGGATTTGGGACAGGACGGTTACCCAGAAGGCCCGGCTCCAGCTCAGCCGGTAGACGGTCTTGACGGCCACGTAGTTGCAGGCCAGCATCCAGGTACCCACAATGCCACCTACCTGCACAAAGGGCAGCAGACCAGCCAGATTCAGAACCTGGGGCGAGACAGCCAGAGCAGTACAGCCAAAAATCTGCTGGAGCGTCCCCTGCCCACCCAGCATCTGGGCAAAAGCATGGGCTAATAAAGCGCAGACCAGCCAGCCGATGAACACACCCAGCCCACCGAAGATGGCTCCGCTAATCCCACCGACCAGTGATTGACCGAAACTAAACGGCCCGAACCGGTAAGCATTGCGCTGCCAGTTCATCTCGAACTGCCGCTCGAATTCCCGCATAGACTCTGGGTCCTCACTCATAGCCTCATACCAGGGCATGCGAGTCAGCCCCTGCCTGACAATGTCCTTGACCTGCTCCTCACTAGGCCAGGTAGCCCCCTCCACCAAGTCGCTCACGATGCCCACCAGGGCAATCAGGGCGACCAGGACGCTGATGATCGCCACCAGGCCAAGGCCCTGGGAGAAAGGATTCTCCCGGTCACGCATTTCCTCATAGGCGTCCTTCTCAAGGAACAACGCCCCAACTCCGAGACGTAATACAGCTTGCATAATGACTCCTCCTCGCCGTTATAAACCTAATCCGCTGATGGAGTAGCAGAACTTGTTCTGCGCCCTTTCAAAGTTATGTCAAATGCAACTCGAAGAATCCCCCCCTTCCTAGGCAAGGCCATATGCTTTGAGCATCGCGCTGCAACTCTTTCAACTTAGGAATCCGGCTTTCCACATCAGCCACGGGCACCCTTTATACTCCCTCTTCCAACCGCAACCTTGGCGCGAACTGGCCCAGAGCATCGCGCAGACGCCGGAGAGCCAGGTCTTTGGCCTTGGTCTCCAGCATCACGTCGAAATCCCGCAGCCCCTGAGCCTGGCACAGAAAAGCGCTGAAAGCAAAGGGGTCAACGAAATCAGCGTGCTGGGTTGACCGGGGCGGGCGCAGCACCATCCGTCGCTTTCCCGTTTCCAGGTCGGTGCGCTCCACGGTACGCATGGCCGTGCTCGGGGAACTAAAGTGGATTTTGGGAATGACATCGGCTGGCCAGGTGTCCAGGGTCAGTGCCAGCGCCTCGGTCAGCGACAGACCCTCGGGATTGTGATTGAGAAAGTGCAGGTAATCAAAGACCAGCCGGAGGCCCGTTTGCTGGTAGATGCGGTGGATGTCCCCCACGGAGTAGCTGATATCGTCGTTCTCCAGCGCCAACCGCTGGCGGGCCACAGCGGGTAGTTCCTCGTAGCGGGTCACGAAACGTTCCATGGCACTCTGTTTGTCTCCATAGACTCCCCCCAGATGGACGACCACCACCGCTTCTGTTCCCAGGCCCATGGCTTCCAGCATCTGCGCCAGGGCGGTGATTTGGGCCCCGCTTTTGGCAGCGATGGCTTCCTCGATCGCGTTCAGCACCACGTATTGCGAGGGGTGGAAAGAAAGACGCAGGCCGGCCTCCCGCGCCATCCGGCCCACCAGGGCCAACTCGGCAGCGCACTCGTCAATCTGATGATGAAACTGCGGCAGGCCAGGGTGGGTCAGATAGGGAGCCAGGTCCGACGACAGGCGGTACATGCGGATGTCGGCCCGGTCCAGATAGCCAAAGATGTCCCGCACGTAGGCCAGGCTGACACTCAGGTGGGGCTCGTTCTGCCAGCGGCGGGTGTCGTGGGATTTCAAGCCGGGTTGCCCCAGCATCTTGACGGCGAAACCTAGTCGCAAAGTTGTACCCCCATAAGCGCTGTCAACGGATTTCCAGAGAGATGACAACTCCCTCGCTTCCCTCACCCCTACTCCCCACCACCGCCTATCCCAACTCCTCCAGTGACCGCACTCCGTCGCGGTTCACGCAACACCGCTGCCACCAGTAGCGCGCCCACGAGCAAGGCGGTGGCGTTGAGATAAAAGGGCGTTGCGTGTCCGAGGTTGTCGTACAGCCAGCCGCCCGCCAGCGGCCCCAGTGCTGCCCCCAGGAAGTAGGCAAATGTGTAGAACCCGTAGCTGGTGCCGCGTGTATCCTCGCCCGCAATGTCGGCGACGAAGGCGCGCTCGGCCGGAACCGAGGCCGTGTAGCCCAGCGACTCGATCGCCCATAATATCACCAGCGGGATCAGGCTGCGCAGGTGCGGGATCAGCGCCGAGGCCGCTGCCCCCACGATCAATCCAGCGATCATCGGCCCTTTGCGCCCCAGGCGGTCGGCGATGCGTCCCATGCGCGAGGGCAGGAAGGCACTGATCAGCGCGGCCGGCAGGTAGCCCACATCAAGGCGTCCACATCGGCCCTCAGCGCATCCTGGAGGAAAACCATCAGCAGTGGCCAGACCATCGCCGAAGAAGCGCCGGTGACAAAGACAATGCCCATCAGCGCCAACAGTTGGCCGGAGACGGGACGGTTCTCAACGGGCTGCATGGCCGCTTGTGGGCGCGTCTCCCACACACCCCGCCAGCCGCTCCACAGCGCCAGCAGCGATGGCACGAGGTAAGCGGCAAAGAGCCAGAACCAGATCTGCCTCCCATCCAGTCCGGTGTTCTCTAGCCCAAGCCACATAAAGAACCCCGCTGTGGTGCCGATGATCGCTCCCCGGTTGGTTGCCTCGTCAATGATGCCAAAGTCGTGCCCACGCCCTGTCTGGTCGGCGACGTCGGCCACGATGGTGTAGGCCGAGAGCCAGAGGAAGGCCTGTCCCAGCCCCTGCACAAAGCGGGCGACGGTCAGCAGCAAAACGGTATCGGCCAGGCAGAACAGGCCCATGGCCACGGCATAGCCCACCAACCCCAGCAGCAAGAAAGGCCGCCGCCCCCAACGATCCAGTGCCCGGCCCAGGAAAGGCCTCACGACGACCGGCACCAAGGAGACGGCCGAAAAGAACCCGCCCACCTCCAGCGCCGTCGCGCCCAGTTCCCTGCCATAGATGGGTAGCACGAAAGCGAGGATGCCGAATGGGAAGGACACCCAAAAGGTTGCCCGCCAGAGCATCGTCAACGTTCGAGACCGCGACAGACCTGACGATCTGCTCATTCCAACTCCTCCAGAGACCATCTTATCTCCCGCAACTCCCTGTCCGTAATGCCCCACAACTCCCGTCGCCTTGGAACCACTGATTCACTGAGAGCACTGAATGCACTGAAACCCTCAGTGCCTTCAGCCATTTCAGTGCCTCATGAGCCCTACGTCAGGTAGGCCCCCGCGGCAGTGTCGAAAGCCTCCTCCGGCGTGCCTCGGAAGTCGCCCGATGGGAAGATGGACAACTCGTACTTCTCGTTGCTGTAGGTGTAGAACGCAAAGCCCCATCGCTCCTCGTCGCCGAAGTAGCGCAGGCGGCACAGGTGCGTGGGCGTGTTGCGCAACCGCTCCAGGTACTCCTCTCGGCTCTCGGGCCAGTCGGGCGGAGGCCAGCCGGGCATCTCCTCTGGCTCGGTGTAGGCGTCAATGTAGCAGAATTTCCCTCGGAAGCGAATTTCCAGGCGGGTGTACTTCCCGGCAAAGTGCTCCTCGGCGTAGCGCCGAATGCGTGCCTCGGTCCGGCGCTTGACGACCTCGGGAATCTTGACCCCACCTGAATCCGGGCTCCATACCCAAGTCTTACGTGCCATAGCTAACCTCCAAGTGCATTAGACGGCTGCTGCAAGTGCCGCACAGTGGTGTTCCCGCTTGAACCGCTGAGTACACTGAACTACGCTGAGATCGCTGAAACACCATTTCTCAGCGTCATCAGCGCCCCTCAGCGCTTTCAGCGTTTCTATTCCCCACCATCCCTTACCCCAACTCCTCCAAGATCGCCAAACTTCCTTTCTCGCTGGCGGTCCACAACCCATCCAGCTAGACGCCGCTCCCGCTCCCGCCAGTCAGGCAGGTAGGCCCCCATCAAAGCCCGCCAACCCTTGCCGTGCTCCGGCACCCGTAAGTGCACTAACTCGTGGCAGACCACGTACTCCACCAGGTCATGGGGCAGGCGTAGCAGATCAGCGCTCAGGGTCAAGGTGCCCCGCGACGAACAGGAGGCCCACTTGCGCCGCATCCCCCGGACCTGCACCCGCCGGACCGCTACCCCGATCCGTTCCGACCAGTCCGCCACCAATGCCTTCAGGTCTTCCGATGAGACTTCCGAAGTCTCGGAGACTTTGGAAGTCTGGAGCTTTTGCAGGCCAGCCTGGACAAAGGTCCGCACCTGGGGGCTGTCGGCGTTCAGCCCGCAGGGGAGGAGCACCACCACGCCATCGGGGGTGACCTTCATAGCCAGGCTCTGGCGTTGTTGGTGCCGGTACTGGACTTCAGGCAGCATAGGCCACCGTCCTTTGCATCCGCAACAAGCTGTCCACGGTCTCCTTGAGAGTGCTGGGCCGCCGGGTTTCGGCCCGCTTCTCACTCCGTTTCTCACGGACAATCTTGTATGACGGCAGCAACAGCTTATACAGTTCAGCCCGCACTTTACGTTCCAGACCAGCGTTGTAGGGCCAGCCGGGATGCTCGGCCAGCACTCGGTGTACGGCCCGGGCTGTAGTGTCCGGACTGACCACGCCCTGTCCCTTGAGCACCCAATACAAGGCAAATTCCCCGCTGCTCAGGTCGCTCTCGGCCTGCTGCGCCTCCGCCGTGACCGCTTCCTCGGCCAGGTCGCCCAACTGCTCCAGCGCCGCCTGCACGCTGATCTGGCGGTCTTTCAGGCGCTGGATAACCTCCTCGACCCGCTCGCCGATGGAGATGAGATAGGGCTGTTCGTGTTGGTGTTGCTCGATGTGAACCATCAGGCTGCGATAGAGGTTGGTGACCCGGACCCGGTCGCTGATGTTGTCCGCCTTGACCACGTTGGCAATGTCCCGGTTAATAGGGTAGAGAGGCAGCGCATCCACCACGGGCGACACTTCCACGTTCTCCCGGATAAGAGCATCGGTCTTGCGAAGCAACTCACGCTGGAGGCGCCGCTTCTCGGCCTCCGGGTTGAAATAGTTATAGACCACCTGATAGACCTGCACGATGAGGATATAGTCGTCCAGATAGTCCCGCAGGAAGGGATCGGGGGAGAGGATCTCGTAGGCCGTTTGCAGGTCCTTGAACAGCTCGACAAAAGATTCCCGGCGCTCTGTATCGAAAAAGTGGTCAATGATGCGCGCCGGACGCCCCGGATCGCCCGACAGGTTGATGGACGCAACTGCAGCCTGTGCGGCCAGCAACAGGTTCGCGAACCGCTCCTTGAGCTTCTCCAGGTCTATCAGCCCTTTGGAAATGGTGGCGGTGTCGAAGGCCAGCGCTCGCTGCAGGTCTTCGAAGACGCCGATGTAATCCACGACCAGGCCGCTCCCTTTGTCCAAATAGGGCCGGTTGACGCGGGCGATGGCCTGGAGCAGGGTGTGATCCTTGAGCGGCTTGTCCAGGTACATCACGTAGAGGACAGGGGCGTCGTAGCCGGTGAGCAGCTTCTCGGTGACGATGAGGATTTTGGGCATCTCCTCGGGGGCACGGAAGGCCTTGCGCACCCGCTTCTCCTCGGCGTCATCCATGTGATGCTGGCGCATCAGGTCCCTATCCTTGTGGTAGGCGGTGTAAACCACCCGGCTGTACTCGGGCGGCAGGTAGCGATCCAGAGCCTGCTTGTAGAGGGCGCAGGCTTCCCGATCCACGGCCACCACAAAGGCCTTGAAGCCCAACGGCTCCACGTTCTCCTGATAGTGTTGGGCGATGTGGGCAGCGATCTTGTCCACCCGGTCGGGCGCTTTGAGCACGGCCTTCAACTTGTCGGCCTTGTCCAGGAGGCGGTTGAGTTCTTCAATGCTGGCCACGCCCGCCTCTTCCACCACGCGGAAGAACTCGTCTTCCAGGGTCTCCCGATCCAGGCGCAGCTCGGTGGGGGTGAGGGTGTAGTAGAGGGGAACAGTGGTCCCGTCCTCGATGGATTCGTCAATGCCGTACTTGTCCTGGTAGCCGCTGGGGTCGGGCTTGCCAAAGGTTTCAAAGGTGCCACGCCCGATTTTGCCCCGGTCCACCGGCGTGCCAGTGAAGCCGAAGTAGAAGGCGTTGGGCAACGCGGCCCGCATGTAGATGGCCAGGTCACCCTCCTGGCTGCGATGGGCCTCGTCAATGAGCACGACGACGTTGCGGCGGTGGCTGAGGTCTTTGGGGATGCGGTCAAACTTGTGGATGAGGGTGACGATGAGACCTCGGTAGTCCGAGGCCAGCAGCTCCCTCAGGTGGCGCTTGCTCCTGGCCCGTTCCACGGCCGGGAAGCCAAAGGCCTCCAGGTTCTGCACCATCTGCGTTTCCAACCCCCGGCGGTCCACCACGACCAGTAAAGTGGGGTTCTCCAGCGCAGACAGCCGACGTAACTGATGAGCGGCCACAATCATAGTCAGTGTCTTGCCAGAGCCCTGGGTGTGCCAGATCAGGCCGGTGCGATGCCAGACTTCCGAAGTCTCGGAGACTTCGGAAGTCTTCTGCACCCGCCGCACGATGCGCTCAGCGGCCCTGATCTGGTGAGGTCGCAGGACAAACTTGTGGGTCTGGTCGTCGGCCCGGAAAAAGATGACGTAATCGCGCAGAAGGCGCAGCAGGTGCTCCCGGTCGAAGAGGGTCTTGCTCAACGCCTCCAGACCGTAGTCCTTGCCGTCGGCCTTCCAGCGGTAGAAGGCTTTGAGGCTGTCATTCCAGGTGGCCCCGTAGTGAAGGCGAGCGTTGCAGGCGGCAAAGACCTGCACAAACTTGAGCAGTTCGGGGATGCGCTCGGTATAGATGTGCTGGACCTGGTCAAAGGCCTCCAGTTCGGCCTCGGGCACGGTGGGGCTTTTGTTTTCGATGAGGGCCACGGGAAAGCCGTTGACGAAGAGTATCATGTCTGTCCGCCGCCGGTCCCGGTCCTCGAAGGTGAACTCCTGGGTGAAGGTGAAACGGTTGCGGGCGGGCTCCTCAAAGTCAATCAGCGTCAGGTTGCGCTCGCACTTCAGAACTTTGCTGTAAACCGTCTTGTGGCCACGCAGATAGTGCAGGAACTCCTCATTGCCGGCGATGCTGGGATGCACCCCACGTAGCCGGCGCAGCACGTCGTCCACATTCTCTGGCGTGACCAGGCTGGGACTCAGAGCGATGAGTTGCTCGCGGGCGATGGGCTGCAGGAAGGGCTCTCGCTCGTCGCCGTTCCGCATATTCGTGATTTCGTCCGGGGGCAGGTACTCCCAGCCGATGCCGATGAGATAGTTGACCAGGGCGTCCT
>SOHZ01000013.1 GCA_004377365.1 Anaerolineales bacterium | reverse complement strand
CAACAGCCCTGCCCCCCATCACCTGTAGAGCTTCCCGGCCGCACTTGCTGTGAGGACATCATAGCCTTCCCTGGACAGCACTTCCTTGAGAGTCACCCGCACGGGTTGCTCATCATCAACCACCAGGACTCTGACTGTGTCATCCATCGTCACCACCTCGCTATCTACCAATCTCCTTCCACGGGGAATCTGACAATAAAAGTCGTCCCCTCACCCACTTCGCTCTCCACTTGAATTTGGCCCCCATGGCGCTCAACGATGCCGTAGCTGACAGAGAGTCCCAGGCCCATTCCCTTGGACTTGGTTGTGAAGAAGGGATCAAAGATGTTATTGATATGCTCTGCAGGGATGCCCACCCCCGTGTCAGCAAACTCGATTTCCACGAAACCAGCATCCGCGTAGGTCTTCTTGTGATCACCACGCTCCCATACATGTCGGGTAGCCATCTCCAAACGCCCTCCCTGCGGCATGGCTTCCAGGGCGTTGATAACAATATTGAGGAAAACCTGTTTCAAGTGGTCACCAGTAGCTATAATGAGAGGCAGATCGGGGGCCAACTCCAAATCCACCTCGATACCCCCTTGCTGAAGCCGATTTTTGACCAAGGCCACCACGTTCTCCAGGAGAGCGTTTAGGTCCGTGGGGATGCGCCCCTCATCGGAAGGACGGTAGAAATCCACCATCCCCCCCACTATGCACGCCATGCGATCCAGTTCCTCACGAGCTAGGTCCAGATACCATCTGTTAGGGTCATCGGGGGCAATCTGGTCAGCTACCAGGTAGACACAACTCTGCACGGCCTGGAGGGGATTGTTGATCTCGTGGGCGATGGAAGCCGCCAGTTTCCCTGTAGCCGCCAGTTTCTCACTCTGGATAAGCTGAGCCTGAGAGCGAGCCAATTCGTCAGCGAAATCTTTGAGCTCAGCATAAAGCCTGGCATTCTCAATAGCAATAGCTACCGAGGCAGCGATAGAGTTGAGAAGAGTCAAATCATCCTCAGTGAACCTGCCCCCCCATTTGTTAATGACTTCTATGGCGCCAATGGTCTTCTCCCGCAGAACCAAAGGCACACAAAGAACGCTCCTGGCCTCCACACCGATGAGCTGAGCAGTGATAGAGGATAATCGGCCCTCCTGCCAGGTATTAGGTACCAGGAGCGGTTTGCCTTCTCGCACCACCCAGCCAGCCCCCCCCTGATCCAACGACAGCGTTATTTCTCCCCGCACCGATTTTCCACCACAGAGAGTCATCCTGGGAACCAACTCACCCTCAGCCTCGTCCAGGAGCAGCAATGAACCAGCTTCCACCCGCAGTGTCTCGTTGATGCCTTGCATAGCTAAAGTGAGCACTTGATCCAGGTCAAGAGTGGAAGTCATGGCCGTCGCTATTCTATTCAAAGTCGCCAACTCATCCGCCCGCTTGGCTTCGCCGTAGAGTCTGGCGTTCTCGATAGCAATGGCCGCTTGATTGGCCAGCATGACCAAGAGCCGTTCATCGTCCCGGGTGAAAGCATCCGCCTCACCACTGTCCACGCTCAGGGTACCGATCACCGTTTCCCCCAGGATCATGGGAACCACCAAGAGAGCCTTGACATTCGTGCCGCTGTCCACGAAACGAGGGTCTGCTCTCGTGTCAGACACATAGATGGCTTCCTTCTCCACCACTGCACGCCCGGCCACTCCCTCGCCCACACGCATTTTGGCCGAACTGCCCGCCCCCTGACCATGATGAGACACGGCCTTGGGCACCAGCACCTCATTAGTCTCATCGAAGAAATGAATAACCGCCTTGTGAGCCACAGGGATGGTCTTTAGAGCTGCATCCACGATCAGACCCAACACCTTATCAAGTTTAAGAGTCATGACCAAACTCTGTCCCACGGTGAAAAGGGCCTGAACCTCATCCAGACGCCTCTCCAACTCTCCGAAGAGACGTGCGTTCTCAATTGCCACCGCCAGTTGGCCCGCCACCTGGTACAGGATTTCCAGATCGTGGTCAGAATAGGCATTCAGCTTCCGGCTGCTGAGGGTGAGCACGCCCAAACTTCTGGTTTTGAAAACCAGGGGCACCGAGATATCTGAAAGCAAACCAGCAGCCAGAGCCCCCCCATCAGGGGTGAAACTTTGCTCCTCTCTCAGATCCTGACGCAACAAAGCTTTTTCATTCACCACAGTGTAACCCTGAGCGGAATCGGCTAAAGGCAAATGGACTCCCACCATTAATCTATCCTCAGCCTCCCCAGACAAAACCTGGACCGTCAGATTCTCCTTTGAAGCATCAAGAAGGGCCAGGCTCGCCCGATCAAATTCAACGATTGCTTTCAGTTCGGCAAAAAAAGTCCGATAGACATCACGGATGTCTAGGCTAGAGCTGATGGCGCTGGTAATACGATTGACAGCCGCGATCTGAGCCGCCCGCGACTCACTCTCCTGATACAAGTGTACTATCTCCCGCTCCATCTCGCTCATTCGTAACAGAGACCTGACTCTGGCCACCAACTCCTCTCCACGGAAAGGCTTGGTGATACAGGCGTCTGCTCCCATCTCCAAACCGGTAACCCGCTCCTCCACGCTATCCAGAGCGGTGATCATGAGGACGGGAATATGTTTCAGTCGGGTGTCACCCTTTATGAAACAACAGACCTCATAGTCGCTTAGCTTCGGCCTCACAACGTCCAGCAGAACGAGATCAACTGGTCCTGGCTGGCTTTGGCCATCACGCAGGATTTGAAGAGCCTCCTCGCCCGAAGAAACTACAAGCGTCGAAAACCCTTCCGGTTCCAGCAGATGCTGGAGTATCTCGGCCAAACGAGTATCATCCTCGACGATCAATACTCTGGCCTTGCCCTCTGCAATCCTACCTTTCACAGCGATCCCTCGTAGAGTAACCCTAACGTCAGGCACGGACTAATACTCACACCTGCAATTATACCAGAAAGAGCAAGAGACGTCAATAGTCTCATTATCCAATAAAGTATCACCAGTTAACCAGTTCTTGTCTGGAAACTCCGTAGCGCTGTAGGCAGGTATGGAAACCTGCCCTAC
>SOHZ01000554.1 GCA_004377365.1 Anaerolineales bacterium | reverse complement strand
AAATGGCAAGCTGAAAGCTCTCGTGCCATCCCCTGCTTCCCCTCCTGATCTCACCACCAGCCTGCCCCCTTTTCTCGAAGAAGAACCGGCTCAAGTTGAAATACCTGTCTTCGTCGCCCGGGAGCGCGAGTTGGCGCAACTGGACGGGTTTCTCGACCTTGCGATGGCCGGCCAGGGTCGGGTAGCGTTCGTGACCGGCGAAGCGGGCAGCGGCAAGACGGCCCTGGTCCAGGGATTCACCCGGCGCGCCCAGGATGCCCATGCTGACCTGATCGTCGCCAGCGGGAACTGCAATGCCTATACCGGGATCGGCGACCCCTACCTGCCCTTTCGCGAGATCCTGGGCCTGCTGACCGGCGACGTCGAAGCCCGGTGGGCGGCGGGGGCCATTACCAGAGAACATGCTCGCCGCTTATGGAATACACTCCCCCTTGCGGCGCAGGCGCTGGTGGAGGCTGGGCCGGATCTAATTGATACCTTCGTCCTTCGTGCTGCTTTGCTTGAGCGTGCTATGACTTGTGCGCCCGGCAGGGCGGACTGGCTGACCCGCCTGGATGAGCTTGTGGAGCACAAACCGACCGGCCCCGGCATGCCAAGCGCGCAACAGAGCGACCTTTTCGAGCAGTACACCAGGGTGCTGCAAGCCCTGGCACGCCAAGTCTCATTGGTGTTAGTGGTGGACGCCTTGCAGTGGGCGGACCTGGGCTCGATCAGCTTGCTCTTCCACCTGGGCCGGCAGTTGGCGGGCAGCCGTATCCTGATCGTGGGGGCCTACCGCCCCGAGGAGGTGGCCATCGGGAGAGATGGAGAGCGGCATCCCCTGGAGCCCGTGGTCAACGAGTTCCAGCGCGACTTTGGCGACATCACAGTCAACCTGGGTCAGGCCGAGAGCCGGGACTTTGTAGAGGCTTTTCTGGACAGCGAGCCCAACCGGCTGGGGCTCCCGTTCCGGGAGATGCTCTACCGGCAGACCCACGGCCATCCCCTGTTCACCATTGAGCTGCTGCGAGGCCTGCAGGAGCGGGGGGATTTGATCCAGGACCGAGAGGGCCGGTGGGTTGAGGGGCCGGCGTTGGACTGGGAGACCCTACCAGCGCGGGTGGAGGCGGTGATCGCGGAGCGCATCGGCCGTCTGGCCGAGCCGTTGCGGGCTGCATTGCGGGTGGCCAGTGTGGAGGGTGAAGTGTTCACCGCCGAGGTGGTGGCCCGGGTACGAGCGACCGACGAGCGAGAGATGTTGGGGCGCTTGAGTGGTGAGTTGGATAGGAGGCATCGTTTGATACGCGCTCAGAGTATCCAACGCATGGATGGCCAGCTCCTGTCCTGCTACCGGTTCCGGCACATCTTGTTCCAAAGGTACCTGTACAGCAGCCTGGACGAGGTGGAACGAGTGCACCTGCACGAGCAAGTTGGGACTGCCCTGGAGGGGCTGTACGGCGCTCAGGAGCAGGTCGCGGCTATCGCTGTGCAGTTGGCGCTGCACTTTCAGAAAGCAAGGATAGCGGAGAAGGCGATACACTATCTGCACCAGGCCGGGGAAAGGGCCGTGCAACTGTCCGCCTATCAGGAGGGGATCGCCCACCTGACCAGAGGGCTGGCCTTGCTCATGGCCCTGCCGGACTCCGGCGGTAAAGAACACCGCTTGGAGCGCGCTCAGCAAGAACTTGCTCTGCAACTGGCCCTCGGCATAGCCTGGCAAGGCACCAAGGGCGCTCATTCCTCAGAAGTGAAACAAGCCTACACCCGGGCCCGCGAACTGTGCCATCAGACGGGGAAGACGTCTCAGCTCTGCCAGGTACTGGGAGAGATGGCGGTGTTCTATTATGTAGGGGCGGAGCATCAGACGGCGCGTGAGCTCGCAGAAGAGGCGCTCAGCCTGGCTCAGCGCGCCAAGGACCCGCTGCTCGTGGCGCTGGGACACTGGTATCTGGGATTTATCTTGTTCTGTCTCGGCGAATACGCGACGGCCCGATCCCACCTTGAGCAGATAATCTCTTTCTATGAACCTCTGGAGCATCACCATCCCTTTGTTTTCCTTCGCGGCAAGGACGCAGGACTGAGCGCTCTGGCGTATGATGCCTGCTGCCTGTGGTGTCTTGGTTATCCCAAACAGGCCCTGAGCCGCAGCCAGGAGGCGCTGGTCCTGGCTCGAGAGCTGGATCACCCCTACTCCCTGGCCGATGTCCTCTACTTTGCGGGTTGCCTATTCCACGAGATGCGCCAGGATGCGGACGCGCTCAAGGACAATGCAGAAGAGCTGATGCGATTATCGCATGAAAAGGTTCCAGGGTGGTCGGGGACGGGAACCTGGCATCGGGGAGAAGCACTGGCCATGCTGGGACAGGTCCAGGAGGGGATGGCGCAAATGCGCGAGGGCATGGCGGCTCACCAGTCTGTAGGCGTACGGTTGAACTTGTCAGAAAAACTTTGCTCTCTGGCCGAGGCGCAGGCAAAGGCAGGCCAGCCAGAGGAAGGACTGGCCACACTGGCCGAGGCGCTCGCCCTGGTGGAAGAGACGAACGAGCGCTACTGTGAAGCAGAGCTTTACCGGCTGAAGGGAGAGTTGCTGCTGGCGCAGGGCGATGATGCTGAAGCCGAAGCCAGCTTTCACAAGGCCATCGAGGTGGCCCGTCGCCAGCAGGCAAAGTCGTGGGAGCTGCGGGCGACGGTGAGCCTGTGTCGCCTGTGGCGGAAACAGGGTAGGGTTGACGAGGCGCGGCCGATGCTCGCAGAGATTTACGGTTGGTTCACCGAGGGGTTTGATACGCCTGATTTGCAAGAGGCCAGGGCGCTGCTTGAGGAACTCTCACGCAATTAAGAACGCTATCGAGCCGCTGCGGTGGCTATGGGGCTTTGGAAGCCAAAGTCAGCGAGTGGGAAAAGGTTGGCGGCCTGAGGTCACCGATACTTCTGGACGATACCCTCAATTCTCACTGATGTCTTTCGGCTGCTCTTTGCGCCTTTTCGGGGGAGGAACGATGGCACATCTGTCGCTTTCCTTGCTGGGGCCTTTCCAGGTGACGCTGGATGGGCAACCGGTCACGGGTT
>SOHZ01000053.1 GCA_004377365.1 Anaerolineales bacterium | reverse complement strand
AGATGATAACTTGTCATTCTGAGCCGGAGCCCTTCACTTCGTTCAGGATAAACTCTGCGGAGGCGAAGAATCTCGGCGTTACTTAACGAGGGGGAGCTTTTTCGCCAGAAACGAGACTCTTCGCTCCCCTTCGGCTTCGCTCAGGGCAAGCTCTTCGGTCGCTCAGAGTGACATATATCGGAATTGATAGAGTACTATGCTCTCGGCTCAGTCAATTGCGTGAGAGTTCCTCAAGCAGCGCCCTGGCCTCTTGCAAATCAGGCGTATCAAACCCCTCGGTGAACCAACCGTAAATCTCTGCGAGCATCGGCCGCGCCTCGTCAACCCTACCCTGTTTCCGCCACAGGCGACACAGGCTCACCGTCGCCCGCAGCTCCCACGACTTTGCCTGCTGGCGACGGGCCACCTCGATGGCCTTGTGAAAGCTGGCTTCGGCTTCAGCATCATCGCCCTGCGCCAGCAGCAACTCTCCCTTCAGCCGGTAAAGCTCTGCTTCACAGTAGCGCTCGTTCGTCTCTTCCACCAGGGCGAGCGCCTCGGCCAGTGTGGCCAGTCCTTCCTCTGGCTGGCCTGCCTTTGCCTGCGCCTCGGCCAGAGAGCAAAGTTTTTCTGACAAGTTCAACCGTACGCCTACAGACTGGTGAGCCGCCATGCCCTCGCGCATTTGCGCCATCCCCTCCTGGACCTGCCCCAGCATGGTCAGCGCCTCTCCTCGGAAGCCGGTTCCCATCCCCAACCAGCCTGCAAAACTCTTTTCATTCGATAATCGCATCAGCTCCTCTGCATCGTCCTTGAGCGCCGGCGCATCCCGGCGCATGGCATTGAACAAGCAACCACCATAACAGAGGACATCAGCCAGGGAGAAGGCGTGATCGAGCTCTCGAGCCAGGGCCAGTGCCTGCTGGCTGCGGCTCAGGGCCTGTTCGGGATAACCAAGGCACCACAGGCAGCAAGCCACATAGGCCAGGGCGCTTAGCCCTGGGTCCGACACACTCAGCACTACGAGGGAGCGATGGTGCTGCTCAGGGTTGTAGAAAGCAATTACCTGCTCAAGGTGACCCAGGGCCGTCGTGTATTCTCCGAGACCGAATAAGACAACTCCCAGATGCCAGTGGCCCAGCGCCACGAGCAGCGGGTCCTCGGCCTGCTGAGCCAGGTTGAGCGCCTCTTCTGCCAGCTCACGCGCCCTCTGATGCTCGGCCCACACATAGTGCATGATCGACAACTCACCCACTACCCGGCACAACTGAGACGTCTTCCCCATCTGCTGGCACAGCTCGCGGGCCCTGATGTAGGCTTTTTCCACTTCTGGGGCTGGGGCCGAAGTGCTCAGCCAACCCATGCCAAGGGCCAATTGCAGGGCGAGTTCTTGCTGAGCGCGCTCGGGGGAGTCCGGCAGGGCCATGAGCAATGCCAATCCCCTGGTCAGGTGAGCGATGGCCTCCTGATAGGCGGATAGTTCCACGGCTCTTTCCCCGGCCTGGTGTAGATAGTGTATCGCCTTCTCCGCTATCCCCGCCTCCTGGAAGTGCCACGCCAACTGCGGAGCGATAGCCGCGATCTCGCTGGCCTGGTCTCCATACAATTCCTCCAGCACGTTCCCCACATCCTCGTGGAGATACGCCCGTTCCACTTGGTCCAGGTTGTCGTACAGATACTTCTGGAACAGATAATTCCTGAATCGGTAGCGGGATACCCGCCGCGACCCCAGACGCTCGATAGCCTGCGCGCGTACCAGGCGATGCCTGCGGTCCAACTCGCTGCTCAAGCGCTGTACCATCTTCCTCTCGTCGGTTCCCAGGACTCGGGCCATCACCTCGGCAGCGAAATCTTCACCCTCCACGCTGGCCACCCGCAATGCAGCCTGCAAAGGCTCGGCCAGCCGGCCGATGCGCTCCGCGATCACCGCCTCCACCCGCGCTGGTAGGGTCTCCCAGTCCAACGCCGGCCCCTCAACCCAGCGGCCCTCCGGGTCCTGGATCAAATCCCCCCGCTCTTGCAGGCCTCGCAGCAATTCAATAGTGAACAGGGGATGGCCGTGGGTTTGCCGGTAGAGCATCTCCCGGAACGGAAGCCCCAGCCGGTTGGGCTCGCTGTCCAGAAAGGCCTCTATAAAGTCCCGGCTCTCGGCCTGATCCACGTTCACCGCGATGTCGCCAAAGTCGCGCTGAAACTCGTTGACCACGGGCTCCAGGGGATGCCGTTCTCGCCCCCCCTCAATCCCCCCCGCGAGCAGGGGGGAGGCAGGGCGTCCCAATGCGACTTCTTCCGGGCGGTAAGCACCCACGATCAGGATCCGGCTGCCCGCCAACTGCCGGCCCAGGTGGAAGAGCAAGCTGATCGAGCCCAGGTCCGCCCACTGCAAGGCGTCCACCACTAACACCAATGAGACTTGGCGTGCCAGGGCTTGCAGCACCCTGGTGTACTGCTCGAAAAGGTCGCTCTGTTGCGCGCTTGGCATGCCGGGGCCGGTCGGTTTGTGCTCCACAAGCTCATCCAGGCGGGTCAGCCAGTCCGCCCTGCCGGGCGCATAAGTCATAGCACGCTCAAGCAAAGCTGCACGAAGGACGAAGGTATCAATTAGATCCGGCCCGGCCTCCACCAGCGCCTGAGCCGTAAGCGGCAGCGTATTCCACAGGCGGCGGGCGTGTTCTCTGGTAATGGCCCCCGCAGCCCACCGGGCTTGGACGTCGCCGGTCAGCAGCCCCAGGATCTCGCGAAGGGGCAGGTAAGGGTCGCCGATGCCGGTGTGAGCGTTGCAGTTCCCGCTGGCGACGATCAGGTCAGCATGGGCCTCTTGGGCGCGCCGGGTGAATTCTTGGACCAGGGCCGTCTTGCCGCTGCCCGCTTCACCGGTCACGAACACCACCCGGCCCTGGCCGGCCAGCGCCAGGTCCAGAAACCGGTCCAGTTGCGCCAACTCGCGCTCGCGGGCGACGAAGGTAGGTATTTCAACTTGAGGCGGTTCTTCTTCAAGAAAAGGGGGAAGGCTGGCGGTGAGATCAGGAGGGGAAGCAGGGGATGGCACGAGAGCTTTCAGCTTGCCATTT
>SOHZ01000493.1 GCA_004377365.1 Anaerolineales bacterium | reverse complement strand
TACATCACGTCGGCCTGGTGATAGACTTCCGAAGTTTCCAAAACTTCGGAAGTCTGCGAAGGGCAGGGCGTGCGGTAGTACTTCAGGATGTCGGGGGCTACCTCCTTCTTGAGTCGCTCAAAGGCCGCGTCCAGCGCCTCCAAGTCCACCGGCTCGACCGACTTCTTGACGATGAACCAGGCCACCGGGTTGACGTCCACCCCGATGACCTTGCAGCCCAGCCGCAGCGCCTCCACAATCGTCGTCCCCCCGCCCATAAAGGGGTCCAAAACTACCTTGTCCTTGAGGTACTTGACGATGAGCGGGTTGGCTTTGGGGTGCTCCCGATAGTAGAGGGCAGTCCAGGCGTCAATGTCGGCCGGCTGCACCTCCTCGTCCAACCGCCGCCACTCTTCTTCGGGGATCAGGCTGGCCAGGATCATGGTGCGGAAGACACAGCCCACGCGCCGGGCCCACCACTTGTGCAGCATGGCAATGGCGCGTTTGGCGTTGGCTTCCCGCCGGGCCAGGGGGTTCAGTTGCTCGATGGGAAAGTCGTGTTCGATGTAGTAAGGCATCGGCTCATCCTCCCCAACAGGGGCAGACCTCTCAGCTCAACCAGTTCTCAACTCTCAAACCAGGGACGCGCTGAAAGTGCTTCACGTTCTGGGTGACGAGAACATAGTCACCGGCCAGGGCGATACCAGCGATCAGGATGTCTGCATCGGGGATGAGATTGCCACGTCGCCGCAGGTCGGCGTATACCTGAGCGGCTCTCCGGGAAGCGGCCTGCTCGAGCGGTATCACGTTGTTCAACCCGCAAAACTCGTCAAATAACTTCTGACGGTCAAGCGCTCCAACGTACTCGTGGCCCTTCATCACCTCATAATAGGTAATGATCGTGATGTTGAGGTGGCCATACAAGTCCCGATGTTGTCGTACCCGCTCGACCACCGATGGTACTCCTTTGAATAGCGGCATTAGCATATCCGTGTCGAGGATGGAGGGATTCATTGCGCCGATTTCTCCGCACCAAACTCAAGCTCGCGGCCAGCAAAGTAACTTGCCCGCTCTTCGAGAATAGCCTGGAACACCCGATCTTCTTCGGGCGTGAAATCGGCCCACATCCCGATGAACCGTTCCAGGTTATCTTTACCTGCGGTTGGCGTGTCACTTTCGAGCGGTTCCAGAAATGTAACCACCACCCGGCACGGATTCTCGACCTGGATTGGCTCCAACAATCGTACCACTTTGCCATCATAGATGCCGTGTACTACTAACATAACCCTCACCTCCATCGTCCTGAACATGCGATCTGACATTATTATACCACACTTCACCGTTGGGAACGCTCACCCCTATGCCAGCATGATAGGCTTGCCTACTTGTCCCTTCCCTCAATCCTCGCCCACCTGGGGGAGAGGTCTGTTCTACCTTCGCCATATCTTGAGCACCGGCACCAGACATTCGACGAACGACAGCCCACCGTGGGCCGTGCAGCGGTCGTTGGGGCTGGCCGAGCCCCACCAGTGGCGGCCACGCATGGCGGCGTGCGCCTCTCCAAAGGCGAAGAAGCGCTGCTCTACCCGTGGTGACTCATGGTCGCGCAGGCCTCGCGCCCGCTCGTCGGTCAAAGGGCGCACCCGGCTGGCCCTGGGAAAGGCGGAACGGGCAATCTCTTCGACCCCACCGGGCATAGGCCAATACTGGGTGGGAGAACGGGCGTAGAGGTAGCCGTGATCGCTGGTGGCCAGGGCTGCATCTCGTCCCGAGGTCTCCAACACCGCTTCCAGTGTCCTGACTGTGCTATGGAATGCGTCGGCCACGGTGTGCGTTTGGGCCACGGTGACCTCCTCCAGTGCCGTGTCCGGTAGCCGCATCCAGACCAGAAGTGAGCCCGAGGGCGGCATGGCGGGGATGTGCTCAGGGCCAGCCACGTAGCGATAGGTGAACTGGGGCCTGTCCCGCCCACTGGCTGGACCGGGCACGCCGAGAAGCAGGTTGCTCAGGCTTTCGGTCATAGGAGGAAAGGGGGCCACGGCAAAGCCTTTGCGCTCTACGCTCCACGCCTCTCCCTCCCAGAACTTTTCCAGCAGGACGGCTTCCCGCACGCTCAGCGAATCGGTGATGATGACAAAGGGGCACTCGTCGAAGAGGGAAAGGACATAGTTCTCGTCTTGAGCGCCGGCCCGTTCCAGCAGTAGCTCATAAGCCTCGAAGAAACCACGATACACCCCACGCTCCAGGTCGTTGAGCGCGCTCTCCCGGTCATCCATAAGACCTCGGAGGTCTCCGCAGACCTCCGAGGTCTGAGTATAGACGCGCTCCATCTGCCGCCACACGGCGGCCAGCGGATCCTGGTCTTTTATCAGTTCAGTGATGAATTGCTCATCAATTGCCATAGCCTGAGCCTTTCCAGCACGGGGCTGAACCCCCGTGCTGAGAGAGCAAAGCCCCTTCGGGGCTGAATCTTAGCCCGTAGGGCTTTGCTCTTTCAGCCCTGACGTTCACGTCCGAGGCTCACCGTGGTACATCGCCACTCACTTCAACCGATACCAGGACTCCCTCTATCTGCTCCAACTGCCCAATCAGATTCTCGGTGATGGCCAGAAAGGCCGTCTTGCTGACGGGATGGGTGAACACGCAGGTCAGTTCGTGCTGCGCCGTCACTCGCGCCAGTCCGGCCAACTCTTCATCTCGACCAAAGAGGGGGTCGGGGGCCTCCTCCATCGGGCTGACCTGGAAGCGGGCGGATTGGATCCGGGCTTTCTCGCGCAGGCGGGCCCGCAGGTCCCGCAGGAACTGGTCCAGCAACCGGTAAGGGCCGAGGGGTAGCGTGAAAGGCTCTGTTCCCGGTGGTGGTGGCGGAGGCCCAACAGACAACTTGATCACCGTATCGTCGGCGAGCAACGATACGTCGTGGATCAGTGAGGGCTCCTCTCCGGCCAGCACCTCTCGCCTTTGCAACAGTCGCTCGAGGCCCCGTCGGACAGCGCCCTCTTCAAGCCCCTCGACCGCCAAGTGGCTTTTCAGGTCGCCCAGCGCAATGCCCTCCGGCTCGGCATCACGGACCAATTGTATGAGGCGTTGGCGGGCCTGGCGATCATCGGGCGGCGCATAGTCCACCAGCCAGATTAGCGCCGTGTCGGCGATGGCGTTGCTGGTCAGGTCGCCATCGGCGGGGAAGCGCTGTCCTGATGGTTCGACAAGCTCACCACAGCGGCCTGTCGAAGGGCGGTCTCCATTTTGCTCCAACACTGCCTCTCTTTCGTTGACCAGTTCGGCCAGCGCGCGAAGGACGTCCTGCGCTGGCACATCCAGTTCGTCCAGGACCTCGGCCTTGACCCGTTGAACTGCCATGCCTGACCGCCCGGCATCGGCCAACGTCTGCCGGACGGCGTGTTTCACATCCTGGGGAGCGGGCGGCTCCGGGGCATACGCCTTGAGCCACACCCGCCAGTCGTCGTTCAGGGAAGGCAGAGGGCGATCATCGTAGCCATAGAGTGCCTTGCCTACAGAGACGACAGCACCAGTGCTGGGGTGGCTGTCCTGGACCATACTCTGCAAGGCTTCACTCAATTGCACTGCGTCCACCAGCATAGGCAGCCCCGGATGGCTCCGCAGCTCACGCCGCAATTGGCCCACGGTCTGTCCGGCTGCCTCAACTCCTCTGGGCGCTCCCACGCCTGAGTAGCGAAGCAGTTTCTGCAACCCTCCCTTGACTACCTCCACGTCATTCTCTCGGCTGATGGCCCCTATGATCACGTCGACGCTCAACGCGCATCCGATCTTTCGTATCACGTACTCAGGGTCTGCTCCCAGTTCATTGGTGCGGCTGAGACGCATCCAGTGGCCGTAGTAGCCTTCCAGCCCCTGTTTGAACTCGCGCTCGAAACGGCGCTTGTACCCTCGTACATCGCTCTGGCGATGGGTGCGCCGACTCAGGAGCGATTCACACACCAACAGTCGGGCAGCCCGCAGGAGCGTCTCGCGGTCGTGCGTCAGGCGTCCACGAAGCGCAGGCTTAGGCGCGATCAGCACGACGGTGTTGTCCCTGCTTCTGAGCAACTCCTCGGCTTTGGTCTCTGTAATCGGCTCCAGGGAAAGCACATACTTAAGGCTCGCCCCGGCCAGCGCTTCCGGCAGCGGGTCCTCGGGGTAGAGAAAAACCAACTCGGGCGATATGTAATCTCGCAGCGTCTCCCGGATCTCCTCTGCTGCCTTCTCTTTCCCTTCTGGTTTCTGTAAGAGCGCCCGTGCCTGCTGTTCAATGCGCTTCAGCAACACCACCTCTTTGGTCACCACGAAACGCTCTTCTACCTCGTCCATGAACCAGGATTCCCCTCGCACCCTGTCCATCTCGCTGCGCAGCTCGTTGATATTGAGCCCTGGCCTCAAGTTGCCGACCAGCACATCCTCCAGGGTAGCCCCGGCTGCATCAGCGGGCGAAAACGAATGTAGCAGCACGGTGCCCAGGATACCTTCGGCGTGATCAATGTCCTGGCAGCGTTGCGACAGGTCCTCGTGGGCGTTGCTGACCAGGTCTGGGTCCAGCTTGCGCAAATCGCTGGCCACGTTCTCGTCCCGTATGTCCAGGTCACCGGTGAGGATCAGGTCCCGCTGGGCAGCGTGCCGGCGCAGGAGATTGGCGCAGAGATAGATGATGCCGCGGGTGCTCTCGTGGTGGGGAGCGGCGGCGTAGACCTGGAAAGCCTGCTTCAGGAAAGCCGGGTGGAGAGGATAGCAGGCTGCCATTTCCCGCTCCAGGTCAGCCAGCCGGGCGGCCAACAAGGGAAACTCGGAGCGCACATTCTGATAGGTCTGGATATAGCGGGCGACTACCTGTTGAGCTTTAGCCTCAACGATGTGGCTGATCAACCGGTGGCGCACGATTTGCTGGCGGTCCTCGGCCGTGCCCACGTCCCAGGAAGGGGGTTGGGTGCGGTTGATGATCTCCATCAGTCGGGGTTGGCGTCCGTAGACGGAGAGAGCCACGGCCAGAGGAACATCGGGCCTGTTGGCCGCCTCCAGGAGGTTCTGCAGGCCGGCCTGGGTCCGGTCTTTGGGCCGGCCGTTGTCCAGTTGGCGGAACCAAAGTTCCAGTTCGTCAATGATCAGCAGCGTTGGCGTATCCGATGCCAGGTCGGCCCACTGTTCGCGGGTGGGATAGTTGCGGATCTGGGCGTTGAGCTCTGGCCTCCCGGCCCGCTCAAACAGCAGCTCCCAGAAAGTGTCCGGGTTCTCGGAGACGAGCTGAACCAGGGCCACCCTGATGTGCTCAGGGAAGCGGCCGTGTACGTTCCATTCGTCAAGCCAGCTCTGGGCCTCTAAGCCGAGTGAAGCCACATGATACAGCGCCAGCAAGGCGTGAGATTTGCCACTGCCGTAATCCCCCCGTATGACGACGGTGCCCTTGGGATGTTCGCCGCTCAGTTTTTGAGCCATCAACTCCACCAGCCTGCGTAGCGGGACAGTCGGGTACGTGGCGCGTAAAACGAAATCCGCATCCGCTTCTTTGGAATCCGGGTCTTTGACCACCTGATCAATGAAAACCGCCTCCAAAAGCTCGCCGGTGCGTACCTCTTCTGAGAGTTGACAGATTTGTTGGATGGTCATAGCAATCCTCCAAAGGCCCAGGGTCTTTGATCATGAGGCCAGTTGTCTTTGGTAACGAGGGTTGGTTCCTTTGGTCAATGGTGAGACGGCCTCTACCGAGGCCCTTCGGCTGGGCTCCCTTCGACTTGGCTCAGGACAAGCTCAAGGCAAGCAAGACAGGGCTCCCCCGATTACACGATAAATCTACGCCACGGTCAACGTCGTCTCCAACGCGCCGGTGCACACGTCGGCGCTGCCGTGGATAGTGGCCCGCACCGTTTGGCTGAGCCTTCGTCGAGCTCAGTCGAGACGCCCGCGAAGCCAGCCGCCCAAAGGGGCGGACATGAAGCGACTAGCAAAAACAACAAAAGCCAATCCCCTCCTGACCTATGAAGAAGATCGGCCCTCAATGTTTCATGCTCCTACCCTCCCACCCTGCCTATCAACTACGATGGAGCAACGATGATGAAGTTTGGTTAATCTCGCTGATACTATTATACCATATAGCGAGTCAAAAGGCAAAGCCTGGTTCGGCAAGCTCACCTGGTGTAAAGTCACGCCCTGAATCCTTCGGCTATGCTCAGGATGCACTTGCCGAGAGGCCGCAGTGGGTTTGCGCCGGAGAAGACGAGCCCACCGAAGTCTCTATCCCTTGTGACAAATACCCGGCCTTGTTCTTGGGCTATGCTGAGTAGCTCCGAATCCGTTGCCCGAGAGCGACAGCCGGCCAGGATTTCCTCGTGCGATACAGCAATGGTGTGAAAAGCAGTCATGGCCCCTCCCTCTTCTGCCCGGTCTGCGACCGGACCCAACGCAGGACCCTCTCAGCCAGTTCCAGAGCTCTTTCGTATTCCTCCTCGCTGACAGGATAATAGTCTCCTGGATACCGTATCTGGACAGCGTAGTCGGAGAGTTCCACGACCTCCCGGATCGGCTCCGGCACGGCCACGTGTTGCTGTAATCGCTCCAGAAGCAGGGTGAAAGCGTGCACCCTCGGGTAATCGCCGCTCAGGTGGATGAGCAGAGCCTTCAGAGCCTTTTCCGCCGCCTGCTGGGCCTCAAAACAGAGGTCTTCCAGGAAGACACCCTCTCCCCTGCCTCGGCGGGCGATGTGCAGATTGCTCTCCGCCCTGCGCAGCCAGTCCTCAAACTCTTCCGTGGTCATAGAACACCCTCCCTTCCTGTAACGCCTGGCGGTAGATGTAAAAAGGGCTCTCCCTGTGTTGTTCCAGGGTTCCTGCGTCGACCACCACCACATCCACCGCCGCCCCGACCTTTCTGTCCAAGAGAGCACGGTAGATGCGCCGGGAGACCTCCCGCCCGTTCCGAATGCCCCGCACCACCACCAGAAAGTCATAGTCGCTCTCGCCCCGCGCTGTCCCTTTCGCCCTGGAGCCAAAGAGGATAACTCGTTCTGGCCGGGCCACCTGGACGATGGTTTCCACAATGGCTTGCAGGCGTTGGGACCGTCCTTGCTCTGTGCTCATTCAAACAACCTCCCTATTCATCGCTCAACCTCTAGAGTACTACCACCCCCATATACGATGAATCTACGGCACCGTCAACATCGTCTCCAGCAAAGGCCAAGTTTGCGGACGATGGGCGTCCGCAAAGTTTCGCGGCGCTGTGCAAGAACGTCCATGATCTCTTGCGCGGTCCAACGGTGTGTTTCAACCATCTGCTGCATCAGAACAGCCTCCCTTTGAATCTATTATACCCTACCCCACCCCCCTCGTCAACCGGCCCCACCCCCCTTTTCTCCACTCATAACGAACGCTCACCCCGTTCGGTCAGGTCTCCTAACCGCCGCTTCCTTTGCTTGTTTTCAGATGGTTTTTTGGATTGGGTGGAATGGATAGATCAATGACTACGCGAAATACTATCAGGTCTACTCAAGAAAGTGTTTCTGACTCCTGAGGGCGAAAGAGTACGGATCAACCGCGCGTGAAACAGCCAGGATGCCATCCAGGTGGTCGCACTCGTGTTGCAGCAACTCGGAGATATCCCCCTCTAGCATCATGGTCTGTTCACGCCAATTCATATCCCGATAAGTCATCCTGCATCGGCGATGGCGCTCGACTTTTACTAACAGGTCTGGAAAACACATGCAGTCATCCCAGACTTTGATCCTTTCTCTACTCTTCATATCCAGTAGCGGGTTAATAAAAACAACAGGCTCGTCAATGTGCATGTAGACGAGCCGCTTCATGATGCCAATTTGCGGCGCAGCGATAGCACGACCCGCGCCGTGTCTACACCGAAAATCCATTAGCGTATCGTGCAGATCCTGAACGATAGGTCTCAGGCTCTCGATGTTGTCTTTCTCGACCGGTGCGCAACCTTCATAGAGTTTCGGGTTGCCGAGTAGCAACACTTCACGTACAGCCATGACATGATACCTCCGAATTCATTATACCCCACCCCATCCCCTTCGTCAACCACCATGTTCGGCAAGGTCTCCTGACCGCCGCCGTGAGGGGCTCGGTCGGAGACCTTTGCCCAACAACGTAGTAGCCGCGAGGGGCTCGGTCGGAGACCTTTGCCCAACAACGTAGTAGCCAAAAAGAGCAAAGGATGATATAATGCCTGAGAAAATCAGGACCAAAATAAAGCGCCGCCGGTCTGTGACGGGGAGGCCCCCACACACACGCATTAAGCTAACGTTATGAGTGGACGAAAGCGCCGGTTGAGTAGGGCCTGAAACGCCAGTGAAAGGGCCGTATCGAAACCAAGCGGCAGCGGTCGCTGGCCTTATCTTAATGCCTAAGGGAGCACCCCCTATACCCCCAGCCTGGCGGCGCTAATCAAAGGAGAAAGGTTATGACATCGAAGAGCATCTTTACCCTGGCTGTGCACGCTGGCGAGCGGGGGCCACGGCCTGACTTTACGCCGGTGGTCACCCCCATCTACAATTCGATCGCCTACACCTACGAGAGCATGGAGGATCTGGACGCTGTCTTTGCCCGCGAGCGGCCTGGCTACGTCTATGCCCGCTACGGCAACCCAACCGTCACCGCTCTGGAAAAGGCCATAGCCGCCCTGGAGGACGGTGAAGAAGCCATGGTCTTTGCCTCGGGCATGGCCGCCATCCACGCCGCGCTTCTGGCAGCCAAGGTAAAAGCTGGCGCCACTGTGGTGGCCGCCCAAGACGTCTACGGAGCCACCTATGCCTTGCTTTCCAAGCTCTTTTCCTCCCTGGGTGTCAGGACACGTTTTGTGGACATTGCCGACCTGACAGCAGTGGAACAGGCCATCGTCGAGGAAAAGCCCAGAGCGGTGCTGTTCGAGACCGTCTCCAATCCCCTGCTCAAAGTAGCCGACACGCCAGCCGTGGTCGAGATGGCCCACAAGCATGGGGCAGAGGTCATCGTGGACAACACCTTTGCCAGCCCCTACCTCATCCAGCCCCTGGCTCACGGAGTTGATTACGTCGTCCACAGCTCCACCAAATACCTGGGCGGCCATAGCGACGTTCTGGGCGGGGTGGTGGTGACCTCTGCCCAGCGTTGCGTGACGCTGCGTGAACTGACCAAATTGGTCGGTGGCAACCTGGGCCCCAACGAAGCCTGGCTGACTATGCGCGGCCTGAAGACCCTGCCCCTGCGCATGATCCAACATTGCCGCAACGCAACCCAGGTGGCGGCCTGGCTGCAGGACCACCCCAGAATCAGCCGGGTCAACTACCCCGGCCTCGCCGACCACCCCCAACACGAGGTGGCAACCCGCCTCTTCCGGCCGGACTGCTATGGGGGCATGATCTCTTTCGAAATCACCGATGCCGACCAGGCTAAGGTCTTTGCTTTCATGGAAGCCCTCCAGCTTGTCTTGGCAGCCACCACTCTGGGCGATGTCTATAGCCTGGTGCTGTATCCGGCCCATTCCTCCCACCGAGCCCTGACGCCTGAGGAGCGGGCCCAGATCGGCATCGGCGAGGGCCTGGTCCGCTTCTCGGTGGGCATTGAAGACGTAGAGGACATCATCGCCGATCTGGAGCAGGCTCTAGAGAGGAGCAAATGACGACCAAAAGGACCGCCGCTCTGCTTCTGTTGACTCTTCTCAGCGTCCTGGCCTGCAACCTGGAAGGCACACCTACACCTATCCCCCCTCCCGATGACGTAGAGACCTTTCGAGTGAAGGAGGTGGTAGATGGGGATACCATCGTCCTCGAAGATGGCACCAAGGTCAGATACATCGGTCTCAATACCCCTGAGCGTGACAGGCCGTTTTACAAAGAAGCCACTGATGCCAATCGCAAACTGGTGGAAGGTCGGGAGGTGAAGCTAGAGTTCGACGCTGTGGAGATAGACCGCTATGGCCGGACGCTGGCCTACGTTTTCGAGGGCGAGACCTTTGTCAATCTGGAGCTGGTCCGCCAGGGATACGCCAATGCTTTCACCGTCCCGCCCAACGTAAAGTACGAGGAGCTCTTTCGGGAGGCTGAGCAAGAAGCACGGGAAGCGGGACGGGGCCTGTGGGCCATTCAAGAGACGGGCGTCAAGATAGCTCATATCCAGGCCGATGCTCCTGGCAACGATAGCGAGAATCCTAATGGAGAATGGGTAGAGATCGTCAACGAGGGCTCCGCAGCAGTCAACCTGGAAGGTTATAGCCTCAAGGACGAGGCCACGCACATCTACACCTTCCCGGCCTTCACTTTGCAGGCAGGGGCCACGCTGCGCTTGTACAGCGGCCAGGACCAGGATGATGTGAGCAATCTCTACTGGGGTTTGGTGGGGGAGGCAGTGTGGAACAACGGCGGGGATTCAGCTTTTCTACGGGACAGTGAGGGCAATCTGGTGGATAGCTACAGCTATTGATCGCTGCACTCTCTATTCGTAGCTGTTAGGACAACGTCATTTTGGTATAACCGACACAAGAAACCAGGTTTTTCAGGTCAAAGAAAGCTTCTATCCTCCAGATAGGGTCTCTAGCCAATCCAATCTTGTCTGTA
>SOHZ01000125.1 GCA_004377365.1 Anaerolineales bacterium | reverse complement strand
GTTCTAATGCGGATCCCGCTTATCCTGATGGCAAAGAACTGATCCCTGCGTCTGGGGCAATCCAGGCAGCTTTGGAAGTGGCAACTGGTGTACGAGCAAGGGTGACCGGGAAGCCTGAGCCACCTGGCTTCAAAATAGCGCTCAATCTGCTAGGTTCCACGCCAGCCCAAACCGGTATGTTGGGAGATCAACCGGAAATTGATGTTCTAGGCGCCAAAAGAGCAGGACTGAAGGCCTTTTTAGTTTTATCGTCGCTTACTCCCCACTTCTTCTCTGACGAGGCTTTCCTGCACCCCGATGCCGTTTTTGAGAGCACTTTAGACTTCTATCAAAAATGGGTGGAGCGATGATGCCCCATCAAATGACTGTTCTCATCACTGGCGGGGCTGGCGATTTAGGGCGGCAGACTGCCCTCTTCGGTGGCGACCTACGGCGTGCCCAAGACGGACGTCGTTGACGTCCATCCCCCCAGGAGCCAACAGACTTTTACGGCGAGACGAAACTCCAGAGCGAGCGGGACATCCGGAATATATGGCCCAGACAATGAAAGCTGCAGTCATAGAAAAACCTGAGAAACTGGTTGTGAAAGAAGTGCCGGTACCGGAGATATCAGATGATGAGGTGCTGATAAAGGTCAAATATACGGGCATCTGCGGTACCGACTGGAGTATCTATACCGGAAAGTACTCGGCTGACAGGCTCCCGTTGATTCCCGGGCACGAGTTTTCGGGAATAATCGTAAAGGTAGGAAAAAACGCAAAGCGACTCAAAGAGGGCGACCGTGTAACTGCCGACATCAACATGAGCTGTGGATCCTGTTTCTACTGCAAAAAGGATCTGAAGCTGATGTGCAAAGAGTTTACCCAGCTCGGCATACATATTGATGGAACGTACGCAGAGTATGTGAAAGCGCCGTGGAAGCAGGTTCACAGGCTGCCGGACAGCCTCGGATTTTTGCAGGGTGCGTTTATAGAGCCCGTGTCATGTATAATACACGCCGCAAAGGCAATGCAGGTGGAAATGGGAAGCAGCGTTGCGATCATTGGGAGCGGGCTCGGGATTCTCCATGCTGCAGTGGCACGGTATCGCGGAGCGGCACCGGTCATCGTGTTGGGGAGAACTAAAAAGAAGCTGGAGGTGGCAAAGGGGTTTGGCGCCGATTATACGATCAACGTACAGAAAGTAAAGGATCCTGTCGAAGAGGTGCGGAAACTTACAGAGGGAAGGGGAGCCGACTATGTCATTGAGGCTGTCGGTACGCCCGAAACCTATGAGCAGTCCTTTCAGATGGTGAGACCAGGCGGAACGGTAGCGGCGTTTGGTATCACGGGAGTAGATGACATCATCAGCGTCAGACCGTTCGACCTTGTGCTTGGAGAGAAGAATGTGGTCGGTTCATGCGCGGGTGTGGGAAACGACTGGTCGGATGCCATCGCCTTGCTTCAGTATGAGAGGATAAAACCGGAGCCACTCTTTTCAATGATCGTTCCTCTTGAAGAGCTCCTGCCGGCGTTGGAACAGCTTCGTACGGATAAGAACCTGTTCAAGGTATTCGTTTCGCCCGAGGTATCCGAACGGGAGATATTGGCATTGGACCTGAGATAAGGATCGGAATAGCGGGATTTCAGGCTAGAAAATACGACTCATCGTTCGCTCAATTAGGACGAATTTCGAGAATTGGTACAAGCTCTCAGCATGGACGAGGGGCTTACCATCACAAGTGAACGGGTTGACGATATTCCGTTGTTGCTGGCGCAAAAGGAAGAACTCATGTCACAAGAACTGATTGATGCCTTCACGGATATGCGCGAACAGGATGTGCTGAAAATCACTGACCAAATGCTCGACAGCGGCACAGATCCGCTGGAAGCACTCGAGGCATGTCGCAAAGCCATGGAGGTCATCGGCCAGCGCTTTGAGGATGGCGACTGCTTCCTGCCAGAGTTGATTCTGGCCGGGGAGATGCTAAGGCAGGTGTCAGACAAAGTAAAGCCACGGCTACAGCAAGAGGTCAAGACCAAAAAGATCGGCAAGGTCATTATGGGCACGGTCGAAGGCGACATTCACGACATCGGTAAAGACATCGTCATCTTCATGCTCGACGTCAACGGCTTCGAGGTGATGGACCTCGGTGTGAATGTGCCAGTGGCCAGGTTTATTGAGGCTGCGAAGGAGTTTGAGCCACAGGTCATAGGCCTGAGCGGCTTCCTGACATTGGCCTTCGATCCGATGAAGGCCACCGTTGAGGCGCTCAAAGAAGCCGGCTTGCGTGACAGTATCAAGGTCATGATCGGCGGCGGACAGATTGATGACCAGGTCCGCAAATACACTGGCGCCGACGCCTATGGGCGCGACGCCGTAGCAGCCGTTACACTTGCCAAGCAATGGGTAGGGGAGGAGTAAACTGGACATTAATTGGGAAGAGCTTTCATCAGCCGAAAGACTCGAGGAGATGTTCCGGGCTTGGCTTTCGCCCGAGGGGGTAGAGTTTGTGAGCCCGGAAGCCGAAGAAGCATACAAGCAGAGAATAACAAGGGTTAGAGGTGCTCTTCAATTGAGGGTCCCCGACAGGGTGCCATACATTCCTCTTTATGGCCTGTTCCCTGCGCACTATGCGGGCATGACCGTTGAAGAGGTCATGTATGACTACGACAAGGCGCACCAGGCTTGGAAGAAGACTGTCTTGGCTCTGGATCCAGACCTGTACGTCAATATCTCAATTGCTTATTCTGCACTTGTATTTGAGCTTATCGGTTACAAACAACTTAAAGTACCTGGTAAGCAACTTCCTGATCCTAAACAAACATATCAGTTCATCGAAGATGAATACATGAGAGCAGACGAATATGACGAATTTATCACAGACCCCACCGATTTTATGCTCAGGCGGTATTACCCACGCGCCTTTAGCGAACTAGAGCCCTTGCAGAAGCTTCTCCCCTTACGTACTGGGATGTGGACGTGCTGGTTCGATTTATTGGCCCAATTTGGTGATCAGAAGGTTGCCGAATCCGTAGATTCACATGTCAGAGCTGGGCAGGAACTGGTTAAGT
>SOHZ01000333.1 GCA_004377365.1 Anaerolineales bacterium | reverse complement strand
ATTGCTAATGTTTGAATCTGACGAATTCTATGATGTTTTCAGTATAAATCTTCTACCTCAGTCTACTCAGTCATTAATCTACCACCGCATGTTTCCGCTTACAGAACACCCGCCTGGACTTTCCGAACCCTTCCGACAACGCGTCAGTGAGTTGCTTGAACAAAACTCTTCTCTGACAAAAGTAGCTGAAGACTATTGGCTTCCGCGATCTGCCCTGCCAAACCTACTCCGGCAGGCTGTCTCTGCGCTCGAAGCAAGTGACTGGCCTCTAGATTCTTCAGAGATTGTGGCAAAAATATTCTCAGAGGTGTCCGCCGATAGTGAACAAATCGCAATCCTCGCCAGTCTTGTGGAGGCCAAATTTCAAGAGACACCACAGGTATTGGCACTACCCAAAAGACGATGGCTGCACGACTCGGCCGTGACTCGTGCCCTTGAGAGGGTACACACCTGGCTTCTGAAAGAACAGCAATCTCGCTCTACGGTGTCGGTGGTTGTACAAGCCTTTGGCCTGCCGTCTGCTAAGTCGCCTGGCGTTAAGTCCTTGGCAGAGCGGATTGAGAAGCGCTTGCACGCAGACCTGCGTTTCCTGTTCGATGGTTCAGCCAGCAGGTGGTGGGCCGTCCCTCCCGGTCCGACGCACAACAACGTGGCCTATCACGTGCTTTGGGAGAACCTACGGCCACAGCCACTATCCCTCAACGAGATCGTTGATGCCGTTCGCGACCGGTTCGAGCTAATGACTTTCCAGTTAAACTTGGACCATGATCCCCGGTTTCAGCAGTTGTCAGATGGTCGGTGGGTGCTGAGTCAGTGGGTGTGGGTCAACGACTGGGCTTTTGAATACTTACGAGCCGTGGGAATGCCCCTGCAAGCGGAGACCCTCGTAAACAAAGTATGCCAGGAGCGAGGTCTGGATCGTCGTCTGGCGCTGTTTGCGCCTGAAGGCGATCCACGGTTCGTGCCAGCACTGCATGGCCGATGGGCTTGCCGCCGTTTGCTGATCCATGAGGAAATCGAGCGAATGTTGGGCCTGCTGGTCGCCCGGGGGGAGCAGGGCTTGTCACTGGAGAACCTGGTGCAGCAGGTGGTTGGAGAGAGCCTTGAGGTCACCGATGCAGCTGAGCGGCTGGCTGCCGATGAGCGATTTCTGAACCTGGATGAGTGCTGGTTTGCTCGGGAAGCAGCCTTTTACGAACTGACCAACGATGATGTGGATAGACTCTATGAAACATTGACCTCGGAAATGCTACAGAGACTACCCCTGGCCTTGGCCGATTTGGTGAACCAGGCGCTAGAGTGGGATTGGCGATTGACCGACGTTGAAGCACGTCTGCAAGACGATGAGCGCTTCCTTGAAGTGCATCCTGGTTTCTGGGCACCTTGGGGCTTCAAACCACCACCGATGGAGCGCAAGCCAGTGATCAGTCCCGCTGTTCGCCGCGAGGAAGAAGTACCTGAGGAAGTAAGTCCCGCAACAGCAGAGCCAGAGATATTGACTCGCCGGCCGTCACGGCAACGCCAGCGAGAATCCATCGCGCAGCCACCACGGCAGGTGACTATCACCCTGGGGCATCTGGACATCCGGCATGGTAACCTTCGGGTGAGTCCACGATTGCGGGCGCTGCTCCCTGACGGCGTGATGACCGTGCAATTCACTGACGAAGAAGGTCGCGCCTTCATTGGCTATCTTGACGATACCGGCAGTTTGCTAGATCTGGAGGGCTGGCTCGCAGAACGCCGGTTGACCTATGGGGACAAGCTGCTCATCCAGGTTTCTCCAGAGCCGGGCGTATTACTGATCCGGCCCAAGGGCGAACGCGACGACCGGGTACACCAAGAGGCAATACAACGCCAGGATGTGGAGAAACTAATCGAAGCGGCCAGGCAGATGAACAAGCGCTACCACGACCTGATGATTGAGGTGATGGAGTTCATCGGCACTCCGCTCCATCGCGAGGACATCTATCAACTGGTAGACTATCACCGCACGGCCAGCCGAGCTCATATCTTTGCACTGTTGAGCCTGTCGGACTGTCCCTATGAAGAGCTGCGCTATTTTGTCTCTCACGGCAAAGGATGCTGGTCATTCGACTGCCAGCGGAAAGAGGCGTTTGATATGAAAATGCGAGAACTTGAGGCCAGTCTCCAGGAAATGGAGCGCGAGAACGCTCGCCTTCAGGAACGGCTGCGAAGGCAACGGGAGCACCTGAAGACGGTCGAGCGTGAGCGGAAGGCAGCCGCAGCAAACGGCGTCCGGCTCTCCGATGAGGTAGAGGCTCTCCAGGAGATGATCGCTGGATTGCACGAAAAGTCCAGCCAACTGGAAGATGCCAACCGAGGACTGCAAGACGCCCAAAGTGGACAAACCCACCAGATCGAGGTGCTTGGACAGCAAAATGAGGCGCTGCGCGCTGAACTTGCTGAGGTGCGTCGGGAAGCCGAAATGGGACGCGGCCAAGTGGCTGACTTGCAGGCAGAAAGAGAAACCTGGCAAGCTCAGATAGTAGCTCTAAAAGAACAAAACGAGCAATTGTTGGGCACCGGCCAGGAACAGAGCAAGCACGTACAAACCCTGATCTCAGCCAACGAAGCAATGCACGCTGAGTTGAGCCGAATGCAGGAACTGGTAAAGCAGGCCCAGGCAGCTCAAGCTCAACTCGAGCAAAGGGTGACCACTCTTCAAACTGAAAACGAGGCACTGCGGGCCGAGTTGCAATCACTCCGGGAGCAGGCCAATACAGCGCAAATGTTGGCGGGGGCAATCACTGACGCCCAGGCGAAGGTTAAGGACTTACAGGCTGAGATCGGTCGGCTGGAGGAGGAGGCAACCGCAACCCTCAAAAAGCAAACTCTCCATCAACAGCAAATGGAGACTTGGCGTCAGGTACATGCGGATCAGGCTGAGGAGATCGCCCACCTGAAGACCCGTCTCGGAGTGGTGCAGCGGGCTCTGCGCTCACCGGTGGGAAAAGTGTTCACATGGTTCGTCCGGCTGTGGCACGGAGAGGACTTGTCCGGCCTTGAGCAGGAAGGGGAAAGACAATGAAGGCGACTCAATCCCAACTCTCTCGGGTTATCGAAGCCATTGTTGCTGCACTGAAGGCCAACGGCCAGCCGATGACCCTGGAAGTGCTGACCGAGGCGACCAACCGCCGGTGTAATGGCCGCTTCTCGACTGATACACTGCAACGCTCATTCCTGCGCACCCGGCCTGACCTCTTTGCCCAGACACTAGCTGGCCTGTGGGGGCTGAAAGCATGGGAAGACCGGGTGAAATATGGCGCAGCGGAGGCAGTCAGAGTGAGGATGAAGGGTGAAAAGAGCGCCCCCACCGGGCTATGGGCAGCCCAAGAGCCTGAACTGGAACCCTACCCGCAGAGCCTGTCTGACATTCTGCTAGACTTGCTCAATCACCTGACTCCCGACACCGATGACCGGGCGCTGCTCAATGAGATGTCGGCTTTCCAACTGGAGCACGCCACTTACCGGCCGGGCAGGCTGGTGACTAAAAGAAGCGGCGAGGCTTCGGATGCCAACACGCTGGTGACCCACACGCTCTACCTGAAGAACCGTCATCTCTCGTGGCGCTTCCCGCCGATTCTGGAGACATCCTTCTACGTCAAGGCCTCAGCAGAGCGGGACTTCACCCTGGATGTGGAACTGACCTTCGGTCTGGCCTCGATGCTGGAATACCGTGACGAGAAAGAGGACAGTCGAGGACGAATCATGTTCAGGGATCGGGGCGCAAAACCTAATCCCTCACTCCAAGTACCGGCAGACTTTTCAAAAGTGCGGCTGAACGGGATGATGTATGACCTGCGGGAAGGAGGTCAGGCAATCTACTTCCACAAGAGCGGTCCGCTCAGTTTTTATCGTCTGGTACTCTCCGAACAGGCCCGCAACCTGCCCCGGCGATACGCGATCCAGCCCTCGCTCCCTCGCTATGTATTGGTCAAGACCTTTGACCAACTGGCAACAGGAGCCGACAGGTTGCAGACGGTTGACACGGTGAATCTGTACAAACCCAAAGGGATAGAACCACCATCCAAGGTCGACCAGCCTCGCCTGGCGGCCATTGCTCTGCGGCTGGCTCAGGTGGAAGCCCAACTGTTGCTGGATGCCGAATACGTCCGGCCGCTGGGAGCCTACCGGATCACCGTTGAACTTCGCAACCGGACCGACGCCCGTGATTACCCTCTCATCCACTCGTTGGTGCTCCCCTGTATCAAGATTAGAGTCAACGGAGCCGAGATTGTGCTGCCAGCCCAACAACACGCCGACCGACTGGATCAGGCCATTCGTAGCGACACCTCGTCGGCCATCTTTGACCTGCTGCGTCCCACTCAGACCAATTGTGTGCTTACCCGCTCCACGCAAGACCCTCAGACCCTGCTGTGCACCCCCTTCGGCGTCTACGACACTATCCGGGCAACGCCTGTACTTGGCCCCGTACTAGATAAGTTGTCCCAGGACATCGAGGATTTCCTGGCACGGGCCGCCATCCTGTCCGAAGAAACGAAAGCCGTCATCCGTGCCAACGCCCGATGGTCTGCGCTGCTGCCCCGCGTGATGCGGGCCACAGCACAGGCCTTTGCTGTCTCTCAATTGTATCTATACCAATGGGAAGCCATCCAGCGACGGTTGGAGATGCTCTGCTGTCCAGAGAAATTGGCCGTTTCGGTCATCAACGCGCCCACCGGTGCTGGCAAGACGCTGGTTTTCTTCGTCAACGCGGCATTGCATTACCTGTTCACCGGAAAGCGAGCAGTGCTCATCTTCCCCACCCGCATCCTCAACGAAGACATGTTCAAGCGGCTGACTCGCTTCGTCTACGCCTTGCGTGAAGAGCTTCCCGAGGCCAACGTCACCGGCGGCATCTTCATTGGTACCTCAGACCCGTCCTACGAGGCCATTGTCTATCCTCAGGTGGGTGAGGTGATGGTCCAGTACGAAGATAAGGATGGCAGTTGCCCCCGCTGCCGCCAGCAGGGCCGCCAGGGAGAGGTGCGTTGCCAGGAGCGCGACGGCCGGCGTATGGGCGTCTGCGAGGCGTGCGGGCACGCCATTGACTACATGTACAGCCCACGACGGCTGAAGGCGGTGCCAGAAGTGTGCGCCTTCCTGCCCGCTCTAACCATCGCCACGCCCGATAAGCTCTTCTACGAGGCCACCGTGTCCGCCCCACAGGGAACATTGCCCCTGTTTGGCGCTCCGGCCGTCCGGTGTCAATGCGGCTTCTACAACAGCCTGCTTTACAAAGATGCCCAGGTCAACGACATCTTTCAGTGCCGGTGGTGTGGGCAAGCGTTGGACAGAACTCGCGATCAGCCAACCCAGTCTCCCCTGGCCTACTTCGTCTTTGACGAGGTGCACTCACTGCACGGCGTGACGGCTACTCTCATTTCCTACTTTTTCAATCTTTTGCGGGAGATGACCAAGAAGTTGAACTGTCCCATCGAGGGGACGTTTGAGACTGGGACAGCAACCATCGCAAACGAACAAGACTTGGTCAAGGCCCTCACCCGGCAAGAGCCTATTGAGACGTTTCCCAGCAAAGGGAATTTCCCTCACTACTTCCGCATTGAGCCACGCCGGGTGCGTTATCGCACCCTGATGTTTATGCCTGTTGGCACGCCAACGGTGCGTTCCCTGAGCAATGCCATCAAGTACGTCTACAATGGCTTGCACGGGGGTCAGGAACTCAAGAGGCGATTGGGGCGGGATGATTATGACTTCCTGCTGGCCTACATCCCCCGCAAGAAAGACGGCCACATCGTTACCAATGACATTCGCCGTTATCTACAGGATCTGCCTTATTTCCCTGCCGGGGCCAGAATCGAGTTCCTGTCCGGAGACTCTAGGGCATCAACCATCGCCCGTATTTTGGATAATATTTTGAAGAAGAAAACGAATCTTCTGACAGCCAACATGGTGGTCTCTCTGGGACTGGACATCCCCCGCCTGAACAATATGCTGATGATGGGCGTGCCGCCTAGTATGACCGAGATGGTGCAGACGGCTGGGCGGACAGGACGGCGCGATGTCCCTGGCCACGTCACCGTACACCTACTGCCGACCAACCCGCGCAACGAGTTCGTCTTCCGCAACTTTCACCGTGTGTTGGGCGATGTAGAAGGCTACTTCGACGAGAAGCCGGTGGCTCCGATCAACCCTTACGTGGCCGACCTGATGTTGAACAACACAATCGTTGGCCTGCTATCCACGCTCATCGCTGAAGACTATATCTACTCACGCTGCGATCGGGCCGGGGCCTGGTTGAGCAGAAACCAGCGAGAGTTCCTGGAGTTGCTGATCGGGGGCGTTCTAGCCAAAGGTGCCGACAAAGTGCAGCGGGGCGAGGTGGTGAAAGCTATCCTCAATCACTACCGCCGGGTGGTGGCTGATTTGGGTAATGAGGGCTATCTACAGCTATATAAGTGGATTGGCAAACAACCAGATACCCTGTTCAGTTTGCGCGCCCAGTCGGAGCGGGCTATTGTGCAGGTGGAAGATGAACAACTCTTGAGACTGATGAAGCGAGGCGAAATGCCCGTGCGCGCGGTGGGTGACGAAGTCCTCGTGGAAGGCGAAGAATGAGGAGGAACTGATGGCCTGGGAAGAAAAACCTATCACCATCACCAAATGGCAGGCGTTATACCACCACGAAAGACAGGTGTGGGAGACCGATTATGCCAGCGTGCAGACGCAGAACTTTGATGCGGACCGCCACGACGACCAGATGATCCGGGAATGGGTGGCAATGCTTATCAGCGAAGGAGAGCAGCGGCGGCAGAGTCACGCTCAAGAGCGAAGTCGGCGGGCCGAAATGCAAAAGAGAGTTATAGGCGGTGTTGCGCCCACGCTGGAAGCTGAGTACAGCGGGTTGCTGGATGACCTGGACATTGACCTGAATGCGAGGCCCCTGCCGACGGCGTCGTCCATGCCCTCACCGTCGGCGAGGCCGAGGGTGAAAGCCAGCGACATCGAGTTGCGGGAAATCCGAGACGGCACCCGTATTCGGGTGAAAGTTTATCCCAGGACTTTTGTCTGCACCCGGTGCGGCCATTACCAGATTGTAGACAACGCCACATCCGACTTGGTGTGTCCGTGTTGTAAGGAGAAGATGGAACGGGAAGGCAAAACGCACGGCTTCCCCTGGCTGCGACAGGAAGCGCTGATCCACATCTGTCCGCGCTGTGCCAGGGTTGAAGAGCTGATTCCCCAAGACATCCAGATAGAAAATGGCCTGCTCATCTGCCCCAGGTGTGGAGATCATCTGCACTACTATGGTCGGGAGCGGGTCAGTACCATTCGCTGGCGCTGCCGCAAGTGCCCCCAATACTACCCACAGCGAGGTCGGGGGCGCGCCATTGACCGCAGTTGCAGTTGCAGTATCTGGGAGCCTGACGAAGAGGGCAAGCGCCGGGTCTCCAAGATGCACATTGACCGCACGGCTGCATCCACCACCTACGCCCTGAGTTTCTCTCTGCTGCGCATCAAAGACCAGCCCATTTCTCTGTCTGTGCTGCGACAACGACACCAGGATGATAAAGCCGAAGGGGTACGAACCTGGCATCTCGATGGTTTCTTGGAACGCCTTAATGAACCGGAACGAGAATGGTTTCGCCAAATGTTTCCTATCAGGGAGGCTTTTCTGGTCAGCAACGTCTGCTCCAGCACCGTGGTCTATGGCTATTCGACCCACAAGGGTGCGGGCCAGATCAAAGAGCAGGAGCGCTTGCCGCAGTTCTTTCGAAATGATCGTACCAACACGTACCGTGCCTATGTCGTCAGCGAACAAGGGCGTGCCCTGGTGGTCATACTGGACAAGGAACGCCTGGCAGAAGCTGTGCAAGGGAAAATCCCAGTCCCCCAGCGTCGCTCCTATGACGACCTGATTGCTAAGGAGATGGAACGCCTGAACGAGCGCCCTCTTTTCCAGGAGAACGTTGATCGTCCCGACGCTCTCCCGCTGATCGCCTCGCTGCACGCCATCGGGCACGCCCTGCTCAAACAGGCGGTAGCTCAGGTGGGGCTGGACTACTTCGGCAGCAAAATCCTGTTGCGGGATGGGGCCATCATCCTCTACGAGCGACAGGACATCGGCTACGGCGGTGTGGTGCAATTGACAGCCGGGGCAGGGTTCCTGGAGCTGATGAACGAGGTTGAACGGACGTTGGCTGCCTGTCCCCACGATTGTGAGCAGGGATGCCTCTCCTGCGTTTACATCACCGACGCCTGGTGTATGCCCTTCCTGCCGGATGAGATCGAACGCTGGTATCCACCCAACGCTATCTTGTTGCGCAAGGAAGCGGCGGCAGCGATGAGGCCAGTCGGGGAGGGAGGAGAATGATGGTCAGGCCCCCGTCCATCGAAGAAGCTTACAACTGGATGTTGGAGCATCTGGAGTCGGGTGCTCTGACGCCGACTGAGCTCTCGCGAGCCCTGGGGACCGACCTGTCCCAGCGGGTGTTGCTGTTCCTGAATTACCTGGTCGCCCAAGGGTTGGTGACCCGGACGTCCACTGGCCGACAGGTCTCATATGCCTCGGGGCGGACAGCCGAGATCACCCGCCTGCTCCAGACCCAGGCCCAAGCCGAAGCGAAGGGGAAGCCCATCGAAGCACCTGAAATCACGGGCATCCCCGAGGCATTGGTCATCAGCGCGCCGCTCTCGCTGGCCGACAAAGTGACGATGTTACGTGATCGCTATCCTACGCTGACCATCCTGGATATGAAGACCGCTTTCAAAGAATTGCTGGGATCTGCCCGCCGCAAGTTGTTGCTGGCTCTGCCCTTCCTAGAATTGGACGGCCTGATGTACTTCACTGATGAAATCGTCGGCCTGGGACGACGAGGGGCCGTGGTGCATCTCCTCACCCGTGAGTTGCTTCTGCCTCGCCAATCAGGGTATAGTTATCACCAGAAACTCAAAGCCTTTGCCAAGTTCATAGACCTGTATGCCTCGGGTGGAGGTGACCGCCAGCAGGTCGCTGTGCGCGACTATACCATCCGCATCGGAGCCGCAAGTGATGAGTCACTACTCTACGAGGGCATCCACCAGAAAATGGTCGTTGCCGATGGGAAACGAGCCTACATTGGCAGCGGTGAGATTCGCGCCGCGTCCTTCATTTCCAACGGTGATGTAGGGGTCATCCATGTCGGCCGCAAGGCCCAGTTTTGGCAGGATTACTTTAATCTCTTCTGGTCCGAGGCCGATGTTGTGCCTTACACATTCTTTCAGGAGAGCATTGGATGACCAGCCCAACCGTGCCATTCCTGACGCCTGTCAAGGCCCAACCACATACACCGATCTACAGAATGCACCGTTACTTCGCGCGCCGCCCCTTCAACGTGATCAATACGCTGATCAAGTACTACTCCAGGCCAGGTGACATTATTCTAGACCCCTTTTGTGGTGGAGGAACTACCGTGGTCGAAAGTTTGCGTTTGAGACGCAAAGTGATCGGTGTGGATCTCAATCCAATGGCAACCTTTATCACACGCTGCGAGGTCATGAATCTTGATCCAGAAGATGTGGAAACAAGCCTTGAATGGCTTGCTGAGATCACAAAAGAAGAGAGCAACACGCTCTACCAAACACCTTGTCCTCAGTGTGGAGCTGAGGCGACGACCAACTGGACTAAGTGGAGTGTAGTCTACATTTGTCCGCACTGCAACCACCCAACAGTCACAGCCGAAGCGGAGAAACTGGGGCCGGGCAAGTATGCGTGCACACATTGCGGAAAAGGGTTCCATGTTACGAACATACCCCGCAAAGCTGACAAGATGCTTGAACAGCATGCAAGTTGCCCGGCATGTGGATTCGAAGGAATGAAACAGGTCACCGCAGAAGACATCCAGCGGTGCGCTGACCTGGAACGGCAATTCGACTCCATAATTGACCGAGAAGAGTTATGGTATCCACAACAGGTCATGCCCCTCGACTACGAACTTCGCAAACCCAACAACCTGATTTGTGAGCGATTTAGTGACTTCTTCTCGCGACGCAACTTACTCGCTTTGACCAGATTACTACGGAGAATTAACGGTATCGAAGACCAGAAGATGTGCTACTTCCTGCAACATGTTTTTACTTCACTGCTTGGCTGGACTAATCGAATGGTTACGGACGAGCGTCATGGCTGGGCACTCCACGCTTATTGGCTTCCTGACATATACTGTGAGAACAACGTGTGGAACATACTGAAGAGACGAAGCAATTGGGCAGTACGGGGCAAGCAGTACAGCCAGAAGGAGATCGGGGACTATTATGTTGAAGCGCACTCGGCGGCTGATATCCTGTGGGGAAATGCAACTTGCTGGCTTCTGACGAAGTCGTCCACCAATTTACCATTGCCGGATAAATCAGTGGACGCTGTCATCACCGACCCACCCTATGGCGGAAACGTCCAATACAGCGAGTTAAGCAATTTTTGGGCAGTCTGGCTGCCTGAGACTCTCGCAGTCGAGAACTTGATAAACAGTCCAGAAGAAGCTGTAATGAAGCGCTACAAAGAAGGAGAAGCCGAGAGGTTTGAACAACTACTGGGACAAGTCTTTTCGGAGTGCTGTCGAGTTCTTAAGGATG
>SOHZ01000220.1 GCA_004377365.1 Anaerolineales bacterium | reverse complement strand
GCATGGTTCACGGGCCGAGGGAGAATTATCAGGCTCGCGGTGGATTTGTAATCCATCGCATCGTAGAATAACGTCCTGTTACGCCGGATTACAAATCCGGCAGGAGCAAAGGACAATTTGTCAAGGTGTTTCGCTCTGGTGAACCATGCCGAAACCGGCAAGCGGACTGCCGGCATACTGGCATGGGCCAGGTACAATGCTCATCTAACGGAGAGGAGGAAAACGTGAATCATTCACACTTTTTGCTTCAAGACTGAGTATCTAACAGAACTAGCTGAGCCAGTGATTTAGGCTCATTTCAACCCACTCCTCTGTGGTCAGGGGAGAGGCCCCATCTGGGGTATAATAGGTGTCACCTGACACTTTCCCCGAAAGGAGGCCCCTCCCATGGCCGCAGCGAGAATCCGACGAGTCGCCCAGGCTCAGCAACGACGGGCCGAGAAACAGCAACGGCGGTGCCTGCGCAAGAAGAAGGCGGAAGCCAAGCGGCGTCGTGGCCGCCCCAAGCAGAAGCGGTACTACGCCAAATCTCAATTTTCTCTGAAGCGGCTCAGGAAGCTCCTTAACAACATCGAGGTTGTCATCATCGTGGCGGTGCCGGACGAGCCTTTCACCAAAGACCCGGAGCGGATGTACTCCTATTACCAGTTTCAGCCCTTTGAAATACGGCTCAACCCAGACGGCACCCTCAAGGGTGGCATCCTGACCTTTACTTTCGCCTGGATTGGCTGGTCTTTCGTCCGGCTGTTGGTAGCACCTTTCTACGAGACCTCAGACGAGGGCGGCTACCTTTGGGATCCGGTTACCCTCTTCCTGCTCGACTTGGTGCGGGTCTTGTTGCACTTCTCATCCCGTGACAAGTTGTTGGACGAACTGCGGAAAGAGACCCCCTTGGGTCGGGAAATCGCCGCTTTTGTGGGCATTGACCTGGACAATCCTAAAGACCCTGATCACAAGGTGCCCTCGGGGATGGCCTTCACCCACTTCCGCAACCGCATCGGGCCGGTGGTCTACGAAGCCGTCTTTCACATCATGGTAGGGCTCTTGCGCCAGTTGGACATCATCACTTTCCGGGTGTTGGCTTTCGATTCCATGCTGGTGGAGACCTGGGCCACCTTCTACGGCTGCGAGAACGCTGGTCAAGCCGGGCATGGGTGCCAGCAGTGCCTCCTCTTCAGCCAATGTGAACCCCTGGCTGACTTATCGTCACATAGAACGATATGCCGGTTGGTCGCACCCCCTACAGCTAGGGGAAAATCGCGGCTTACCCCAACATCTGGTGTGTGTTTTGGCCTAACTGCGCCTTGATGTGATGACAAGTCAGTCAGGGAATGTGAACGGGTGCCCTATGATCTGGAAGGAGGTGTTGGCCATCGTCGCAGCAAGGAAAATCCCAACAAGGTCGAGGCGCTCTACAGCTACAAGGTGCACAGCGGCGTCTCCTTCGAGGTGAAACTGGGCATGGAGTTCCCCGTGGTTCTCCTGGTCACCCCCGGCCAAGTCTATGACGGGCACTTCTTCGAAGTCCTCCTGGAGCAGATAGAACGCTATCACGGCCAGGTAAAGACCGTCTTCCACATCGCCGATGGTCACTACGATGACTTCAAAAACTACATCGCCGCTCGCAGACGGGGAGCCAGGCCGATCTTCCACTACAACAAACGTAACGAGAAGACCGACCAGGAGCGTTTGGAAGAACGGGGTTACAATGAGGTTGGTTGGCCCTATGCCTGTGGGATAGTCATGCATCCCAATGGCTACGATGAGGATGACAAGCGCCTAAAGTTCATCTGCCGCAAGGAATGCCCTGAAGGCCACGAAGACTGTCCCTTCCGCGCCAATGCTATAGGCTGCGTGAAGAATGTGCCGGTGACCGAGGACTCCCGCCTGGTGTTGGAAATCCCACGGGGCACGCGGCGTTACAAGATCATCTTTGCGCTGCGATCCTCGGTGGAACGCAACAATGACTACTTTGCCGACAACGGGCTCTCACGACCTAAGTATCACGGGCTGCATAACATGCAACTGAACGCTTTCTTGACCGGCATCGCCACCCTCCTGCGCAAACTTTATGACCTCATCGAAGAGGCAAGCCAACAAGAAGCTGAGCCAGAGCAGTATCCGACTTTGGACCTGTGGAACCTGCCCCTGGAGAAGGCCATCCGCAAGCGGTGGAAGCACTTTCACGAGGAGGATGAACTGTTAGCCTTCCCCGACGGCTGAAGGAACAGCCATCCAACGCTGAATAGCCCGGCAGTGGACCTCGTGAGTGCCAGCTTGCCAACGGGAAGGGAGAGGTGCGCCTTGGCAACAATTATCTCTAGGCTCTCTGCTGGGTTCTGCCCTGAATGCGCTCCATTGCTGCCCTGCTCGTGGTACATCGGGCCGGGCAACCCGCCACTGTTTATTTAGTAAGGAGCGAATGAGCCTGCTACCCCCGCCCGGCCCCCTCTTGCGGATGGAGCTAAGGGGGTTCTGTTAGATACTCATAGTATAACAGATTCTCAGACTGTTGGCAAGGGCAGCCCGAGGCTAAAGCCGTCGGGCTGAAAGGGCAAAGCCCTTCGGGCTGACCATCCCTAGCCCCGCAGGGGCTTCGCTCTCTCAGCGCGGGGGTTCAGCCCCGCGCTTCCTTCCACCGAAACAGCCTTGCCAGATAGAACCAGCGGTGCTATAATGCAGCCATGCTGACCAAAGGCCACGTTCTGCTCATCAACCCCTGGCTCTACGACTTTGCTGCCTACAACGAGTGGATGGAGCCCCAAGGGCTCCTCTCTGTGGCAGCCGTGCTACGGGAAAATGGGTACACCCTGAGCCTGATAGATTGCCTGGACCGCTGGCACCCCGATCTACTCAAGCTTCAGGGGAGAGAGACCCCCAAAAGCAACGAATATGGCTGCGGCAAGTTCCACAAGACCTTTCTCGATAAACCAGCGGTCCTGGACCACGTGCCCCGCCGCTACGGACGCTACGGCCTGCCCCTGGAGATATTCGAGGCCGAATTGGATCGCCAGCCCCGGCCCGACGCCATCCTCGTCACCTCGGGCATGACCTACTGGTACCCCGGCCCCTTTGAAGCCATCCGCCGGGCCAAGGCCCGCTGGCCCAACGTGCCCGTCATCCTGGGCGGAATCTACGCCACCCTCTGCCCCGACCACGCCCGCCAGAAATCAGGAGCAGATTTCGTCATCCACGGCGAGGGAGAGCTGCAAACCCTTCGACTCGTTGACTCGCTGATCGACCACCCTTCTCGTTATGACAAGTACAGCCACCCTTCGACAACCCTTCGACCCTTCGACGGGGCTCAGGGCAGGCTTGGCTCAGGGCAGGGCTCAGGATACGACCTGGACAGTTACCCCTTCCCCGCCCATGACCTGCGCCGCAACCAGGGCTACGTGGCGATCACCACCTCCAGGGGTTGTCCCTACCGCTGCACTTACTGCGCCTCCCATCGGCTCAACCCCCAGGGGTTCAGACAGCGCGACCCCCAGCGGGTCGTTGCCGAGATCGAATGGTGCCGCCCCTCGACAACCCTTCGACTTTGCTCAGGGCAGGGCTCAGGACACTGCACCAAGCTGGACGTGCGCGACTTTGCTTTCTACGACGACGCCCTGCTGGTCAACGCCCAACAGCACATCCACGTCATCCTGGACGAGGTCATAGCCCGCGGGCTTGACTGCCGCTTCCACACCCCCAACGGCCTGCACGCTGAACTGATAGACGAGAGTCTGGCAGCAAAGATGTTTCAGGCTGGGTTCAAGACTGTCCGGCTGGGATTGGAGAGCGGCGATCCAGAAGAACAGCGTCGTAGTGGGGGCAAGGTCACCAACGAGGGTTTCCGTCGCGCGGTGGCTGCTCTGAGGTCGGCCGGATTTGAAGCGGCGAACGTCACCGCCTACGTCATGCTGGGTCTGCCCGGACAGCACATCAAAGACGTGGAAGAGAGCATCACCTTTGCCCACCAGTGCGGAGCCACGGTCGAGGTGACCCTCTACTCCCCTATCCCCGGCACCGCCGAGTGGGAGCGGGCCGTCCACCACTGGGGTCTCGACCCCCAGGCCGACCCGCTGCTGCACAACGAGTCCGCCTATCCCCTCCAGTCAGAGGCGTTGGACGTCGAAGCCTTCGAACGGGTGAAGGCCCTGGCCGGGCGAGGCAACCAGAACTTGAAAGGCCCTTCGGGTTTCGGAAAACCCGAAGGGCCTGGAAGTCAGGAGCTATAGAAAGGCACCAGAACGAACGAGCCTGGCCCCAGATGGACGGTCAAGGTCGGCCCCAATTGGCTGACCAGGGTCACTTTGGGAGCCAGTTCCTTTTCCACCCTTTCCTTGAACTTGAGAGCGATCTCCTCCACGTTAGCGTGCACGATGGCCACCTGCTCGATAGCCCGCCCGGCCGCTCTTTCTTTGGCCATCTCGATCATCCGGCCAAGGACAGCCGATTGGGTGCGGGCCTTTTCGATGACCCCAGGAACGCCATCGGTGAAGGTGATGATCGGTTTAACCTTCACCGCGCTCTCCGCCGCCTCTTCGGCCCCGACGATGCGGCCACTCTCCTTGATGAACTCCAGTTCTACCGAAGTAGCAAAGAAACCCGTGTTCTCTTTGACCTCTTCAATGAGAGCCAGGATCTCGTCCTTTGTCTTGCCCGCCTCGGCCGCTTTGGCCGCCTCAAGGACCATGAAGCCCATAGGCATAGAAACGATGTTAGAGTCCACCACTTCCACATGGACTTTTGGCACCTCAGCCGCACCCAACTCGGCGCTGCCGCAGATGCCGCTTACCTTCTTGCCAGCGTGGATAGAGATTATGGTGTCGGCCTGTTCTGCCACAGCCTGATAGACCTCTGCGAACTCGCCGGGCGAGGGGATGGCGGTTTTGGGCATGTCTCCCTCGCTGCGCACCTTCTCCTCGAACTGCTCTACGTCAATGTCAACGCCATCACGGTAGCTCTCTCTGGCGAATTGGATAGCGTATGGAACCACTGTGATCCCATACTGCGAGATGAGCTCCGGTGGCAGACTGCACGTGCTGTCCGTGACGATTTTGATTTCGGCCATCGTTTTCCCTCCTTGTTTTGTCGTTTTGCGATTTGTCACGCCGCAGCGCCGGGGCTGACTTTCGCATAATAAAATGAATCACCTAAATCAGGTAACACCCCACAAGCGGAAAAGATACGCGGCAGCGTTCAGGACTAAACTGTTGACTCGGGCAGAAACCGTTGAAACACTTCATTTCCCAACAGCCGCCCTCGCGCCGTCAGCCGCACCCGTTCCCCATCCACTTCCAGCAACCCTGCTTGCTCCATCTCCCTGACTTCGCCGCTATAGACATCCACCAACTCTCGTCCGAAACGCCCCCTGAAATCCGCAAGCCCCACCCCTGCCTGTACCAATCTCAGCCCTAAAATCATCGTCTCGGCCATCTCCAGGGTGTCGTCAATCTCTTCCACTTCCTTCACACTGGGAGGGAAAAGCCCCTGCCAGTCCTCTTTCAATCGCGTGATGTACTCTGAGGTGGGCCGCCGGATTACAAATCCGGCGGGAGCAGTCTGCCAGTCCGCTTCCAACCGGGCGATGTACTCTGCGGGCGACAGGACGTTGTGCCAGCGCTTCTTGTCAAGATACGAGTGGGCCCCCGCTCCCAGGCCCAGGTAGGACCGGTTGCGCCAGTAGACCAGGTTGTGGCGGCACTCGTGGCCGGGCTGAGCCCAGTTGGAAATCTCGTAATGAATGTAGCCAGCTCTATCCAACGTCTCCTCCGCCAGGATGTACATCTCAGCAGCCAAGTCGGGATCGGGGAGAGGTAGTTCCCCTCGAGCGATGCACTGTCCCAAAGGAGTGCCTTCTTCCACGGTCAGGCAGTAGAGGGAGAGGTGATCCGGCCGGAGGTGGATGGCCTGCCGCAGCGTGCCTTGCCAACTGCTGAAGGGTTGCTGGGGCAAACCGTAGATCAGGTCGAGACTGACGTTGCCAAAGCCCACCCCTTCGACAGGCTCAGGACACTGCCCTTCAACGAGCCGCCGTGGTGAGCTTGTCGAACCATCAGGACGCGGCCCTTCGACAAGCTCAGGACACTGCTGCCTGGCCAGGCGATAGGTCTCGACAGCCTGGGCAGCGGTGTGGATGCGGCCCAGGAGACGCAATTCGTCATCGTGGAAACTCTGCACACCGAGGCTGAGACGGTTCACCCCCGTCTCCAACAGGCCTGCCAGATAGCTGCCGTCCACTGTGCCGGGGTTGGCTTCCACGGTGATCTCGGCCCCTTCAGCAATCATGAAATGCTCGCGGCAGGCGTCCAGGATCTCGCCCAAAAGTGCAAGGGGCAGCACGGTTGGCGTGCCGCCCCCCAGATAGATAGTATTCACTTTCAGAGAACGCCCCTGGGCGACCCAACGCATCTCCCTCTGCAAAGCACGCACATACTTCTCGAAGAGATGATCCAGGCCAGAGTAGGAGTTAAAGTCACAATAGGCGCATTTGGCCCGGCAAAAGGGAACGTGGACGTAAAAGCTGATGGCATCCATTGGCTATCCCGTTAGCCCGCAGGATCTTTGATGGCCTCGATGATCTGGAGATAGCTTGTGCAGCGGCAGAGGTTATCGGCGATGAGGCGTGTTCGTCCACCCCATTGAATCAGCATAGCCACCGCTTCTTCGACCGGAGCGGGAAAGAGATATTCTTCCCACATGATACTTGCTCCTTTACCCTTCCTCCACTGATAACCAGCCCTACCACTGTCGCTGGAAGACGACTTCGTAGGAGTAGTGGCCATAACAGAGGAAGCCCTTGCCCAGCTCTCTCATCTCAGCACATTCCTCGTACGTCCTTTCATCGTATTCGCAGTATCCACAATTCCACAGATCTTCCACCGTCGGCTGCCCGGAATCTAGCCAACGAGTGACCTCGCTGCTATAATCTCGGCTCGCATCGCGCAACACTTGGACGATATACATGCCGTACATCGGAACCTCCACCTTCCCCGGTCCCTTCTGACCGGTGACAACTTCTACCTGTCCTCCGGCAGGGTCATCCACCCTGACAACAATGCCATCCAGTGGAACGCCGTTAATATCTACGACCGTCATAAAAATATCATGCATTCCCCTGCATCCTTGATTCTCCTCTATGGTCAGCATGCGCTGCGTGATGACTTTAAAGTCCACAGACGGTGCTGGTACAGGTGTGTCTGTGGGAGGTTCCACAGGGGTCGGCGTGGGAGCCGGAGGAGGCGTATTGGTGGGCAGCGGCGTGTCTGTCGGCGCGGGCACGGGCGTGTCCGTCGGCAGCGGTGTGTCCGTGGGGTTCGCTGTTGGCGTCGGCACAGGGGTGCTGGTCGCCGTGCTAGTAGGTATTGGCGTGCTGGTCAGGGTGCTGGTCGCTGTAGCCGTCGCGGGAGGCCGGGGGGTTTTGGTCGGCGTTGGGGTAATTCCGGCAATAGTCTGGCAGCCAGTGATGGCCAGCGCAAGAAAAGCGCACCAGACGATGCTGAGATTCTTTCGGAGCAAAAGTTTCATGTTTTTCTTCACCATCCGTTGTTTTGATTTTTGGTAGCCTTGGTCATCTGTTACTCGTCACTCATTCTACATCTCCGGCCTGGCAGCGCTAACCTCCCATCGCTCTAGGACACAGCGTACGGCCTGGGCTGGCTCGGTCTCCGGGGTGTAGTGGTGACCCTTATAGGGAATGAGCACGACATTCTCAGGCAGTGTCACTCCTCGCAGATCGGTCAGGGGGAAGATTCCATCGTTGGTCGGCCAAAGGACCCAGACAGGCACAGCCAACCGGGCCAAAAAGGGGTGGAAGCGGGTGCAGTCAGTCAGGTCTTGCCAGATAGAGCGCAGGCGGGAGAGGGTTATCCTGGGATTCACACGCCAGGGAGAAACCAGCGCCCGTCCTAATACACCAAAGAAGGCCTGCCAGATCCTCCTGGTACGAAAGAGCGCCCGCCAGCCCTTGAAAGATAACATCTTGCGCCGAAGACCCAGCCTTTGTGCGCTATCCTTAACGTCAAAGCCCACCTTGAGTGCCTCTATCAGGAACCTGACAGTCAACTGGGCGAGACCAAGGCGCATCTCGCAGAGTCCGCCCCCGTTGAACAGAAATACCTCGTCAGCCCTGGTCAAATAGCCCAGGGTGGTAGCCAACACGGAGCCAGCCGAGTAGCCCGCAACTTTGAGTCTCCTTGAGCTCCCTGACCCTGTCGTCTCTCTGGAATCCAGCCCCAGGGCTTTCACCACCACCTGAGCTTCATCCTGAAAAAAGGGTCGCTTCTGATGGTTGAGACGGATGGTCTCCACGGCCACAATGGCAAAGACCTGCCCCGGTTGAATCTGGTTAAACTGAGAACAGACCTCGGAAAACAGATTGGGGGAGCGGTCAGGAAAAGAAAGGTGCTCTTGACCGAAACCCGGACAGAGAATGGTCAGATTATCGGGAGGCCAGGTCCTTTCGGACTCTCGATAATCAACGATGTAGGCTTCAATGCGAAAGTCGTTATCGTTAACCTGAACCTCACGTATCCAAGGCATAATTTTTAACTAACCATATTGCTTTTGACCCATTGAAGTAACTTGTGCACTGTCATCTCTGGCTCTGTGCCTGGCACGTAGTGGTGCCCCTCACAAGTCGTTATGTGGATATGGTAAGGTAGCAGGCACCTGAGGCGGGCCAATGGAAAGAGCCAATCGCCAGCCGGCCACAATACATAGACAGGAGCCTCAAGACGCTCAAAGAAGGGATTGAAAGTGGTACACGCCGACAGGTCCTGCCAGGTAGATTTCAGACGAGAAAAGGCGATCCTCGGATCAGGATGCAGGGGGTTGACCCTGTTTAGCAAACCCCACAGGGCCTGCAAGGCATTCCTCTGGTATAACCGTTGCCAGGCTTTCAGGGAAGCTACCCTCCGCAGGAGTCCAAGTCTCTCCGGGCCAGCCATGACTTCCAGCCCAATTTTGTACACTGCCCAGTGGGTTCTCCAGGCCAATTCTGGAACCCCACACCTTAAATCACAAAGCCCTGCTCCCCCAAAGAGAAATATCTCCCTGGCCCCCAACAGATAACCCAACGTCCCGGCCACCACACCTCCGGTAGAGTAACCGGCAATCCGGACTGCCGTCGGAGCCTCCTCTGAAGGCGTCCCTTCTCCAAGGTCCAGGTCCAGAGCCTGGATGACTGCCCGGGCCTCATCCTCAAAAAAAGGCCGCTTCTTGCCCACAGGATGAACGGGTTCGACACCGACGGAAATGAAAACCTGCTCTGGATATACCTGGCTGAACTGATAATGGATTTCCCGAAACAAGTGGGGGCGAGCTGTGTTCAGACAATTGGGGGTGGCGAAGCCTTTCTGGCCGAGGCCGTGCCAGAAGATAAAAATGTTCCGGGGTGGCCAGTGGCTGGCTCGAGTCCGATAATCTACCCCGTAACATCCTACTTTAAAATCCTTGCCTTCAACCTCAACCTCCCTGATCCAACGTCTTATCCTCACCTGAACATCCCAATCGTCCGGTACCACCGACTGGGATTATTGCCCCAGTCCCCACAGGTCTCCGGCCATCTCCTCCAAGCCCAGGGAAAGCAACTTCTCACGGCTGGGCTTGCCGGTGTCCGGATCCCAGTCTCTGGCCTCGTAGTATTCCCTGAGCATCAGTTCCAGGTCAGGCACGTGGCCCTGGGTCCCGCCCTCGGACAGGGGCTGCAAGAGCAATTGGGGCAGCTTGTCGTCGGCACGGGTCAGCCCCAGACGATGATTGAAAGCCCGCTTCAGGTTCCAGATGCGTTCACCGATGTGCAGCAAGCTGTCCAGGGTCTCCTGGCGGCCGGTGGCTGCATTTAACAGGTCCGCGTGGTATTGGGCCGGGGCATTATTAAAGGCGCACACTATCAGGGCATTGGTCACACTTCGCCAGTCCTGATGGCGAGCCACCAGGGGGCCTTTGCCTGCGTCCTCCAATCGGTCGGTGAAAGGTATGCCCATCTCTTCTAGCGAGCGCCCGACTTCGACCCAGTACATATCGCTGTGGTTATGGCTAGCGCCAATGGGTGAAGTACTGTAGACCAAAGCCATGGCTGAGAGGGCTCGGGGGTCGTGATAGGCCACCTCCAGCCCCTTGACCTGTACGGCTAACTCTTCAACACCAAAGCGTTGGCCCAATCGTCGTGAACCCTCACTCAGCAATGCCCCGAAACCCTTTTTGTGGGCCATCTGCCCCAATAGCTCGACCACCGTATCCGGGTCACCCCACTGCAAGGTCAGCCCGCCAGTATCCTGGGGGCCAATGATGCCCTCCTGGAAGAGATAGTGGGCAAAACCGATAGTCGAGCCGGCGCTCATGGTATCCATTCCGTAGCCGTCGCACAGGTGACCCAGCCAGGATACAGCAGCCAAGTCGTCAATGAGCAAGGTAGTCCCCAGGCCGCAGATGGTCTCGTACTCAGGGCCGTCTATTTCGGGGAAGGTGTACCGGCCCTCACTGACGGTTACTTTGCGACCGCAGCCTACCACACAGCCGTAGCAGGCCGAGGTGCCGGTCAGGATGGTATCGGCCATGAACCCTCCGCTGAGAGTCTCCACCCCCTCGAAGACTCCCTGGGTATAGTAGCGAGAGGGGAGGCTGCCCAGGTAACTCAGTTGCTCCATGGCGCAGGCCGTACCCGTTTCGTGTAGCATGTCGCTCATAAAGTCGTCTTTGAGAATCTCTATCACCTGGCGGGCCAGCTCCTTGAAGCGTTCCTCGTCGGCCACGGGGATCCGGCCATGACCCCGCACAGCCACGGCCTTGAGGTTCTTGGAACCCATCACTGCCCCCATGCCCCCTCGTCCAGCCGCCCGGGCGTGGTCGTGGATGATGTTGGCCAGCAGCACCTGGTTCTCCCCGGCTGGACCGATGCAAGCCACCCGCACCCTGGGATCGCCCAATTCTTCTTTGACAATGGCCTGGGTCTCAAAGGTGTCCTTACCCCACAGGTGTCCGGCATCCCGCAGCTCAGCCTTCCCGTCCTGAACCCAGAGGCACACCGGCTTCGGCGAGCGCCCTCTGATGATGATCCCATCGTAGCCAGCAAAACGCAACTCAGCTCCCACGAACCCACCCGCGTGGGACTCGTTCCAGATGCCCGTCAGAGGGGATCTGGCGCAGACCACGTGTCGTCCGTACAGAGGGGCGCGGGTACCCGTCAGCGGTCCGGTCACAAATAACAGCGGATTCGCAGGATGTAACGGCTCAAGGCCAGGGTCCAGCAGGTCATAAAGATAACGAGCAGCCAGGCCGCTCCCACCGATGAATTGGTGGGCGTATTCCATGTTTAAGAGTTCATCCTGGATTTCACCGCTGCTCAGGTCTACCGCGAGCAGCTTACCCATATAGCCGTCCAACTGGCCCTCCCTATGCTCCTTCTCCAGGCTACTGGTCAGCCCTCACCCCTCTCTGAACCGCCGTGGCGTGGGGAGGGGTGAGGGCCAGGGGATTATTTTTTGAGCGTCAGGACCAACCCCACGACAGCCACAATTGCTCCCGCGATGGTGCCCGTTATCTGATAGGGCCCAAACTTGGGCCCTCCAATCCCGAGAGGATAGGCCAGCAGCGACAGGAGCAAAATGACTATCCCGACCACGAGCAAGACGATGCCTATGGTCTTCTTGCCTCCCATTTGTATCACCCCCTTCCTTTTCTTGATCAAAAGTCTATGCTTTTGCCCTCGTAGGCGTAGAGGAAGAGCCGGGCAAGCTCCTCCCGATCTGGAATGCGGGCGCTGGTCACGGTGTCGTTCTCGCCGTCCTCGATCATCTTCTGCAAGGCAGCCTCAAAGTCCCCCCGTAAGATACCCACCTCTTTGACCGATGTAGGCTGGTTGACGCGCCGCGCCAGGTCTCGCACGGCCTCGGCCAGCCTGGCCGCTCCTTGCGTCTCCGATCCCACCTCCCAGCCCAGGAAGCGGGTGATGTCCGCGTAGCGCGTCCCCCCCCCATTGGCCGTGAACTCGATGGTATAGGGCAGGAAGAGGCCCACAGCGCGGCCATGGGGCACGCCAAAGAGCGGGCTCAGGGGGTGTCCCATAGCGTGAGCCAGCGCGCCCATAGAATTGCCAAAGCCCAGGCCGGCGATGGTGGCCGCACTGTGCATCTTCTCACGGGCTTCCTCATCGCCGCCATCGGCATAGGCCCGAGGCAGATAGTCAAAGACCATCTGGATGGCCTTCAGACACAATCCGTCAGAGAAGTCATTATGCCAGGTACTGGTGTAGCCCTCGATGGCATGGGACAGGGCATCCATCCCTGTGTCAGCGGTGATCTGGGGGGGCAACTTGACCACGAGGGCGGGGTCAACGATGGCGATGTCGGCCACATTCTCGCGGGAGCCCAAAACAAGCTTCCGCCTGTCCTCAGTATCGGTCAGGACCACGACCCAGGTGACTTCGGCTCCGGTGCCGCTGGTGGTGGGGATGGCAATGAGCCGGGCCTTCTGGCGCAACCCCAGAGGGATCATGGGATTGATCTCCTCTGGCTCCATATCGGGGCACTCGTAGAGGACCCACATAGCTTTGGCTGCATCCATGGCGGAACCGCCCCCCAGGCCGATGATCCAATCGGGGCTGTATTGGCTCATGGCCGCCGCACCTCGCTTCACCATCTCCATAGAAGGGTTGGGCTCAATCTCGGCAAAGACCCGAGATTCTATCCCGGCTTCTTTCAGTTGCTCGACGATCAAATCAACGAAGCCTAGCTCCACTATGGTCTGATCGGTGACGATGAAGGCCCGCTGGCCCTCGATCTCGCTCAGATAGCCCAAAGCGCCTTCGCCGTGCACAATCTCTGGGCTTTTGAAGAACCACATGCTTCTCTCCTAAGACTGCTCCCTATACCAGGCCGGGTTGATGTAGATCACTGAATGGATGATCTCAATGGGATACACCTTTAGCGCCTCGCCAAGGGCAGCCCGGATGGCCTCCTCATCGGGGGCTTCCCACTCGCAGAAGAGCTTGTTCGCCTCCGGTGTGTACCAACTGCTGATCCACTCCATCCCTGGCTTAAGGCGGGCTGCTACTTGCTTCGCTAGGTCAACGAGTTGATCCTGCGACATCTCCTCTACGGCCACGTCGTGAACTACGATGAACCTCGCCATTGCTCCCTCCTTCTTGGATAGACCGCTTGACCTTTCCGATAGGCCAGCTAAGACGGAAACTCCGTTTCGATGTGGGTACAGCACGCCACCAGTTCCTGGGCAGCCTTGACGTTGCGCATGATCATGGCCATGTTGCCCTTGAGCTTGATCTGGCGGGTCAGTAGCCCCTGGACGACGTCCAATTTCTTTGCGATCACTTTCTTCCAGACATCCAGTGGTGCGCTCATTTGAAAGACCGGATCCCTGACCGACTCATCGGTGACCAGAAAGGCGTCCCGACATTCGCCGTGCCACAGGTCCATGTAGAAGATACTTTGTTCTTTGATAGGGCCACCTGGCGTAACGTAGAAGTAGAAATCGCCCTCCCAGTTCCGCGCCGCCTGACGATATGCCTCACTTTCATTCAACTCTTTCTGGAGAGCCTTGATCCATCCGTCCGAGATGAAATTAATAGCCATAACGTCTTCCTCCTACTAAATGCCCATCCGAAAACCCAGCGGAGGCGGCTCCCACGCCTGTCCTGAGCTTGTCCTGAGCTTGCCCTGAGCGAAGTCGAAGGGCGAAGTCGAAGGGCGCAGCCGAAGGGCCGCCGGATTGCCGGGCGTGGGAGCCCGGTCAGCTAGTTTTCGGATAGACTCTAAATGATGATGGGGGAGAAGCCACTTTCTCCCTTATCCCAGCTCATTATAACTTTAACCGCTTCCAATGAGATTGTCAAGTCCCAGACAGTGAAAAGGTCTAGGCGTTCTGTTCCAGATAGCGACGGGCTACCTCAGCCAGGACCGCAGCGCCAACCGGGAGGGCTTCTTCATTAACGTCAAAGTAGGGGTTGTGACCGCGCCGGGGTTCCTGGCCCGGAAAGCCCACTCCCAACCGGAAGAAACAACCTGGCGCACAAGCAGCCAGGAAACTGAAATCCTCAGCTCCCATCTCGGCCTCGGCTTCACCCACTTTGTCAGGTCCCAGGAGCTCAATGCCCACCTGGCGGACGAACTTGGTCAGGGCCTCATCGTTGGCTGTGGTTGGATAGCCAGGCTTAATTTTGAGTTCGTAATCACCGCCCAGGGCACGGGCTACGCCGCAGGCCCTCTCCAGTTCATCGAAGAGTTGCTGCCGTATCTCCGGCTTGAAGCTGCGGATAGTGCCCGCCAATGCCACCCTATCAGTCACGATGTTGGTCTTGGTCCCACCTTGGATAATGCCCACGGTGATGACTCCGCTGTCCAGGGGACGGATGCGCCGGGAGACAATGGTCTGGATAGCCATAATCACCTGAGCAGCCAAGACGATGGCGTCGGTGCCCTTGTGGGGATAGGCACCGTGACAGGCTTGTCCTAGAATGGCACCGCGGAAGGTATCAACGGTGGCCATCATCGGGCCAGGCATCAGGTCAATGGTGCCAGCCAGAGTGTCAACATGGGTATGTAAGGCGACGACGGCATCCACCCCCTCCATCACTCCGTCCTCCACCATACGCATGGCCCCGCTTTTGCCTTCCTCGTCTTGCTCTTCCTCGGAAGGCTGAAAGATAAAGCGCACCTGACCTTTCAATTCTGTCCCTGACAGCAGCATGGCCGCCCCCAGGAGGCAGGCCACATGAGCGTCGTGGCCGCAGGCGTGCATCACGCCAGACACCTGGGAGGCATAAGGCACGTCGTTTAACTCCTGGATGGGCAAAGCATCCATGTCAGCCCGCAGGGCGATGGTAGGCCCTCCCTGCCCTAAATAGCCCACCACGCCCGTCAAACCCACCCCCGTCTCCACCTGGATACCCAGCTCTGTCAAGGTATCGGTCACCAACTGGGCAGTCTTGAACTCTTGAAAGCCCAGCTCTGGCTGGCGGTGAATGGCACGACGTATCTCGATCAGACGTTCTCGTAGAGCTTGCGCTCGCTGCAACATGGCTCACTCCTTTTGCCACGGAAATTCGGGAGGTTTGGCCGAGCATTGTCCCCCCGGTTCAAACGACCCAATTATACCACAGACCGGTTTGAGATGACAACAAGAGCCCGAAGACTGAACTCGCATCCTCGGGCTCTACAGTTGCGATAGCGAAAGGCAAGAGTTATCGCTTACGGTTTCCGCTTCGCAAGAAGCCACCGATAGCCAGGAAGAAAGCCAATCCAAACAAGACAATCCACCAACCTGCTTCCAAAAGCTGCTCCACCACAGTACCCGTCGTGGGCAGCCCCTCGGGAGTCGGCTCACCGGTGACGGTAGCTTCTGGGATGACGGTCAGTTCAGGCGTCTCCACCTCCGGCTCCGTCGGGGTAGGCGAGGGCACCTCCGTCGGTTCTGTTGTCGCTGTTGGTGTTACAGTCGGTGTAGCCGCCCCCGGGGACTCGGTAGGATATGGGGTGCAAGTTGGCATCGGGGTGGGTGTCAGCGGGCAGGTCGGTATGGGCCCTGGTGTCTCGGTGGGACACGGTGGACAGGTGGGAGGTGGCGACGGTGGCAGGCCACCGCCAACGCAGATGAGAATCAGGATCAGCAGCAAGGTGATAAGAGCCGCCAACAACAATATGATGGCCTTGATCTTCTTGAGCTTATCTGGATCAGCTTTGAGGTCAATGTACCACTCGACGAGCCAACCGAGGATAAATCCGAGGAACAAGGTTACCAGGGCTACGATGAGCGTATCCAACATGGTCGAACCTCCTTTCTGGACTTCAAGGAAAGGCTGCAGGCAAAAGCCTGTCCAGCCACCTCTCAAACCACGAACTCTCACCCGTGACGGGCAGGCGCTCTATAGCAACGGTAAAAATCACCGCCACGGAGGGGGCGCTCGACCTCCCGGTATCATCGCTAGCCACGGCTGTCACCGTATGCTCCCCCGTTTCCAAAGGCTCATCTGCAACCAAAGCCCAGTCGCCCTGAGCGTCGGCGGCCGCAGTTCCTACCAGACTCCCATCATCATCGTAGACCTGGACCGTCGTGTTGGGCGGGGCGGTGCCAGCGATGGTAGGCCGGTCATCTTTGAGGACGCTGCCGTCCGGTGGGGTGGTGATGACCGGCGCAGTCAGGGAGGCTATCGGAACGACGGTGGGAGTAGACGTCGGCTCGAGCGCTACTGAAACAGGAGTGGGGGTAGCTGTTGGCTCAAGCCGCACAGAGGTAGGGGTAGAGAGAGGCGTAGCTGTGGCTTCTGCTGTGGCAGTAGCCGCAGGCGTAGCTGTGGCTTTTGTCGTGGCAGTAGCCGCAGGCGTCGCCATGGTCGTGGGAGTTGGAACGGGAGGAGTAGCTGTAGCAACAGCAGCGGGGGAAGGAAGAGCCGTCGGTGTCGCCCCGGCGATGAGCCCCCCCTCTGGACCAATGGCAGCATAAAGGCCCAGCAGCAAAGGAATCAACAGGAAAGCCAACACCAGGATCAAGGTCTTCTTTTTTCGGACCTCGTCCTCTTCCCAGAACAGCAAGCGTGTGCGCATCTTTACCCTTGTCTGGCCAGCGCTTCGGCTTGCTCGATCCAGCTTTCGGGTTCTACCTTGCGCCAGGCGGGCACATCGAGAATCTCCCTGATCCTCTCTGGCGTCATTTGGGCCAGTTGGGCGTAGCTGTTGATGCCACCGTCACGCAACTTCCATTGGTAGATGCGGCCGATGCCCTTGATGTCCGCCAACTCGTCAGGGTGTGTTTGGACGTACTCGTCGAAGCGGGCTTGCAGGACATCCAGTTGAGCCTCTTTCGCTTCCACCCTGGCCTGGAGCTCGTGGATTTCTGCGTCCCTCTTCTCCAGGTACCCGGTCATGATTTGGGTGGAATCACCACCCTCCCCGACTCCAAACTGTACTACCCCTTCCCCACCAATCCGGCCCTCCAGATCAAAGCCAGCCCACCTGGCCCGGGCGCGCCAGCGAAGGAGATCCAGAGCCCACTCGGCCAGCCAGCCAATGAGGAAACCAACCAACAGAGCTACCAGAGCGACGATAACGATTTGCGCCATTTTGCACCTCCTGATCAGGTAGACAACTGCTTCTATTCCAATGACCTTAGGCCATAACAAAAGTCTTTTGTTGACATATCCATTATAAACCCATTATTATGTTTTGTCAAGATGCAAAAAGTGGACGGCGTTTCATGCTGGAGGCAAACCTATCCCCCGAAACGGGATATTAGGGCGGGCAGAATCATTTGTTAGGCTGCCGTCTTTATGGTATAATGGGCACGACTTTAGCAAATACCCTTCCAGGAAGGAAAGCCAATTTATGTCTTCCAAAACTATCCTTATCGCAATCCTCATCGCGCTGATCGTCCTGATCGTTCTGGTGGCTATCGGCGTGGTGATCCTATTGGTGGTCTATCGGCCTGAAGCGACACCGATGGTTCAAGCTACGGCCACCTCTTCGCCCACCGCTTCTCCCTCACCCAGCCCAACCCTCACAAGCACAAGCCCCCCGGCCACACCGACTGTAACGGCTACGCCCACAGCATCCCCTACCCCTGCTGTTCCCGAGGGGGACATTGTTTTCACCGTTGACCGGGATCACATCGAGGCCGGGGAATGTATCACCCTGAGAGTCAGCGTGGAGGGCATCTCGGCGGCGTGGCTGGAAGGAGAGCCTGTAGTAGGCGGCCAGGCAACAAAGGAGGTCTGCCCCTGCGAGGACATCACCTACACCCTGGAAGTGACCCTGGCCAGCGGCGAACAGGCCAGGCGTACCGTCACTGTCTATGTAGAAGGCGAATGCCCGGCGATAAAACTCATCCGGAGATGGCCTCCCATGGAGTTGCAGGATTGGCCGCGGCCCGAAGGCGATAATGGGCGGGGGATGCACTTCCTGGTTGAAGGGTACTACACCGAAGAGGAGCTGGACTTTCACATCGCACGCCTGCGCGACATGAACGTGAAATGGTGCCTGGTGATCTACAAAGACGAAATCCACCTGGAAAGGGCGGCCATCAAGTTCCGCGAGGCAGGCATCATGGTCGTGTGGCGCAAACTCCTCAACCCAACCGAACTCTACTTCAATTGGGGGCGCGACATCGAGATCCTGGAGCGAGTGGGGATGCCACCCTACATGCAGGTCTACAACGAGCCCGCTGTAGGACAGGAGTGGGATGAGCCCATCAACAAGGAAAAGTACCTCAAGAACCTGCGCCGCACCTGCCAGGACGTCTACAACGCTGGCGGTTACGTCGGCCTCCAGTTCGTCAGCGAAGAATGGCTGACCGACGCCCTTCGCGACCTCAAGGCCCACGGTGGCGAACCCATCTTCCAGCGCATGTTCTTCGTGCCCCATCCCTACGGCATGAACCACCCCCCCTCTTATCAGGAAGATGTCCATGCCGCACTGGGTTTTCTCGTCTTTGCCGACATATTCCAAAAGGAGATCGGCTTTGTGCCGCCGATGATCGCCGGAGAGGGCGGCTGGAAGTACGGGGCCACCAACGACGACCGCTTCCCTAAGGTAGATGACCAACTGCATCGGGACTATCACGTTGAATTGTTCAACTGGTTCAGGACCGGGGTGCTCTCCAATGGCCAGCCCTTGCCCGACTACTTCTTCGCCTATTGCGTCTGGTTGATCTCCCACAGGATGGACGACAACGCCTGGTACGACAGTTTCGCTGGAGACCGGGTGTTGACCATCGAGGCCGTCAAGGCCATACCGCCTTTCGAACGCCAGTTCAGTTGGGATTAAGGTAAACGTTCAGCCACCCTTGCGAAGGTTGCAGATAGCCCTGGCAACAGGACAGTTCTCGGTGGGCGAAGACGCTTTTGACCCGAAAGCGGCACTATTGCGCCACAGGCTGCTGCTAAACCTCCGCAAGGGTTTGAGGGTCAACCGATAGAGTGAGAAACCGTGACGAGACAACAGTGGAGCATCTTAGCCGTTCTCAGCCTGGCCGTAGTCGTGGTCTTCTGTGTGCTGTCTACGATAGTCGTGCGTGATCTTTCGGCAGAAATCTCACTCCTGCTGGCTATGGCGCGGGCCACTTTGACCCCCGCATCCACGCCCACACCGACCTCCGTCCCTACTTTCACCCCCACTCCGCTGACGACTGGTCCCTCCACCTCGACGGCTGACGAAGCCATCGCCCTGGTGCGAGACTTTCGATACGACTCCACCCAACAGGAGACTGTGGGCAGCCTGATCTCCACGCTTCTGGTGGCCAGCCAACAGATGGGCAACACGGTGCAAGTTGAAGGTTGGCACGCTGCTGATCAGGGCGGCAACCTCTGGCTCGTCACCTTTAGCTTCTGGGAGAACGAAAAGCCAAGTTCCTATGAATTCTGGGCTGACACCACAGCCAGCACTGTGAAAGGCTACAACGATTTAGGCGAGACGCTGTTGACCTTCCTGAGCCAGGACCTCAGACCGCCGTCAGGCACGCCAACGCCTGTCTCTGTTGCCGCCTCCGTGGGAGACACAGTACGAGATGACTTCAGCCATTGGGATTATATGGTGACGGAGCAACCAAGACTGGATCAGGCCATAGTCGGACTGGGTCAGGAAGTGACCTCCACCGTTGGCTATCTGATCATCCCCCTGCGGCTGACCAATATCTCAGACGAAACTCAAGAGATAGAAAGCGGTTATTACTACCGCTTCTCCGTACGCGATGAAGACAGCCGTCTGGCCACCCATCTGAGTTGGGAAGGTTATGGCCAGCCCACGCGCCTCTACTGCGAGGCCGAGAACCTCCCCCACTTTGCCCAAAATCCACACCAGGTGGCTCCCGGTGAAAGGGTAGATACCGCTCTGGCCTTCGAGTTGCTGCCCACGGCCAAAGGCCAGTTGATTCTGGACATCGTCGTCTATGAGGGCAACTCACCCCACACCTTCTCCATCAATCTAGATCTGGAAGCAAGGCCAGTAAGATAACATCGAGGGCGGATAGGGCCAGATTCTCCACCACCATCTATGTGGAAAACACTATAAGCAATGAGTTGCAACTCAGGTTTGGAGTGCACGACCACGATCAGAGGGCGAGATTGTCACACCGGACGCGCTAGCTACGCACGCAAATTCAGGATGTCCCAGTCGGCAGCGGTGTCTTTCAGCCAAGGCGCTCACGCTGCACCCGCGCGCCGCTGAGTTCTATACCGTTATACGAAATTGCTTTCGAGATTTCCTAATCTTGGCACCCGCTGGGCGCCGAGTGAGCGCCGCGAGGCATTGCTAGAGACGACGGGGGCCGGCCGTTAAAGCCGATGCCGCTATCAGGGCCGATTGTATGCCAGATACGGTGGTTGTCGTTCAAGGTGGTTTCGCCCAAAGTCAGGCGACACGGGGTTGCAACGCCTTCGATCCGCTTGAGGATACTGATCAGCGGCTCCAATCGGAGCCGCTTTTTGCTTTGGGCCACCGTCAGCGCAGGTCTCCAGAGCCTCCACTCTTGGGTAAGAACGAGCCCCAACCGCCCGCGTGACCGCGACGCTGGCCACGGCACGCCGTCCACGTGGATCATCCTGGTCACCGCCAGCGCAGGTCTCCACCTCCACGACACCGGCGAACGGCGAGCCGTCAGCCCTGGTCACTGCCAGTGCAGGTTTTCCTCCTCCATCCTGGTGATTTGCCAGGTAAGAGGAAGGAATATATAACATGAGTACGGCACGCGATGTCACCAGGAGCGCCAAGGGTTGCCAAATGTGGCCATCGGGGGTATAATATGGCCACAAAGCCAGCATGGGGAGGTGAAGTATGGAAAGCGTGGGCGTCCGGGAACTGAAGGACCGCTTGAGCCACTACCTGCGTGCTGTACGGCAGGGAGAAAGTGTCATGGTGACTGTGCGGGGAAAACCCGTGGCCCGCCTGGTGCCGGTCTCCCCGCGGGGGAAGGCGGCCCTGTCGCCAGAACTGGAGGAACAGATGTGGGAACTAGCCGCCGAAGGGTTTCTGACCTGGAACGGCAGGCCGTTTCTGATGCCGGAACCGGCGGCCGTCAACCGGGGCCCAGAGTTGCTCAGTGATCTGATAGTGGAGGACCGGGAATGATCGTCTACACCGACACCAGCGCCCTGGTCAAGCTATTCGTCAGGGAGGAAAGCTCGCAGGCCACACGGGATATGCTTCGTCGAGCCCAGGCAATGGGAACCGGGTTGCTGACACGGGCAGAACTGGGAGCGGCTCTGGCCCGGGGTGCCCGGAGGGGCCTCCTTTCGGAGGAGGAAGCCCTGGAGTCCCGGCGGCGGCTGGAGACAGTTTGGCCTACCTGGATCCACATCGCTGTGGACGAGGACCTGGTCTGTCGCGCAGAGGCGCTAGCGTGGGAGCACGGCCTGCGGGGATACGATGCCATCCACCTGGCGGCAGCGCTGGCCTGGCAGGAACGCACCGTTTCCCCTGTCGTACTGGCGACCTTTGACCGGGAGTTGTGGGAAGCGGCCCGGCAAGCCGGTCTGACGGCTTGGCCGGAAGAATGGTCGTCGGATTAACGAGGCTACAGGGAAGGGAGTAGCAGATGAAAGAAGCGATGCTCTACGAAAAGCTAGAAAACAACGAGGTGCGGTGTGCGCTTTGCGCCCACCGATGTCTCATCAAACCCGGCCGGTTGGGAATTTGTGGGGTGCGGGAGAACCGGGACGGTATTTTGTACTCCCTCGTCTACGCGCAGACCGTCTCCGCCAACGTGGACCCCATCGAAAAGAAGCCCCTCTATCATTTCCTGCCCGGCACTGGCGCTTTCTCCATTGCCACCGTAGGCTGCAACTTTCGCTGCGCTTTCTGCCAAAACGCCGACATCTCCCAGGCTTCCAAAGGAGGAGGGTGGGGACGATGGGGCCAGGAACTGCCGCCAGAGCAGGTGGTAAACCTGGCTCAGAAGCACCGCTGTGCCAGCATCGCCTATACCTACACCGAGCCTACGATCTTTTTCGAGTACGCTTATGACACAGCCAAAATAGCCACCGAACGGGACATCAAGAACGTCTTTGTCACCAACGGTTACATGACCGAGGAAGCTTTGCGCGAGATCGAACCCTATCTGGACGCGGCCAACGTGGACCTGAAGGGCTTTACCGACGAATTCTATCGCCGCACATGCGGGGCCCAACTGCAACCGGTGCTGGACTCCATTCGCCTCATGCACCAGATGGGCGTCCTGGTGGAAGTGACCACCCTCATCGTCCCCGGTCACAACGACAGCGACGAGGAGCTGCGTCGGATCGCCCGGTTCCTGGCCGATATCAGTCTGGATCTGCCCTGGCACATCTCCCGCTTTGTGCCCCATTACAAAATGACCGACGTGCCTCCCACACCGGTGGAAACCCTTCACCGGGCGGCAGAGATCGGCTACGAGACGGGACTGCGGTACGTTTATGCAGGCAACGTGCCCGGCGACCGGTACGAGAGCACCTACTGCCCTAACTGCAGGGAGATAGCCGTCCAGCGCTTCGGCTACCACACCCAGGTCAAGCTGGACGGGAACCGCTGCAAGAACTGTGGCTATCAGTTGGCTTTGGTGACAGAGAGATGAGATATTGCCCAAAAATCCAAAAAATGGTATGATTACCATTAGAGCCAGAACCAACTGGTACTTAACTTTCAACAGGAGGCAACAAGATGGACTTGTTCGAAAAATGTGAGGGCTACTTCTCTGACCCAGAGGTGGCTCAGGCCATGGGGTATGCTACCAATCCCCGCACTGCTCAGGCCTGGGGACTCTATCCCTTCTTCATCCCCCTGGATCAGACCGAAGGAACCGAGGTGACCATCGAGGGCCGGCGGATGATCATGATCGGTTCTAACAACTACCTGGGCCTGACCACTCATCCCAAGGTCCGTCAGGCAGCCATTGATGCTATCCGCGAATTCGGCACCAGTTGTACGGGCTCGCGTTTCCTCAACGGCACCCTGGCCATGCACAACGAACTGGAAGAGAAACTGGCCGAGTACGTGGGCAAGGAGAAGGCCCTGGTGTTCAGCACTGGATACCAGACCAATCTGGGCACCATCTCGGCCCTGATCGGCAAAGGCGACGTGGTCATCACCGACAGGGACGACCACGCCAGCATCATAGACGGTTGCCGCCTGGCCCTCGGTCGTATGAAGCGTTTCCGTCACAACGACATGGCCGACCTGGAGCGAGTTTTGAAAGGTTGTCCTGAAGAGGCTGGCAAACTGGTGATTGTGGACGGCGTGTTCAGCATGGGAGGAGACATCGCCCCCCTGCCAGAGATCGCCCCCCTTTGCCAGAAATACAGAGCCCGTCTGATGGTGGACGATGCCCACTCTATGGGCGTCCTGGGCGGCGGACGGGGAACAGCGGCTCACTTCGGTGTGACCGATGACGTTGATCTCATTATGGGCACCTTTAGCAAGTCCTTCGCCTCTATAGGAGGCTTTATCGCTGGCGACGAAACGACCATCCACTGGGTTCAGCATTTCAGCCGATCCCTGATCTTTAGCGCCAGCCTGCCTGCGCCCAACGTGGCTGCTGTCCTGGCTGCCCTGGAGGTCATGAAGAGTGAGCCGGAGCGGGTTGAGCGCGTGAACGCTATTGGCGAAAGGATGCGCCAGGGCTACCGGGAACTGGGGTTTGACATCGGCGAAAGCCAGACGCCAATTATCCCGGTCATTATTGGCGATCAGATGGCTGCCATCATGATGTGGAAGGCACTCTTCGATAACGGTGTCTACACCAACGTCTCCCTTCCGCCCGCAGTGCCGGCCGACAAATCCCTCCTGCGCACCAGCTACATGGCCACCCACACCGACGAGCAACTGGATCGCGTGCTGGAGATCTTTGCGAAGATAGGCAAGGAGCAGGAAGTCATCTCCTGAACAGTTCTATCAGTAGGGCAGGTTTCCATACCTGCCATCAGCTGAGTGAACAGAGATCGGGGCTCAGGCCAAGGCCAATACCTTTAGATAAGACCTCCGAGGTCTCCGGCAGAAACGTTGTAAGCGCAAAATACGCCATATTTGCCAAGGAACGCTGTCGTGCAAGGGTCACGCAAGACCTCGGAGGTCTAAGCAACTTGGCTGAACACCTACTTGTAGGCAGGAGGCAGGCCCCGCTTCTTCCGCGAGCTAGCGATAACCCTATCAAAATACCAGCGGGAGAAAGCGATAATCCCGTTAGTCAGCAGAAAGTAGAGCTTGCTCTCAAAGCCGGGGATAATGATGTATTTGTGGCGCTCGATCCCGCGAATCACCGCTTGGGCCACGTCTTCGGGCTGGAGCACCCTGGCGTTCCCGGCTATCTCTCTGGTCTCTGGTGGTTTAATCTTGTTCTCCTCATGCAGTTGGGGGGTATCAGTATCCGGCGGAAAGACGACGTGCACGTGGACGCCGTAGGGCTTGAGCTCTGAGCGCAGCACGTCCGAGAACCCGCGCACGGCGAACTTGGCTGCCCCGTAAGCGGTGTAGCCGAATACCCCCAGGAACCCCGCCACCGACGAAAAGTTGACGATGTGCCCACTGTGCCGGGCCATCATCATCGGCGCGACCAGCTTGGTGGGGTAAAGTGTGCCGAAAAAGTCAACGTCCATCGTGCGGCGAAAGACCTCGATGGGCAGTTCCTCAAAATAGCCGGGATGGGCGATGCCCGCCGCGTTGATGAGAATATCCGGCGTGTGGCCCTCAACGGTGACGGCCGCGATGGCAGCCTGCGCCTGCTCCCAATCCGATAGATCGGCGGAATGGGCCTGGAATATCTGTGCCGAATCCACCCGCTCTGCCTCGAACTCGGCCAGCGCTGCGTCGAGCAAGGCCTGCCTGCGGGCGATGATAGCGACATTGGCACCGCGCTGCACGAGCATCCTGGCTGTGGCCTTGCCAATGCCGCTGGATCCGCCGGTGACGATCACATTCTTGCCGTGAAAATCCATTTTCCCCCCCTCACTTAAGGCCATTTGGTTTTTGCGAAAGCGCCGGCTGAGTAGGTTTGGAGTGTAACGGAGAGCCATATCGAAGCCAAGCAGCACACTCCGCCAGACCTGCTCGCTTGATTTCGATACGCCTACGGCTACTCAATCGGCGCTCGCTCATCTCCTAAAGACTGAACGGTCCTGCCCCTCATTCATCCAACAGGCCTGCCACTTCCCAAAAGCCCTCCAGGTCAGCCACCAGGCGTACATCAGTCTCAGCCATGATCTCCGGTGGGATGCCGCTGATGAGGGGTTCTATGACCACCACCGGCGGGCCACCGATCCATTTAGTCCACACGATCTCGCCCATGGTGCCGCAGGAGAGGCCAATACAGAGCATGATCTCGGCCAGTTGACAGATACGGGGAAACTGCTCGGGCCAGGTGAGATCATCTATCACCACGTCGCACAGGTGGCGGTGCTTTTGGCACTCACCCATTTCCTCCTGAATGCCTGTACCTCCGCTGGGTACCAACCCAATGACCCTTGGGCCTCCGGCCTGGCGATAGACCTCTGCCGCCCAAAGGCCGATGCCCCGGTCTGGGACAATGACCAGTTCGTGGCCCCGCCGGGCTAATCCTGTGGCTGCCTCCGCCACGCATCTTTGGTAGGCGTCGGCCTCCAAGCCCGCCGCCAACGCCACTTTTGGGACATCCGTCGGTCCGATGATGGCTACCTTCACTTCATTTTCTCCCTCTTCCGCGCCCTCCGCCCTTCCGCGCTTCCGCGTCCAAGGTGCCGCCAATGCTCTACCATCATACAGCGATCCATGACCACCTGGAGCCCCGCCTCGCGGGCGCGGGCTGCTGCCTCTTTGTGGATCACCCCCTCTTGCATCCAGACGGTCCTGGCCCCCACTTTGATGGCCTCCTTGACAATCTCCGGCACCGCCTCGGAGCGGCGGAAGACATCCACCACGTCAATGGGTTCAGGGATAGAGGCCAGATCGGGGTAGCTGCGTTCACCCAATATCTCGTCGGCGTTGGGGTTGACGGGGATGATGCGATAGCCCCGGCTCTGAAGATACTTCGCTACCCGGTGGCTGTCCCGCTCCTCCCTGGGTGAGAGACCCACCACAGCCACGGTCTTGCTTTCCTCAAGTATGCTCTTGATGTCTGCTTCGCTCATTTCTCCGACCTCATTACGTGTTGTGTGATTCGTGAAACGTGACACACGGGATACAACCGACATGCGTTCACTGCCCCGTTCATATTATCTTGCCTTTGGCCACAATCTCTTGGCGCACAAATACACAGCAGCCGTTGCCCCGCTTGCTCCACCAGAACCGGCATCGGTGGACGAAATTTGTCGTCGCACCATCTACTCTGTCGGTGCGTGCTCAATAAATGCACTTGCTTTCTACAGTTCTAAGGCACGGCGCAACCGTTGATCTACTTGTGCCAGGTCCGCTGGGGCCAGTGCACCGACGCGATAGATCACGCGGACAGGGTCAAGCGTGAACAGCACCGGCTTGAGTGCCGAAGGGTGGCGCAAGCCGGTTGCACGCCAGTCGTCCAGCGAGTAGTCCAATGGCCCTGTCGCCGCTGCAACTTTGGAAGTAAGAGCTGCCAGAAGAAGATCAGGTTCCGTTGCATGGTACAGAGCACCGCTTACAACAACCGCTGGCCTCACTTTGGTCGTACTGAGGTCGCTGAACGGAAAGGGCACCAGAACCACGTCACCGCGCCGGAACGTCATACAACTCTCTCCAGTTGTCGTAAGCGGCGTCCTCTTCATTGTCCCACACGCGCTGCAAAGCGGCCTCAGAGAGGAACGACCATCCCTGTCGCTCAACACTTTCATCGAAAAGGTCGGTCAAAGTGAAGAGAATGTCCAAAGCCCTTTCGATAATCTGATCTTCGTGAGTCTGGTGGATCTGAGCCAGGCGGCTCAGGCGGTCGGCACGCTCTACAGACAGACGGACGTGCTTCTCCATCGTGCTATACTGTCCAGTATCAGCCGTGTATCTCTGACGATATTCCCTCTCCCAGAGCTCCCGACGGGCGGCGCAGAGTTCGTCAAGGGTTTCCTCTTCGCTTTTGGCAGTGATCCCATACTTTGCCCTTTTCTCCCGGATTTGAGCGCGCAGCCTGGATAGCTCCTCCTGCCAGTTGGTCTCCTCTGGCCCGAGCAGTTCTTTGGCCGCCTGTAACTCCCTCCGAAGCCCCGCGCTGACCAACTCGGACAAGTCGCGGAAAAGGCCGGCTGACGTCAGCTTGAGGGACTCCTCATACAAGTATTCCGGGATGGTGAGCGTGACCTCTTTTGTCCTCATCTTGCCTTACCTCCTGCTCCCATTATAACACCCAACTTGTCCGGCCAACAGAATCGGATTCAAATCTCCATCCCCACAAAGTACTGGTTAATCTTTACGATATTATACCACACCGCCAGTCAAACGGCAATGCCTGGTTCGGCCCCCGTGTCACGTGTCACGATAACAAATAATCTATCCCTATCAACAGAAAGACTACCCCCACGATGATGGCCGTCAGGCGGGCTACCTCTCTGATCTGCTCGTATCTCGAAAGGAGGCCGACGAAGGCCAAAGGGAGCATGTAGAGGCTGGTGCCTACAAAGAAAGCGACGAACAGGAGAACCCCGCCCAGCGGATCGGCGCCCTCGAAAACGTAGGCCGTAGCCAACAAAAAAGGCGGACAGGGGTTGATGCCAGTCAGAAAGCCAAGGACCGGTGACATCCGGGCGCTGTGTCCCTTCACGAAGCGGCACAGACCAGGACGGGGCAGGCTCTGGGCCAGGGCATAGAGAACAAGCAGCAACGAAAGCCCCATCAGCGAGAGGGCGATCACCCAGCGGGGCAGGCTGCCTCCCACCCGCACCCCCAGATAGCCAGCCACCAGGCCAGAGAGGGCATAAGCTGCCAGTCGCCCCAGCAGGAATTGGCCCACCAGGCGCAGGTTCACTCCCAACTGAGGGCGAGCCTCAGCCAACACGTAGGGCACCAAAACCGGGGCACAATAGCCCAGACAGAAAACCCCCGTGGAAAGACCCAACAGAAACCCTTGCCAGATCATCTATCTCGCTCCGAACAAGGGCACGTAGGTTTTCAACAGGAAGACAGTGTAGAAGACGAAAAAGGCCAGCAGCAGGACAAAGGCCACTTGCCTGACGTAGGGCAGGGTCCTGACCCGGCCGTGGCCGTAGCCGGTCAATTCGATGGCACCCTGGGGGCAGGCCGCCAGGCAATCGGCACAACCGGTGCACTCGCTGCCCACGATCACGTCCCTGCCCTCTAGCACGTTTTGGCTGATGGCCAGGGGCGAGATCAGGTTGAACTCGCAGGCCCGCACGCAGGCCAGGCACTCCGGGCACTTAACCGCGTCAATGCGAGCTCCCGTAGGCTGCAATTTCAGCTTGGCCCGCAGCCAGGCGATGAAAGAGGTAGCCGAGCCCAGCGGACAAAGGTAGATGCACCAGATGCGTTTGCCCGTCAGCAGCGGGCCGACGACCATGGAGGACAAGAAGAGGAACACCCCGGTGCTGACGGTGACGATGGTCAGGGTGTCAAAGCGGACCTCCCACTGGTCGAAGAGGACGCGGATAGGGCAAATGTAGCAGAAGACGGGTGTGGCCAGCCAGCCAGTGAGGAGGACAGCACTCAAAAGCACGGCGTGGCGTAAGTAGCCGAATCGGGGTGAGAGCTCGTTCTTGCGGATGGGGTCAAGCCAGCGGCGAGCGAAACGCCGTCTCCAACGGCCCAGCCAGCCCAAAGAGCCGACGAAGGAAGCCAGCCCAGGTGTCACGCCCAGGTAGCAGAACCAGCCGCACCAGCCACGCCCCAGGACAAGAGCGAGGCCCAGCCAGGTCACGAACACGCTCCAGAAAGCCATCATCGAGGTGGCGAAAACGATCTGTTGCCGGCCTATCCAGCCAGCCACCACCCACAGCCCTCCCATAGTGCAGATGGCCGTGCCCACCGTGCTCCTGGCCACCTCGGGGGTGTAGGCCGTGGTGCCGCGCACCAGGATAGCCACGATGGAGAGACCTAGCCAGATGTTGATTCCCCAGGTCATAAGCAACACGCGCCGCACCAGTTGGATACGCGCCCGCGTTAGAATGGCCGCCAGGATGGGGTAGGCAACCAGATAGAGAATTAACACGGGTAGGGAAATCCACCAGGGGATGGCCATCCACATTGATATGCCGAGGACGACCACAATGGTCAGCAAGCTCATGGCGATCATCTCTTTGCGGATGGCCTTGTCTTTTCCGAGAGCCTGAGAAAGTTGCATCAGAGTCCCCTCCTGTAGATATAGTATTCGTTCACCACTCCGCACCCTTGGCCTATAAGGGCTTCGCGCAGCAAGTGGTTTTCCATATTCTTGGCTTTTTCCGCGCCCTCCGCCATTCCACGCCTCCGCGTTCGGACGAGACAGCCAATCTCATCGAGCCCTTTCCGCTTGGCCCGCTCCACGGCCTCAGAGATGAGAGCTGCCTGGATTTCCCGATCAGCCCCTTGGGCGATCACCGACTCCAGCCAAATCCCCCGGTAGAGCAAGGTCTCTACATAGAGCAACTCGGCAAAGCCGGCGATCTGTCCCCTTCTGACAGCTACCAGGATTTCATTGGCCTTCCTGCTGGCTAGATTTAACACATCATCCGGTCTCAGCGTCAGTCCTTCGCCCAGCCGCAGCACAGCCCCTGCTTCCTCGGCCGAAAGGGCCAGGTCACGGACGGTCACAGGGCCAGAATCCAGCGGGCGGGGTACGAATCCCCGGATTTCGTAGAGGAGCAGATCGTAGATCGTTTCCTCTGGAATGAAACCGGCCTTGGTGAAAGCTCGTTGTGAGGCCAGATTGTCAGTGGCCACCAAGGCTCGGGCTTTATCCAGGCTCAGTAGATCACATTTTTGCTCGTGGCGGATTTGCAATCCGCCGCTTGGCCGCTGGATTGCAAATCCAGCGGGAGCGATCTGTGACCTACTGAGGCTGTGCCCTCCAGCGCCTTCCACCGCCGCCTTGATCAGCTCTGTGGCCATCCCCTGCCCTTGGGAAACTGGCTGTACAGCGACCAGATCCACCTCCCAGTTGCGCCCGTGCAAGGTGCAGGTGAGGAAAGCCGTAACAAAACCCGCCACCTCGCCCTCAAGGATGGCCAGCCAGGCTCTCTGTTCCCCGTTGGTGAGAAGATGGATCACCTCGTCTGCATTGTACGGGGATTCGGCAAAGGTCCCCCTCTCCACAGCGAGCAGCCCTTCGGCGTCACGGCGGGAACCATCAAAAGGGCGGATGAGCATCGTTCACCTCGCGGTTCTCCACATAACTATAGCAGGTAATGGTGAACTCAATAGACAAACATTGCCTTTCGCTCTCACAGCCCGTATTGTGTTAGTATGTTAGTAGCAAGCTCCGAGGGACGCCTCGGACTTGC
>SOHZ01000143.1 GCA_004377365.1 Anaerolineales bacterium | reverse complement strand
GTCTACTGCTACACCGGCCACACCGGCATGGTGGCAGCCACCGTCCTGGGCATCATGGGCTACGACGCCCACAACATAAAGTTCGGGATGATGGCCTGGACTAAAGATGATGACGTGCTGGCGCAGCCCCGGTTCGATCCGGCCACCCAGCCTGACTATCGCCTGGAGAAAGCCGAGGCTGCTACTCCGGCCGAGCTACCGGCCACCGGTGGGGTCCTCGTCTGGCACGAAATCGCCGCTGCCGGGCTGATCGTGATGGGATTGCTCTCCTTGAGCACCGGAGTAGTTGGTTTCTTCGTGAGCCGCCGAAGGGCCAGCTAACAGATTTCTCCTCCTTTTCAAAGAGATTGACGGGCGGATAACTCCGCCCGTCAATCTCCTTTCCCTTGTCACCTATCATCCGTGACTCACAAGTATCAATAGATCACTTTTTTGCTCGCAGCGGATTTGTAATCCGCTACCTTGCCGCCGGATTGCAAATCCGGCGGGAGCGATCTGTGATCTACTGAGTATGGAGGGATGCCGATGAACAAAAGAACAGCATGGCTGGCCTTGGTTGGCCTCCTGCTGCTGATAGCAGGAGTGCTGTCCGGCGGCTGTGCCCCAACTCCCACACCTATCGTCGCTGTGCCGCCTACAGACACCGTTGCCCCCCCGGCCACTCCCACGCCAGTGCCACCCACGGACACCCCGGCGCCACCAACTCCGACACCGGTGCCACCCACAGCTACCCCCACCCCGGTCCCCAGCGCCGACAACTGCGTCGCCTGCCACGCCGACCAGGGGCTGCTGGAAGAGATCGCCGTGGACAAAACCGCCAAGTCAGAAGAAACCGAAGGTGAGGGCTGAGCGGGTGAATTGCCTCCGTTGGAGGCATGGGAAAAAGTCTACGTCGGGGACGAGGACTTTTTAGGCTCGCTCCACAACCAGCAGAACTGCATCGGCTGCCACGGCGGGGTGCCGGAGACCGACGACAAAGAAGCGGCTCATGAGAGCGTGGTCAAAGACCCCACCCTGGCCAACGCCGGGCCATGCGCCACCTGTCACAGCGACGAGGCCCAACTGGCCGCAACCAACCTGCACTACACCGTCAACGGCTACAAGACGGTCATGGCGGCCAGAGGGATGGATTTGGAGAACGCGGCCGCGCAGGAAGCCTTCAATAACCATTGCACCTCTTGCCACGCCACCTGCGGCGAGTGCCACATCAGCCGGCCCCGGTCGGCGGGTGGTGGACTGGTGGCCGGGCACAAGGTCAAGAAAGTGGCTTCCATCAGCAACACCTGCCTGGCCTGCCACGGCGGGCGCGTTGGTCCCGAGTATCAAGGTAAAAACGAAGGCGTCCAGGGCGACGTCCACTGGCTGAAAGGGGGCATGCCCTGCATCGAATGCCACCCGGTGGCCGACTATCACGGCGATGGCACCGAGTACGCCCATCGCTTCGACGGGCCAGTCGCGCCCAACTGCCTGGATTGCCATCCGGATGTGGAGGGCGGCCAGGACGGCGTGGCCCAACACGCCATGCACGGCGAAAAAGTGGCCTGCCAGATCTGTCACTCTGTCGGGTCGTACAAGAGCTGCTTCAACTGTCACGTCGGCAAAGACGACCAGGGCCTGGCCTACTTCAAGACCGACCCGTCGCAGATGACCTTCAAGATCGGGCGCAACCCGCTGAAGAGCGACGAGCGTCCCTGGGACTATGTGCTGGTGCGTCACGCCCCCACCGCCCGGGACACTTTCGCCTTCTACGGCGACAACCTGTTGCCGGACTATGACAGTGTGCCCACCTGGAAGTACGCTGCGGTGCACAACATCCAGCGGAACACGCCGCAGAACCAGGAATGCAACAACTGCCACGGCCAAACCAACCTGTTCCTGACGGCCGACGACGTGGATCCCGACGAACTTGAGGCCAACAAGAGCGTCATCGTAATCGAGATACCGGCAGCACAATAACGGATTTCAGCGAGCCGCATCATTTTCCAAACGATACTCTTGGCAGGATAAAGGGGACCCAAATGGGTCCCCTTTTTGTTTTCATTCCAAATAGCAGCACCTTCACGCCCAAAACCTTAAAATTATTCCTCCCCTCTTAACAACAAACCGGTTCTATGGTATAATCTATTGTGGATATGCGGATACTCGCATATACGGCTAAGCTAGAATGACGGAAAGAAGATCGGATGGACAAACTGCTGCAGAATAAACTCGCTCAATTTCACGCCGGGATCTGCCAGGCTCTGGCTGACACCACGCGCATCGCTATACTGTATGAACTGGCTGAGGGCCGCAAGAACGTGAGCCAACTGGTAGAAGCTCTGGGCAGCCCCCAGGCCACGGTCTCTCGCCATCTCAAAGTGCTGCGAGAGCGCGGCATGGTAAACAACGAGCGAGACGGCGTGAACGTATACTATTCCCTGGCTGATCAGCGCATCATTAAAGCTCTCGAACTACTACGGGGTATCATGGCCGATATCTTGACCCAGCGCAGACGCCTGGCCGAGGCACTGAGGGTGTGACCAAGCAGGCGAGGTGACCCGCAACTATAGGGAGAGAACCAACGTTTTCAATCAAAATGAATGACAACTGGAGGAACACAAATGAACGAAACTGATTCCAAGAAATGCTCGATCGTCGTCTTTAGCGGGGACATGGACAAGGTAATGGCAGCCTTTATCATCGCTACCACCGCCGCTGCCATGGGTAGGGAGACTTCCATGTTCTTCACCTACTGGGGCCTCAAGGCGATCCAGAAAGGGAATCCCACTGGCAAGGGGCTCTTCGGCAAGATGATGAGCCTCATGAACCGGGGTGGCATTGACCGCATAGGCCCATCCCGCCTGAACTTTGGGGGCATCGGCCGCTGGCTGTTCAAGAAGATGATGAAAGACAAGGGAATCACCTCTCTGCCGGAACTGCGCCAGATGGCGATTGATCTTGGGGTAAAGTTGCTGGCGTGCCAGATGAGCATGGATGTGATGGAGATCACCCGCGAGGACCTGATTGACGAAGTTTCCGACGTCGTCGGCGCCGCCACGTACTGTAACAAGGCCTTGCAAGGTCAGGCGTTATTCATCTAAG
>SOHZ01000516.1 GCA_004377365.1 Anaerolineales bacterium | reverse complement strand
ATGGTACAATAGGGGTGCAAGAAAGGAGTGTTGGCCATGCAGGAGCAAATAAGGCAATTCCTTGACTTCCTTGCTGTGGAGCAGGGCTATTCAGAGAACACGATAGCTGCTTATAGGAACGACTTGTCTCAGTTTGCCAGGTTTCTGGCTGAAATGGATCGGCCGATTACGTCGTGGGCAGAGGTAGGTAAAGACGGCATTGTCAACTATATCCTGCACTTGAAGGAACGGGAGTATACCTCTTCCACCGTGGCCCGTAAAGTAGCTGCTATCAAGTCCTTCTTTCACTTTCTGTTAGCCGAGGGTATCATTGAAGACGATCCAACAGCTACCCTAGATTCACCCAAAGTGAAGAAACGACTTCCCAAGGCCCTGAGCCATGATCTTGTCAATCGTCTGTTGGCCGAGGCTGGCAAGTATTCCACCCCCAAGGGCAAACGCGATAAAGCCCTCCTTGAGCTGCTCTATGCCACGGGTATGCGTGTCAGTGAGCTTGTCTTATTGAATATTGATGACGTCAATCTGGCCTCAGCTAACGTGCGGTGTTTCGGCAAGGGAGCCAAAGAGAGGATCATTCCTATCTACGACCAGGCCATTTATTCCCTGGAAGAGTACTTGCAGAAAGGCAGGCCCCGACTGGTGAAGGACTCCAAGGAGAAAGCGCTCTTTCTCAATCACCGGGGCAAGCGGCTGACCCGACAGGGGCTCTGGCTTATTATCAAACGCTATGCCGACAAGATAGGCATGGCTTCCGAGATCACCCCTCACACTCTGCGCCACTCTTTTGCCACCCACATGCTCAGCGGCGGCGCTGGTCTGCATGAAGTTCAGAAGCTCTTGGGCCATGCCAACATCTCGACCACTCAGATTTATACCCATGTCAACAGTGAACGGCTGCGGGAGGTCTATGACGAGTCCCACCCTAGGGCGAAGTAATGTGACTGAATTTTTCACCAGAGAAGAATTCGAGGAGGCAGCCGATCTCATCCGCAGCCACGCACAGCGCAGTCCAAGCGTGGGCCTGATATTGGGATCGGGCCTCAGCCCCTTGGCTGCCGATGTAACCGAGCCGGACATTATCTCCTACCAAGATATCCCCTATTTCCCTGTCTCAACCGTCGAGGGCCATACTGGTAAGTTGGTGGTCGGCCAATTGGAAGGGCAGGAAGTGCTGGTTATGCAGGGACGTGCCCACTACTACGAGGGCTACTCCATGCAACGCATCGCCTTGCCTGTCCGCGTTATGCATACTCTGGGCATCAATACACTCATTGTGACCAACGCTGCTGGCGGTCTCAACCCCACCTTGCGGCCTGGCGACTTGATGCTTATTACCGACCACATAAATCTGATCGGCATGGCTGGTCTTAACCCCTTGCGCGGTCCCAACGATCCCCGTCTGGGACCTCGCTTCCCCGACATGTCGCAAGCCTACGATCCCGTGTTAAGACGGATAGCCCTCAAAGTAGCCGCTGAGCTGGGTTTTGCTTTGCAGCAGGGTGTCTACATCTGTCTGGCCGGCCCCAGTTTTGAGACGCCTGCGGACCTGCGTTTCCTGCGGATGATCGGCGCTGACGCCGTGGGTATGTCCACTGTGCCTGAGGTCACGGCGGCCCGCCACGCCGGCATGAAAGTACTGGGCCTATCTGGCATCAGCAACGTGGCCAGCCCAGAGCCGAGCGAAGGCCACGAAACTACCCATGAAGAAGTGCTTGAGGCTGGCAAGACTCTAGTGCCCAAGCTCATCGCTCTCATTAAAGGGGTCCTTCGCGAAATGGGAAAACGACGTTAAGCTCAATCTACCAGCGGTTCATCGAGGGAACGAGGAGCGATCCTGGCGTTCCTTCTTTTGTGGATACTCCCCATTAAAAAGGCTATTACCAAATGATCCTATTCCAATTGGTGAGGATAATCTCTAAATATTCCTTCTGGCTGTACGGCCTCTGTGGGCTTGGCATTATCTATTATATTTGGATAGCTGTGCAGGCTAGACGCGAGGCGGGGCGGACTATTTTCACCCTGGAAAGGGAAACGACCGCCGGGCAAGCTTATCGAGCCCTCAGCGTGGCCCTGGTCTTTGCTGTGATCGCAAGTGTCATCTTTTTTATCGCCGATGTGCTGGAGCCACGCCTGGATTTCCCTGCCATCGAAGAGCCCACCCCGTCGTCCGCACTATCGATTGCCACTCCATCACCCAGCCCGGTGCCACCTACCATGACGCCTATACCCACCCCCACTCGAGTACGTCCCACGCCCCGCCCCCAGGAGGAGCCCACTGAGACCCCCGCCCCGACGGCCACGCCTGTCCCACCCGCTCCAATATGCCCCAACCCTGGAGTTCAGGTCACTTCTCCAGGGATGGATGCTATTTTAAACGGCCCTGTTCAGATTCTAGGTACGGCCAACATCCCCAATTTCCAATACTACAAAGTCGAAGTGGGATCGGGAGAGAACCCCACCTCCTGGAGTATATTCAGTGATATTCACAAATCCTCTATCGCAGGCGGCCTCCTCGACATCTGGGACCCCTCGGCCTACCCACCGGGGGTCTATAAGCTGCGTCTGACTGTGGTTGACAACACCGGCAACTACCCTCTGCCCTGCGAGGTGCGGGTCATCGTGGAGCATTGATTCTGGGATTCCTTCAAGAAAGAGGACCATGCCGGCAATAAAGTTGAACAGGCTGCTGACCCCATTGCTGATCGTCGTTCTATCTGCCCTTTCCCTCCTCGGTTGCGGGCCTACCCCTACACCTGAATCCACCGCTCGGTTGAGCACCCTTCAACCCCTCGATAGGCTCCCTTCAACGGAGTCTACCCTGAGCAAGGTCGAAGGGCTCAGGACAGGCGGGACGGTACAAGCTCTGGGCAAAGCCCCCACCCCAAGATCATCACCAACTGGCCCATCCGCGACGCCCACTTCAACGCCCCAACCGGACGCCATCAGCCATCTCGATCCCACCAGCGCCCAGATCACCCTCTGGCACGCTTTCACCAAGGTCGAGGAGCAGACCTTGCTGGCATTGATTTCAGAGTTCAACAGTCAGAACGAATGGGGCATCACCGTCAAGCCAGAATACGGTGGCCACTACCATGATCTGCATAGGAAAACCCTGGCGGCCGTCGCCTTCGGCAGCCCCCCGGAAATGACTTTCACTTACCATAGCCGGGTGGCCGAGTACGCCCAGGCAGACGTCATCCAGCCTCTGGACGATTACATCGCCAACGAGAAATACGGCCTGACTGAGGAAGAGTTGCAGGACTACTTCCCCGCCGTCCTGGCCGGAGACCGTTACCCGGCTTTTGACGACCAGCGACTCAGCCTCTCGCCTAGCCTCGGAATGGAAGTCATGTATTACAACGTGGACATGCTCAACGAATTGGGCTATGAGAACCCACCAGCGACCTGGGACGAGTTCAAGGCGATGTGCATGGACGCCACCCAGGATATTGACGGTGATGGCATCAACGACACCTTTGGCTACGCCGTCTTGCCCAGTGGTTTTACCTTCGCCGGTTGGGTGTGGGGCCGGGCTGGTGAACTCTTGAGCAAGGATGGTCAGAGCGTCATGTTCCAGGAGCAGGGTCTGGAGGCGCTAGCTCTCCTGGAGGACCTGATGGATAGTGGCTACGCCTATCAAGCCGTCGTCGAGGATGGTGACCGATTGGACTTTAGCCAGGGAAAGGTGCTCTTCATCTTTGACTCTCTGGACGGGTTACGCTATTACTCGGTGGCTACCGGGGAGGGAACCATCGTCGAGCCAGAGTTCGAATGGTCCATTGCCCCCTTCCCCCACGAGGCGGCCAAGCCCGTTGTGGGTACGTACGGTCCCACCCTCTGCGTCTTCAAAACCACGCCCCAGAAGCAATTGGCTGGCTGGCTCTTCATCAAGTGGTTGGCTGAACCGGAACAGGCAGCCCGGTGGGCCATGGCCGCGGACCACTTCCCGGTGCAAAAGTCGGCTATTGAGGCGGAGACGATGAAAGCCTATTTCGAGGAGAGCCCTCTCTACGGGGAGGCCTTTGGCTTCTTGGAATATGCCAGGATGGAACCGGCCATCGCTGGCTGGCAAGGGATACGCGATGCGCTCTACAGAGCCGTCGTGGGCGTCGCCAGCGGCCAGATGAGTCCAGGGGAGGCGATTTACCGAGCTGTGGAGGAAGCGGAAGGAATCCTGGTGGAGTAGGCGATGCTACAAACGGCTATCCTGGCTGCCCGAGAGGCTGGCTCCATATTGTTGGACAACTTTAGGAAACCGCGCCAGACAAAGGTGAAAGGTCTGCGGGACATCGTTACCGATGCTGACGTGAAGGCCCAGCGGGCCATCATCGAAATCATCCAGGCCCGTTTCCCCGACCACGACATCCTCGCAGAGGAATCCGACCCCGGTTCGCAGGCTCAGACGGACGTTAAAGGTGGATTCGACAAGCTCACCAAAGGCCGCCCCTACACCTGGATCGTTGACCCCTTGGACGGCACCACCAACTACTCCCGCCGTGTCCCTTGCTTTTGCACTTCCATCGCCTTGAGCTACCAGGGAAAAGTTATCCTGGGCGTGGTTTACGATCCCTTGCGCGATTGCCTTTTTCAGGCAGAGCGTGGCAAGGGCGCTTACCTGAACGGTGAGAGACTGCGGGTGAGTTCGGTTGAATCGCCGGCCGACGCCTTGGTCGGATTCGACTGGGCTCGTGCCCAGGACGAGAGAGAGCTCATCGCCCAATGGGTGGCCCGGATGGCGCTGCAAGCCAGGACTTTGCGCACCCTGGGAGCGGCTGCTCTGGGCCTCTGTTACGTGGCCGCCAGCTGGCTGGACGTCTATTTGCACTTTTCCCTGAAGCCCTGGGACGCAGCGGCGGGGGCCCTGATGGTCCAAGAGGCGGGAGGGTCCGCCAGCGATTTCACCGGCCACACCTGGCAGACCCATTCCAGGCGCTGCCTGGCCAGCAACGGCCTGCTTCACGACGAGATGCGGAGTATTTTGGGATGCCGGTAGCAACGGTAAAATTGGCGAGAGGTCGCTCAATTCTTTTTTTCTTTGTGCTGACGTTGCTCGTCTCCGTCTGCGGTGCCCCGACAGCAACAACGGACCTCGCGCCCACTTTTGCCAATCCGCCTGTCGCCCCCACCGTTCGGCAAGGTCTCCTGACCGCCGCCGGGGCTGCCTACCATCGGCAGGGGCCGGGTGTCATCGTCCTCTCCCTGGGTGGGGCGCGAGCCGACCTTGTAGACCAGTACCTGAGCGACGGTCTCATGCCCAACCTGGCCAGGCTGGTGAAAGCAGGGGTGAAGGCCCAGTACGCCCAAAGCGTTGACCCTCCTCTGATCACCCCGGCCCATGCTTCCATCAGCAGCGGCTGCTTCCCCGACAAGACCGGCATCATCTCCGACAAATACCAGAGCCCCCAGGACGATTTAACCGAATACGTCAGCACCCTAGACGGATTTGAAATGGCCGTCGAGCCGGTCTGGCGCACGGCCATGCGCCACGGCCTGCGCACGGCGGCTGTCTTCTGGCCAGGAGCTGGGCCTGACCTACCCGAACAGTCCGCCCTTCGACAAGCTCAGGACACCGCCGACTACACCGTGGCCTATGGGGAGAGCTACGCCCCCTCGGCTCAACACACCCTCACCTTCACCGTGGCCAGCGGATGGGAGAACCCTCCCCGTTCCTTCAGCCCCCTCCAGGAGGGCTTGCTGCGCATCACCGCCCCTTCGACAACCCTTCGACCCTTCGACGGGGCTCAGGGCAGGCTTGGCTCAGGACAAGGCTCAGGACACCGCCACGAAGACGCCCTGGTCTCGGCCCTCAACGTCCTGGCTGTTGACACCCGGGATGATGGCATCGCCAACTATGACGCTTTTTACCTCTGCCGGTTCAAGGAGGTTGACGGGGATAGCGCCCCACTGGTTGAAGGCCAGTGGACTCCTGTCACCGTCAGCCCCCACCTCAGGAGCGGTGCCTATTTCAAGATCACCGCTTCCAACCTGATGAGCCTCACCAATCCCCTCAGCTCAACCGTACCCATCACAGTCGCTGCCTCCATCAGCCTGACCGTCTTTCAGAGCCAGGTCAGCTACAATCAGGCCAGCCCGGTTGAGCTCTTGCGGGAGGTGAGCGAACTTTTCGGCTTCTTTCCACCTCCTCCCGACCACCGTGCTTTGCAGCAGGGCTGGATCACCCCAGAGGACTACCTGACCATGGCTGAGACCCAGTCCCGCTGGATGATGGAGGTGGCCATCCACATCTACACCACCTACCAGCCGGACCTGATGCTCACCGGGCAGAGCTCCCTGGGAGAGGTCGTCCGCCAGTTTCTGCTGGTAGACGAACGCCAGCCCGGTTACTCGCCGGAACTGGCTGAAGAGTACGCTGGCTACCGCCAGCGGGGAGCTCAGATCGCCGATGCCAGCCTGGGCCAATTGCTGACTGCCACAGACTTACAGGACACGACCCTCTTCGTCGTCTCGGATCATGGGCTGGCTCCTGTCCACACCGTGGTTCACCTCAACACCATTCTGGAGCAGGCTGGCTTCCTGAGCTTCCAGGAGTCCCCCGGTTTTCCTGTTGACGCGACCAGCAGCCAGGCCCTGGCCCTGGCCTCTGAGGGCTCGGCCTATATCCATGTCAACCTGAGAGGACGGGAGCGGCCAGGCGTTGTGCTGCCGGAGGAATACCCGGCCCTCCTGGATGAACTGGTCAGGACCTTGTCTGAAGTCAGGGATCCCAACGGTCAGCCGGTTCTGGCCCGCATCGTCAGACGCCAGGAGATGGGCAGCCTGCACCTGTCTTCGCCCTACTCAGGTGACCTCTTTGTCCAGGCTGAGTCAGGTTACGTCCTCTCCGACAAATCAGGCAAGGAGGCAGCCTTCGAGCCGACCAGTTGCTATGGGGGTGCGGGCTACGATTCGGCCCTGGGGGAAATGCACGGCATCTTTGTGGCCGCTGGCCGTGGTGTGAGAGAGGGGGAAACCATCAGCCCGGTACGTGTGGTAGACGTTGCCCCTACCGTGGCCAGGCTTCTGGGATTCACTCCAGCCGGGATCGTTGACGGCCTAGCCCTCGATGAAATCGTGAGGTAGAGCAAAAGCTTTGGATGGGCTTTTATCTTTGCTTCTAACCAGCAACGAGCAAATGACCCTGGCAATAGCCCTGGGCAGTAGAGATTCCTCTTGCGCCGGTTCCTGTTGGGAAGAATAGGCAAGCGGGGGCTTGGCCCCCGCTTTTTGTATGTTGTCCTTGGCTGACCATGGTGGTGGGGAGGGGGAGGGTCCTGAAGCGGCCACGCTAATCTCGGGTACGACCTGGGCACGGGAGCTTCGCGATATTCGCTCCTACAGCTCAACTCTGAGCGTGGCTGACCACCGTATTCGCGCGCGGCGGTTGCCCATCCGCGAGGGTGATTCGTGAGTCAGCGATGACTACTTGCCTTGTACATTCAACTATGCTATACTATGATTGTGGATGCAGGCTGAATAGTCCGTGAGTCTCCTCGGACTACAGCCAGCCAATCAGCTTGTATCTGAGGTACTTGAAGTGTTCCATTATCGTCTCTTGAAAGGCAGGTGGAGACAATGAGAGGAACAACGACATTCGAGGGATCGTGGCGCAATGTCACGAAGGTCTTGAAAGAGACCTTCAAACTCAGTGATGCACGGATCGTATGGTTAAGTGACGTCAGAGATGAACTGAGACGATTGGCTAGTGTAGGGATACCAACGGCTCCTGATTTCACTCTGCATAACGAGATTCATTCTGACAACGTGGTGCTGTTGTTGGATCAATTAGCAAAGCACTTGGAGCCGCCGTTGACGGAATACGAGAGCTACCTGCTCGTGGCAGCCGCTTACCTGCACGATGTGGGGATGTTTTTCGGCGCGCCGCGCTTCAAGCAAGAGATATTATCTGACTTGGCGGGGTCTCTTGCGTTCTGCGAAGAGAACATCTGCGATAGTGGCGCTCAATACCAGGCCGCCTTGGTCGGAAAACCTGTGAATCTCCAGATTCGCGCGGTGCATCATCTACTGAGCGCCTACCTGATTTCAGAGGAAGGAAATAGCATTTTTCGTCTGTACCCCACAGACAGGTTCCATGTGATTGCGATTTGCCGTGGGCATCGCAAGGCAAACTTGCGCGATCAGCAGTGCCGGTGTTACGAGACCTGGCAGACGAAGTATGGTGAGGTGCGACGAGACCTACTGGCAGCGTTGCTACGGCTGGCAGACGCGCTGGACTTTTATCAAGAAAGAGCGCCAGAGGAGATATTTCGCATTCGGGCAAGGAATTTCCTTGAGAACCCCATTGCGCTCAAACACTGGCTTAATCACTACTTTGCCACATCCGTATATGTCACAATTGGAGATCGGGGAGGGAATCCTTATTTGGATTGTCAGCTCACCGACGTTGTACCGGCCAGGAGGACGCTCAACGAACGCTCATACAAGGACTTTTTCACTCCATTGTTCGATGACTTCTTAGCAGGAGCGCGATGCACAGATTTTCCCATTGGACAGTATCCTCAAGTGTTTCGCGAAGTACTCGGAATTAGGGACATCCAAGTGAATCGGGAGGTGAGGGCACAACGTGGAGCGGTCACGCTGCCTGACAAGGTTGTTGAGGAGATTGAACGCAGTGGCTGTACGAATATACTCGAGTTCCTCGACTACCTGGAGTCTAGAGAGGGCCGAAGACCGGAGGCGGCCCCATCCGTGATGGATCGCTATCCAGAAATGCGAACATTCCAGGGGATGTTGGCTGGAGATGACCCACAGCATCGTTTGATGCTAATGGTTGGTGGGCACGGTCAGGGCAAGACTTGGTTAATGAGAACCTTTGAGAGTATGGCCACAGAGCAGCAGGTTCCTTGTCTAAAGTTGGATCTCAGGGGTGACACGATAGAGTTCGACGACATATTGGATAGAATCTGGCGCGCGCTCGGATCGCATCGTTTCCCTCTATACTCAGCGCAGCGTGGAAGGGGAGAGCGGTTGGAGCGACAGGCATCGGAAGAGCGGCGGCGGGAGCTTACTGAGTGTTTCTTTACAGACTGGGAGGCGATCAAAGAGACCCCTCGCCTAGTGCTTCTTCTCGATACGTACGAGCGAGCTGCTCCTATGCTTCAGGACTGGATTGAGAAGACATTCTTGGAGAAACTGAAGTGCATAGAGCAAGTCATCGTTGTGATCGGTGGACGAAAATGGTCGGAAATAAACGGCTACTGGCAGATACACGGTTACCGATTTCCCTTGGAGGGAGTGCAGCTACACGACTACAAGGAGTATGCGGCACAGCGAGGGGTAAAGATTGCAGAGGCAGACTTGGTGCAGTTGCACTCCCAGATGGGAGGGCTGCCCAAGCTGTTTGTTGAGTACATGGACGCTCTGGTGCAGGTGGGGGTGTAAAATGGCCAAGGAACGAGATGTCTTGAAACAGCTCACTGGTGCGGAGACGCTAGAAGAGAGGACGTGGATCATTACTGACCAACTTCTGTCTGGGGTGTCTCAGGCCGTTAGGGAGGCGACGCTGGCCGTGGCGGTGCCCCACTGGTTTAACGAAGATGTGTTGAGGGCGTTGCTGCCAGAACAGAGCGACGAAATCGGCTCTGTATACGAGCAATTGGTAGAGTTCTCTTTTGTCGAACCACACGGAACGCGAGGCTATCGGCTCCACGAACTGACGTGCAAGGCAGTAATCGGCCATCTATCGAAGGAAAAGCCAGGATGGTACAAGGAACTCAGACAACGGGCACACCGGCACTTCGAGATGCTGCCGGGCGATAATGAGCAAATTGAAGCGATCTATCACGAGTTTGTCTTCGACGAAGTGGCTGCTGTTGGAAAACTGCTAAATCTCTTCTGGGATTTGGATTATCGCGAAGAGACGGCAGCTATGTCCTTGCTACTGGACTATATTGGTGAGCACGAAGGTTGGTTGGCACCTCAGACTAACTTGTGGCTGAGATACTTGAATGGCAGACGGCTAGTCGTAGCCAGAGACCGGGAACAAGCTGTCAAGATTCTCGATCCTCTGACCACCGAGGCGACAGATACGCCACTGGAACCCTGGGTGCTCATCGAGTTGGCCAAGATGAAGGAGCGGGCAGGCGATACCGTGACGGCGAGAGGTGAGTATAAACGGGCCCTGGCGCTGGCGCAAGCCTTCCAAGACGACAGGTGTATTGCACGAGCGTGTGGATGCCTGGGAGACAGCCTCTCGAGGGGTGAGCAATTCGAGGAAGCGATCAAGTACTATGAGGACGCGCTGGCAGTTGATCGCAAGAGGAAGGACCAGAGAAGAGAGTGTGAGCAATTGCGTGGGTTGGGAGATATCTATCTGAGGAGAAAGTGGTGGAAAGCAGCCGAAGAGTACTACAGGAATAGCCTGAAGCTAGCTCAGTCTCTTTCTGATGTAACGCTTGAAGCCTGGGCTCTGAATAGATTAGGCCGGCTAGAAGAGGACATGCAGCACTGGGACGCGGCGATTGAGTGGTATCAGCAATCGCGAGAACTGTTCGAGCATCTTAACCAGTATGGTAACGTAGCAACAGTTATTCGTGACATTGGGGATGTGCTGAAGGGTGCCAAACGGTACGACCAGGCGAAAGCAGCCTACCAGCAGGCAGCAGACACATACCGGGAGATCGGCGACCGGGTGGAGGAAGCCGGGACCTTCAACCGCATGGGGC
>SOHZ01000387.1 GCA_004377365.1 Anaerolineales bacterium | reverse complement strand
ACCGCTGCGGGGTGAAGGCGATGTTGACCTGGCTACCGTCTACAAGTTCGACGATAATCAATACATCTTTGCCTTTCGCGAATTCGGTCTGCCCGTCTCCACCGTGTTTTTCTATAACTGGGATCAGATGAGAAGCACAGGCAAGTTCTTTGCAATTGGTGAAGACGGGGCCATCGCCAATACACCTGCCGGCGCTCTCATCAAAAAGTTGTCAATGGCCTTTTATCCCCTCGACATGCAGCCGATATAAGGCCTGGCGAATGATTTATCCGGTCATTTGGGTCCACACCGATATGCTAGATTATCATGGCAGCACGATAGCAGAATTAAGGAGGTAGTTACATAATGGTAGACTATGAAGCCCTAAAGGCAAGAGTGCAAGAACTGGCAGAAAGAGACTGGGATGCGCCAGCCCTTGAAGCCAGAGTTAAAAAACTGGCTGCGGAGGGCATCCCCAAGAAGAAACTTGATCCGAAAGGGATGTTGGCCAACAAGGAGCAAATCCTCGATCGCGTTCAGCGGCGGGCCGAGGAGTATAACTTTATTCTCAAGAATTGTGCCAAGAGTACAGCGCTTGCCGTGATGGAAGAATTTGGTCTGGGCAATATGGAGATTGTTAAAGCCTTGTCCCCGTTTCCTGGTTTTGGTGGGACCGGCTGGATGTGTGGGGGCGTAACCGGGAGTCTGATTGCCCTTGGGCTCTATTTTGGCAGTGATGACATGCTGGATTACGAAGCTGTTGGTGCAACTATCATGGCTGCCCGGAAATTTATGCCCCGCTTCGAAGAGGAAGTAGGTTCTGTAATATGCCCTACGATACAGGAAGAGGTGATATTTGGACGTTACATGGATCCCGCGGCCAGCGAAGAGAATATGGAGGCCTTCGCGATGGCGAAAGGTTTTGAGAAGTGTGGTCTCCTTCCGGGGATAGGTGCCCGGCTTGCCGCTGAGATTATTATCGAAAGCCTAGAGTGAAGTACTAAGAATCTCAAGTTTCGCACCCCCATATCATCAAGAAAGCCAATGGATGGGAATGCGGGTCTCTTCTCAAAAAAGAAAACGATCTTTCGCGAGATAGGCCAGGATGCCTCGTCCTTTAGACGGGGATGAATGGCCTTTTTCTTTAGGGTGCCTTGCACCCCAAACCCTAGGGAACGGGTGTTGTGCGGCGAACGCTAGCGTGGCGACGGTGACCAAGACAGCAAATGCGCTCAGGGCACTCTCAAGCTCGGCCACTGGCAGGTTGGCAACTGCATGGTTTTGCAGTATGGTATCCATGGCTCCGCTCTCCGCAGTTGATGGGTTGTTTGCACTCCCAATCATACCGCGTTGGGTAGAGTTTGCAAGTCCTCGGTAACTTGTGGGTAATCACCCAGGACTGGACTATGGGCCTTGACAGCCTCCGAACTATATGTTATTATATTACATATCGCATTAAAGGCGGCAGATAAAAAAGTGACAAGTATCTTGACAATGTTAGATTCCAAGGTGACCCCATCATCTCAAAATTGGGTAGGAGGTCAATCGCATTGGCTGTTTTGCTCCATCAACACCCAACGCGGTTGGTCTTCTCTCAATTTTAGCATTGTCAAGTTTATATAACTATGGCAGCTGCATGTAGGCAGGTGCCATGGTTCTTTCGGCTCAGATGTAAAGTCACCCGCAACGTTGCGGGAGGGTGGGCGATGGAGTGTTTGGGCACACTCATATCCGGGTTAGTAGTCTCCCTGGCGGTCTAGTCAGTGGATGCCGCGCGTGGTACGCCAGCGCGCTCCCATGACCATCGACGCATCGCATCTCTGACAATAGGACGAATGTGAAAGGAGGAACTAAGATGGATGTGTCAGAGGCAATTCTAAAGAGGAGAACCATAAGAAATTGGAAGCCGGCGCCCGTGGAAAGAGAGAAGATTGAAAAAGTGTTGGAGGCGGGCAGGCGAGCGCCGTCATGGGGCAACACGCAACCATGGCGATTCATTGTGGTTCAAGATAAGGCTAAAATAGAAGAATTGGCAAATACTGCCGGTGGACAACCTCAAGTCAGTAGTGCTCCGGTTGTAATTGTTTGCTGTGGTGTACCAGAGGCCTTCTCTCGCAAGATGCATAGAGAGTCTTTGAAGCAGTTGATTGAAGCTGGCGTGATGGACTGGACAGACGAGGTTTTGGATAATGTCGTTTTAGGAAGCGATCTGTTTGCGCCGTACCGTCTGGGCGATCAGATAATGACTATCAAAGCCGGCGAGCAGGTTATTATTGCTGCAGCATATATGACTTTGGAGGCCGTTAATCAGGGCTTGGGTACTTGTTGGGTGGGAGCTATGTCTCCCAAAGATGCTCACCTGGTCATGAACTTGCCGAATAATCTATTTGTGCAAGCTTTGATTCTTTTAGGCTATCCTGATGAGGATCCCAAGCCCAGACCTCGAAGAGATTTTGACAAAATCGTTTTTTGGGAAAAATACGAGGCATAGAGTGGCATGACAAAGGCCGATTCAAGGTCGCCCTCGAGTCCTTGCTGTACCCCCCGTGTTGGCAATGATCGGCGCTCCACTATCCCACCGAGGCGCAAGGTTCGACGACATCTCAAGAGGCAAGTTGGTTTCGCTTGAAAAGGAAGAGAGGCGTGATCGGTATTACAGCATTTGGAATCTATGTCCCTGTCTATCGGCTTGGGCGAAATGAAATCGCCCGCGCTTGGAAAACAAACGACCTGGGAGGTGAGAGAACAGTGGCGAAGCACGATGAAGATAGCCTTACAATGGCGGTAGCTGCCACTCTTGAATGCATCAAACGCACCCCCAAAGGAGTAGATGGTTTGTTCTTCGCCAGTACGACACCTCCCTACAGGGAAAAACAGGCGGCTACGATTGTAGCCGCGGCCGCCGATCTCCCAATGAACTCGCGTACAAGCGACATTACTAATTCTATCAGGGCAGGGACGATAGCAATGGGCTTAGCTGCAGATGCAGTGAAAAGTAGATCCCTTGAAGAGGTCATCGTTGTCGCCTCGGACTGTAGGATGGGGGCTGGGAAGAGCGAATTCGATCAGATATTGGGTGATGGGGCCGCAGCAGTGGCCATAAGGA
>SOHZ01000388.1 GCA_004377365.1 Anaerolineales bacterium | reverse complement strand
CATTACTACCGCGAACGATTGAGAAAGTTCAATTTGACTTTCCAGAACCATTGTCTTCTGGGCTCAAGTGTGCTATGTAGCCTTGCCCTGAAATAATGAATATGGTATAATAGTAGCGAATTTTGGCGAAGGAGACGGAGACGGTGCACCGAGAGTGTGATTCGGCACTGAAGGTGGGGCCAGATAAGGGAAGAGATTGTTCGGGAAAGAAACCAGTTGACATAGCTGAGTGTGAGCAGCCTGTGCCTGTCAGGTCGCTTCTACCACTGTTCCACCACAGGTGAGAGCCTAATGCTTTGGGGCATTGGGCTCTTTTTAGTGGGCCAGTATGTTCCCCTGGGCCGCCTGTGCCGCCTGTGCCGCCTGTGCCGCCTGTGCCGCAACAGTGGTGCAACAGTGGTGCAATAGCGACGAAAAGGAGGTAACGGCGATGAATAGGTCTCACCTGCTTTACCGCTTGCAGACCATTGACCTGGAGATGGGTAACGGAAAAAGTCGTCTGGAGGAAGTGGAAGCTAGTCTGGAGGAGAGCGAAGAGTTGCGCCAGGCGCGGCATGCTTTGCAGAAGGCCAAAGATGAACTGAGCCGTTGGCAAACCACGCTGCGCGATCTCGAACTGGAAGCAAAGAGCCTGACCGCCAAGATCACCTCGGTCGAGAAAGGACTTTACAGCGGTCGCGTCACCAATCCAAAAGAATTGGCCAATTTGCAGAATGAAGTCAGCTACCTCAAGCGTAGAAAGGGCGAGTTGGAGGACAGACAAATAGAAGCCATGGTCGAGGTCGAAGAGCACGAAGTCGAGGTGGACAGACAAAAGGCAAGCCTGGCCCAAATCGAAGCCGAATGGACCCAGACTCAAAAGCGGTTGACAGAGGAGCGGGGCGAGTTGGAAGAGAGACTGGCTCATCTGAAAAAGGAGCGAGGCAAGGCAGAGGAGATGATAGGGGCAGAGGACCTGGCTCTGTACAGGGAGTTGCACAGTCGAAAAGGTGGTCGGGCGGTAGCCCTTCTCAAGGGGGAAGTCTGCCAGGCCTGTAGGGTGACGTTACCTACCAGCCGGGCCCAGCAAGCCCGTTCGAGGGACTCGTTGAGTTTCTGCAGCAGTTGCCAGCGTATCTTGTACGTGGAGCGGTGAAAGCCCTTACCCTCCTTGAGAGAAGGGCTCAGTCGTGCAACAAGTCGGGAGCTTCCTGGCGTAACTTTTCGACCAACCACATTTGGATCAGTGTCTGGTATGGGATGCCCTTGTGCTCGGCAACCTGTTTGATCGCCTCCAGATGATCTACACGAAGACGCAGCCCAACCGCTTTGCGCGGAGGACGCTTTCGCGTGCGGACGATCTGAATCCGCTCTTGGACTTGCTCCAGCCTATCCATCTGGGGCGCGGTGTCGTGGGTGTCGAACCACTCAGCGGCTTCTGCATCGCTCTTAAATGTTGGAATCTCGGACATTTCTATCTCCTTCGGCGTCTCAGCCGACTTTTCTCGGCACGGGTAAGGTCGCGGGCCGTGATGACGCGGATGGTGTGACGAGATTTCCAGACGAACACAACCAGTAAATACCGTCCTGCGTCTGTTTGACCGTAGGCCAGGTACCTGTCGTCGCTGGTCTTTAGGATAAGAGGGTCATCATCCAAGACTTCTTCGGCCTCGAAGGGCTCAACGCGATGACGGGCGACGTGCTCGACGTTCTGTTCGTCCCACTGAAATGTAGCGGCTTTCATTCAACACCTGGCCTGATAGATATAGTATAGACTTTATCAAGCAAATTGTCAAATTGAGCTGATCAAGCTACCAGAAAATAAAAAATAAAAAGCCCCCAAGAAATGGAGGCTCCAAATAAGGCTGATGATAGGCGGACGCTTTAGCGCCCCTTACGGCGGCCCAGAGCCGCTCGCCCATCTATATCTATTTTAGCGCATGATGGCGTAAATGTCAAGCCAAGGGTTACTCGTTTTTTAAGGCCTATTACGAAATGAAAATAATGCAGGACGTGGAGGGTGAGTTTTGATGCGCGATTCAATAGTTTCTTTCCTATCACCGTCGTCTGAGGCACGCTATTTATTGCTGCACGGAGATGCGGGTGCCATGTTGCGCCAGTTTCCGCCTGCGTGCGTGCATACGGTGATGACCAGCCCGCCTTATTGGAAGCAGCGCGAGTATGCAAGTGACAGCGTTCTGGGCAACGAGCCGACCGTGGAAGAATACGTGACGCACCTGGTTTCGATTATGCAAGAAGCCGGGCGCGTTCTGCGCGATGATGGCTCATTGTGGCTCAACATTGGCGACACGTATCGCGGCAAGAATCTGAGCGGCGTCCCCTGGCGCGTCGCGCTGGCACTTCAGGAGAGAGGGTGGATTTTGCGTAACGCTATCGTGTGGGACAAGGTCAAGGGCAACCCCTGTAACGCCAAAGACAAATTGCGCAACTTGTACGAGTTTGTCTTTCATCTCGTGAAACAAGAGAAATATTACTACGATTTGGATCCCATCCGCAACCCACCCGGGCAACCCTATTATAAAAACGGGCAGATTGTGACCCCCACCGGTGTCAGCGGCGTCAAGTATCGGCGTCAGATTCAACAAAGCACGGAGCTATCCGATGACGAAAAAAGAGCGGCGTTGGCCGCATTGGACGAGGCATTGCGCAAAGTCGAAAGCGGCGAGATGCCCGACTTTCGAATGATCATCCGAGGCACGCAACGCACAGCGCACTCGGATTCGCCCAGGTATTCCGGGCGCGCCGACGAGATGCAAAAGCACGGCTTTTGCATCTTACCCTATCACAAAAAAGGCACCAAACCCGGCGATGTGTGGCGAGTGATCCCGGAAGACCGCTGGCGCACAGATAGCCACTTTGCCGTTTATCCGGTCGAATTATGCGAGCGTCCCATCAAAGCGACCTGTCCCCCCGGTGGCATTGTACTTGACCCCTTTGTCGGCACGGGAACGACGGTAGTTGCGGCGCTACAATTGCACCGTCGGGGCATTGGGATTGACGCTAGCGAAGAGTATTTACAAGTGGCACGTGAGCGCATTGCGCAAACAGCAGCACAGACCGCCAGTTATCAACTGGAATTAGATTTATGATGAGCCATAAACGTCCCCTCGAATTTTACGGCCATAACGTGGAATCTACGCAGGACTGGAACACCGTCCTCACAAGTCAGCATTGTCCCTATCTTGACCGCAGATGCGTGAAGCAGCGCAAAAGCGACCCACAGCAAACCATCGGCGCGTGTATCCTGGGTTTCAAACAACGTCGCTTGATCGTCTGCCCCCACCGCTTCCTCCAACGCAACCAGACTTTCCTGGACGTTGTGCCGTTACTGTCCGGTGGAGAACGGTTCTTTGTCGTGCCCGAGATCCCCATGCCCGGTGGCAACGTGGACTATTTCGTCGTCGCCGAGCGCGATGGTGCCATTGTTGATTTTGCCGGGTTAGAGATTCAATCGCTGGACACAACCGGGTCGGGGGGAATCTGGGCAGCCCGTGAAGCTTTGTCGGCGGGAGAGTTGGGGATAAAGTATGGCTATGGCATCAACTGGAAGATGTCCGCCAAGACCATTTTGATGCAGTTGCATCACAAGGTTGGGTCATTTGAAGCCTTGGCGAAGAAACTGGTGTTGGTGACACAGACCGAGTTCTTTGACTATATCACGCGCGAGTTTCAATCTGACCACATTCACTCCGCTGCGTCCCACGATGCGATGCACTTTCACCTCTACAATTGTGTACCGCTGAACTATGAGTACCAAATCATCTTGAGCACACGCCAAAGCACTGATGCGCGGGGTATTGAGAGGATATTGAGCCTGGGGCGTCCGCCCGAAATCTCGGAAGGAGAAGTAATAGCACGCATTCGGGCCAAGATGCCCAACGCACTACGCCTGACACTTGACTCGTGAAAGCCGCAGGTCCACGCGCTGGTGTACGAGTTTTATGGGTTGACGAAGGAGAAGATTAATGAAACGTAAGGCACTGCTAAAAAATGGTGACGAGTTTGTAGTGTTGGAGGAAAGCGACTTCGATGCTGAGACAGCACTACAGGAGGCTCTCAAGCGAAACCCCGAGGTCATTCCCGTCGCCGACCTCGACTTGGGCGAAGTCGTAGTGGTGGGGCGGGAAACGCCCTTGCCTGTGGGGGCAATTGACCTGCTCCTGTTGGACGCTGAGGGCCGGGTGATCATCGTCGAGACTAAACTTTCGCGTAATCCCGAGCTTCGGCGACAGGTAGTAGCTCAGGTGCTCGACTACGGGGCCAGTTTGTGGCGAACCGCGCCCACTCTCAAGGAGTTTGAGGCGATGGTGCTGTGGTATTGGCATTCCGACGCCTGTGAGGACGAACAGGTGAAGGATGTTAAGTCGCTGCGGCAGGGTTTGGAGCCAATCTTTAAGGAACTATGCGGGGAAGAGTGGGACTACGACACTTTTGAAGCCACGCTTGCGGAGAACCTGGCGAACGGCCAGCATGTGCTGCTGGTCGTCGCCAGCGGGTTGATGGATAGGCTGTCACGCGACCTGCTCCAGTACGTCAACTTCTGCCTGAACGTCCCGCTCTACGGTGTAGAGATCGACGTCTTTGAGACGGCGGGCCGACAACTGATCGTGCCAAGGGGCGTGCGCTACGGGCCGGAGCGTCGGCCGCCAACACCCACCCGCGGTCCCATTGACCGTACTACCTTTTTGGCTGCCTGTATGCCTCCGGCAGCAACTTTCTTCGAGCGGATGCTGAATGAAGCTGAGGAGCGAGGCATGATCTTCTACTGGGGCTACAAAGGCTTTTCGGTGCGGATGCCGCTGGAACCGCCTGTTACGGTCATGTACGGCTTTCCTCCTGACGAATTCCAGGTATATACAGGCAACTGGTCGCTTGACACTGGTCAGGCCGAATTCCGCCGACGGCTGAGCGAGGTAGCGCCCTTTAAACCATCGGGCCAATATACTAATATCCTTCACCTGGATGAGAAGACACAACAACAAGCCTACGCTGCACTGGCGTTTATGTGGGGTGAGGTCGAGGAGATGATGGCGGCAGCCCGAGGAGACGAATGAGCCAGAAAAAGTCCCCATCCTCTGATTGTGGTATAGAGCATGGGCGACAGTGGAGGGAGAATGAGCCTCTACCGCATCTACATAGATGAGGTCGGCAACCACGACTTGGTTCACGCTGACGATCCCAATGATCTGAATCTCCACCAAAGAAAAATGCCCCTTTCGGGGCATTCCGATGACCCTACGGCCATCCACCTCCAATAAATGGATTAGTTATAGTATAACCTATCAGGGGAATAATGTCAATGGTACGACGATTAGTCATCTACGCTGACGGGGCAGCGCGGGGCAACCCCGGCCCGGCCGGCATTGGTGTGATGATCGAAGACGAACGGGGCCGGATTCTCAAAGAAGTGTCCCGGTTCGTCGGCCGGAAAACCAATAATCAGGCGGAATACATGGCTCTGATCCAGGGCCTGGAGGCGGCGGCTGAGTATCAGGCGGATGCTGTCCAGGTCCGGTTGGATTCCGAGCTTTTGGTGCACCAACTCAAGGGAGAATACAAAGTCAAGAGCCCTCTTTTGAAACCGCTGAGAAATAAAGCCCAGAGACTTCTGGCCAGGTACAAGGTGGTGGGCATCGAACACATTGAGCGTGGATACAATCGAGCGGCGGACAGGTTGGCCAATCGAGCCATTGATGCGGCTCCGCTGGACGAACTGCCAGAAAGGACGAGAGACAATCACCAACTCTCCCTTTGGGACCAATAAGGGCCGAATGTCAATAGCTCGGACTTGATATAACACTCTCTTTGAATCAAGGAGGATTCAATGAAAGAAGAGTACAGGGTTCAAGAACACCCCATACTTCCAGTGGACGAGAGGGAGGCCATCGAGTTCTACTGGAAGGGGGAAAAGCTTCTGGCGAGAGAGGGCGAGACCATCGCCTCGGCCCTTTTCGCGAACGGCCTCAGGATCTTCGGCTATCACCAGAAGGACGGCGCCCCCCAGGGCATGTTCTGTGCCAACGGCCAATGCGCCCAATGCATGGTCATCGCCGACGGGCTACCCGTCAAGTCGTGCATGGTGCAGGTGACGCCTGGAGTGAGAGTTGAACCCGTTGACGGAGACCCAAAGCTGCCGCCAGTGAAGGAGGTTCCCAAGTTCGGTGACGTCGAGGAAGTAGAGGTAGAGTGCCTCATCATCGGCGGCGGACCGGCGGGCCTCTCGGCGGCCATCGAGTTGGGCAAGCTGGGCGTCAAGACCCTCATCGTCGACGACAAGCACAGGCTGGGCGGCAAGCTTGTTTTACAGACCCACAAGTTCTTCGGCTCCATAGAGGCCTGCTACGCGGGCACGCGGGGCATTGACATCGCCACCAAACTGGAAGAGGAGCTCCAGCAGTACGAAAGCGTCGCCTACTGGCTCAACACTGCGGCCGTGGCTGTCTTCAGTGACCAGAAGGTCGGTGTGGTGCGGGACGGGAAACCATTCGACCATCCCTTCGACTTTGCTCAGGGCAAGGCTCATGGCAAGGAGTACGTACTCATACAGCCTGACGTCCTGCTGGTAGCCGCCGGGGCCCGGGAAAAGTCTCTGGCTTTCAAGGGCAACACCCTGCCTGGGGTCTACGGAGCCGGGGCCTTCCAGACCCTGGTCAACAGGGACCTGGTCAAGCCGACCGAAAAACTGTTCATCGTCGGCGGGGGGAACGTGGGCCTCATCGCTGGCTACCACGCCCTCCAGGCCGGCATCGCCGTGGTGGGCTTGGTGGAAGTGATGCCCCAATGCGGCGGTTACAAGGTCCACCAAGACAAACAGGTCCGCTTCGGAGTGCCTGTCTACACCTCCCACACCATCCTCAGCGCCAACGGTCAGGACAACGTAGAGTCGGTGACCATCGTCCAGGTGGACGAGGACTTTCAGGCGATTCCGGGCACAGAAAAGTCCTTTGAATGTGATACCGTTCTGATTGCCGTGGGCCTGGATCCGGTGGACGAGTTCTACCGGAAGGCCTGGGAATTCGGGATGACAGCCTACGCCGCTGGCGACGCCGAAGAGATCGCCGAGGCCTCAGCGGCCATGTTCACGGGCAAGATCAGAGGGCTGGAGATCGCCAGGGAACTGGGCCGGGAGGTGGGAGAGATACCGCCCGACTGGCTCAAGACAGCCGAAATCCTGAAATCGAAGCCAGGCGAGACCATCACCGAATCCCTACCGCCAGAGGCGGAGGGAGTGTTCCCCGTATTGCACTGTGTCCAGGAGATACCCTGCAACCCCTGCGTCTCGGTCTGTCCCCAGGAGTGTATTGTGATCGAAGAGGATGACATACGTCAGTTGCCACAGTACGTAGGGGAAGAATGTACTGGATGCGTGCGCTGCGTGGCCATCTGTCCGGGCCTGGCTATCACCCTGGTGGATTACCGTAAGGACCCCGCCTATCCCACCGTGACCATCCCCTACGAGTTCATCGAGGATACCATCGCTGTGGGCGATGTGGTCACTGTCCTGGACATGGAGGGGCAGGTTCTGGGCAACGTGGAGGTGGTCAGGGTGAGGAACGTCAAGGCCAACGACAGAACCATACTGGTCGGGGTGAAAGCTCCCAAGGAGATTGCTAAAAGGATGGCTGGCATCCGGGTCCAGGAGGAACAGATCACCGAACCCATGGACCACTACGTGGAGAGGCTGACCGATGACGTGATCATCTGTCGCTGCGAGCGGGTCACCGCTGGCGAGATCAGAAAGTTCGTCAGAGAGGGTTTCACGGACATGAACGCTATCAAGTTCCCGACCCGCGCCATGATGGGGGCCTGCGGGTCCAAGACCTGCGCCAACCTCATCAAGAGGATATTCAAGGAAGAAGGCATCGCGGCGGGTGAAATCGTGGAGAACGTGCACCGGCCGCTTTTCATGGAAGTGCCCTTGGGTGTCTTCTGCGAGGCGGAGGAAGGCAGTCATGAATAGGAAGAACTTTGAGGTGGTCATCATTGGGGCCGGAAGCATCGGCGCTCCGGCTGCTTTCTTCCTGGCCAAAGAGGGAGTCCGTACCCTTGTCATTGACACACTGCCCAGTGTAGGCCAGGGTGCTAACAAGGCGGCTATCGGTGGCATACGGGCCACCCACTCTGACAAAGCCAAGATCAGCATCTGCCTGAAAAGTATAGAGATCTTTTCCACCTGGCAGGAGGAGTACGGTGACCACATCGGCTGGGTCCAGGGCGGCTACAGTTTTGTGGCCTACCGGGAGCAAGATGAGGAGACCCTGAAGGAGTTGATTGAGGTCCAGAAACAATATGGCCTGAACATCAACTGGCTGGACAAGGACGAGTTGCTGGAGGTGATACCCGATCTCAACCCAGAGGGCTTGCGGGGGGGCACTTTTTGCCCCGACGATGGCAGTGCCTGTCCTCTCCTGGCTACCCACGCCTTCCATCGAAGGGCCAGGGAGCGGGGGGCCGAGTTCCACTTCGACGAAGAGGTGACGGACATCGTGGTCAACGCAGACAAGGTCCGCGGCGTCAAGACCGCGAAAGGCGAATACGGAACGGATTGTGTCATCAACGCCGCCGGTCCCTGGGCCAAGAAGGTAGCCAACATGGCCGGGCTGGACGTGCCGGTGCGGTCCGACTGCCACGAAGCCGGCATCACGGAGCCAGTGGAGCGTTTCCTGGGGCCCATGGTCGTTGACATCAGGCCGGCTGAAGGCTCGGCCAACTACTATTTCTACCAGCACCACACAAACCAGATCGTCTTCTGCATCACCCCCAGCCCCAGTATCTGGGGGGAAGACACGCGGGAGACCTCGGTTTTCCTGCCCATGGTTGCCAGGCGGATGATTGACCTCATGCCCAGGCTGGCCAATCTCAGAGTGAGAAGGGTCTGGCGGGGGCTGTACCCCATGACGCCTGACGGTTTACCCATCGTGGGTAAGGTGAAGGAACTGGAGGGTTACATCAACGCCGTTGGGATGTGCGGACAGGGCTTTATGATCGGCCCTGGCCTGGCTCTTTATCTGGTCAAGATGGTCCAGGATGAGTTGAGCGCTGAAGACAGAGAGGTGCTCTCCGGGCTGACGATGTATCGGGATTTTGGTGGGGAGGAAAGGCTGAAATAAATAAAAAGGAGGACGGCATTATGAGCGATGTGACGGTTTCAATTCGAGTTGATGATGACCTTTACGAGAGGGCCAAGGTCAGAGCCCAGGGCCAAGGCCACACGGTGGAAAGCATCCTGACAAAACTCCTGACCGACTGGGTGGGCCCACCGCCGGTGCAACCCCCTGTACCTCCGCCTGTGCCGGAGCCGGAGCCCGAGCCGGCCTACCAGACCTACACCGTCAAGGCAGGCGATACTCTAAGCAAGATCGCCAAAGAGTTCTACGGCGATGCCACCAAGTACCCCATCATCGCCGAATACAACAGCCTGGAGGATCCGGGCCGCATTTTCATCGGCCAGGTGTTGCGCATCCCACCCCTGACTCCGCCGACACCGGAACCCCCTCCCCCTCCTGTGGAGCCTCCGACCTTGGAGGATTTGAATATCCCCTGGGTTCCATCGCCCCACTTTAACGAGCGGCCTGACCCCGACCACATAACGACCATCGTGGTCCATGCCACAGCCAACAGCACCCTGACCGGTGTGCTCTCCTGGTTTCGGAACCCCACGGCCTATCTCAGCGCTCATTACGTGATAGGCAAAGATGGGAGAATAGTGCAAATGGTCAAAGATGAGGACCGGGCCTGGCACGCTGGCAGGAGCGAATGGCGCGAGGTGCCCAACGTCAACGACTATGGTCTGGGCATCGAGTTGGTGAACCTGAACGATGGGCAGGACCCCTATCCAGAGGCCCAATATCAGTCTCTGGTCAAGTTATGTCAAGCTCTGGTTCACAAGTACAACGTCTCGACGGAAGACATCGTCGGGCACTACCAAGTCTCGCCAGGACGCAAGACGGATCCCCGGGGCCTCGACCTCAACAAGCTGCGCCAGGAGATAGCGGCGGGCTGATAGTCCGCATCCGAATCGGTAGATCTGTTGTCCTCGTGCGAAACGACGAGCCCCCTTCACGACCTGAAGTGAAGGGGGCTTTGAGTTGCTGGTAGTCCCCCTATCAAGTGTTGTTAGTTAACAAATCTTCCCGAAAGCTTCAGGTACAACGAATTGGCTAAAAACTCGCCTGAAAAGTGCCCATCACACCTGCTAGCGCATCTTTGTAGCTTTCGGGAAGGTCAGCAACACCCAAGAGGGGAACCACCAACCACCCTGACTGACTGAATTTAGCGCGGCAGATTCTCATTCCTTCTCAAACAAGCGCGCTTCCACCTCGCTGGGTCCCAGGCCAACTACGGAGATCATCTTGTGCCGAGAGGTTTGGCCAGCCACGATTTCTATCTGGCTCTTCCGTACCTTCAACCGCTCGGCCAGCAACTCTATAAGGGCCTTGTTAGCAGCGCCCTCGACTGGTGGGGCCGTCACCCGCACCTTGAGAGCATTGCCTGTAATGCCCTCCACCTCATTTCTGCTGGCGCGCGGGATGACTCGCACAGGGAAAGCGGCACCGCTTTCGGCCTCGGTGATCTTGAATGCACGGGGCTTTCGGGTTTCGGAGCTATCGGCGCTCATGGGCTACTACCTCCTTATGGGTATTAGCTTTCTCGGAAAGTTCCATAGTGCGTTTTCACGAGTGAAGAGCAGCTTGG